>JANQII010000106.1 GCA_028282195.1 Prolixibacteraceae bacterium
TGACACTCTTATGCCAATTGTAGCTTTTAATATTTTAAACAGAATCCATCCTGTTCCAAATGCCCAGGCAAATACAGCAACTACCCCAATTACCTGAGCTAGCAATAATGATGCCCCGCCACCGTAGAATAAACCACCTTCGGTAGCAAATAACCCTACAGCAATTGTCCCGAAGGCACCACAAACGCCGTGCACTGAGATTGCACCAACAGGGTCATCTACTTTTAATACCTGGTCAAAGAATTCAACACTGAATACAAGAATGATACCCGCGATGATACCTATAATAACAGCAGATCCCGGTGACACAATATCACAACCTGCCGTAATAGCAACCAGACCGGCTAATGCTCCGTTTAATCCCATTGACAGGGCAGGGCGTTTGTACCTGATCCATGAAATGAAAAGAGCGGCCATAGCACCTCCTGCAGCAGATAGGTTGGTAGTTAAAACAATATGAGCAATAGCCAATGTGTTGTCATTTCCAGCAGCACCTAGCTGTGACCCTGGGTTGAAACCGAACCAACCAAACCATAGAATGAAAACCCCAAGTGCAGCAAATGCCAGGTTGTGACCAGGAATCGCTTTCGCTTTTCCGTTTTTGTCATACTTACCCAGTCGGGGGCCTAAGATTATTGCACCAGCTAAACCTACCCATGCCCCGACCGAGTGAACGATGGTAGAGCCTGCAAAATCCAGGAACCCTAGTTGATCAAGCCAACCACCTCCCCATTTCCAGTGACCGGAAATGGGGTAAATGAATAATGTAATAACAACAGTAAATATGATATAAGAGCTAAATTTGGTGCGTTCCGCAACTGCTCCCGATACAATTGTGGCAGCCGTCGCTGCGAAAACAGTTTGGAACATTAAATCAGTTTTGTTTGCATAATCGCCAATGCCGTTATCGTTGAAAAATAAGCTTGGCATTCCAATAATCCCGGCAATTGAATCACCGTACATAATTGTATATCCAACCAACCAGAATACGAGTGAACCTACCGAAAAGTCCAGCAAGTTTTTAGTCAAAATGTTTGCCGTGTTCTTCGATCTTGTGAAACCAGCCTCTACCATTGCAAATCCAGGTTGCATAAACATCACGAGAAAGGCTGCTACTAAGACCCATATGTTATTAATAGAAATACTAAGTTCTTCCATGATTTTTCTCTTTAATTAGGGTTAATAATTATTCTTCCTTTCCTTTGATGTAAAGGGCTTCGTCGCCGAATTCACCAGTACGTATGCGATAGGATTCTTCAATGTTAGAGATGAATATTTTACCATCACCAATTTCGCCGGTCCTTGCGGCTTTCATAATGGCCAAAACAGTTTTCTCAACATTTTTGTCGCGTACTATAATAGAGAGAATGATTCTTTCAATGGTACTTGTGTCATACACTACACCACGGTATACCCGTTCTTCCCTTGATTGTCCTACTCCACGTGTTTCCCAAAAGGAGAAGAATTCTATTCCAGCTTCGTTGAGGGCATCTTTTACCTCTTCGAATTTGGTTTTTCTAATTATTGCTTGAATCTTTTTCATTTTCTTTTTTTATTTTTTACAATGAAATACCTACGGTAATAAAGAATCCGCCAGTTGATGGGTTAAGGATAACTGCACCTGATACAGGTAGTGAAAAGCTCTCGGTAAGTTTTACTTCTTTTGACGTACCAATTCCAATGTTACAGACAGAAAAATCGCCATCTTCAGTATATTGTCCATCACCTAGCCCCATGAATACATCTACATTTGGGAATGAATAAGCTGCTTCAAGGTATGTGTCCCCTTCTTCGCCAAAGTCAGAGGTTTCTGTTTCGGCAAGAAACATATAGGCTGCCGTTAAACTGAAATCTCCCAGTTCTACACCAACACTTGGTTCAAGTGAGTGAGTGGCAGCATAGTCGGTCCAGTCGCCACCGAAATAGTAATCTGTTAGCGTAAATGAAACAGGACCTGCAGAAAAGCTGGCGTATAAATCCATTTCATATCCTTCATCAGTACTTGAGCTAACTGATCCCCATGCACCAAGTGCAAAACCACCTGAGCTAAACTCTACGTATGGTTGGAAAGCTGGTCCGCTTCCAAATTTAGCACCACGCCATATGTAGCTGGAATAAATGTCAAGTCCTGTGTCAAATGAAGATGCTTCTTCTTCTTGTGCTTGTACATTAAATGCAAAAACAGTTGTCAGTACAAAAATGATAAGTGTAATCTTCTTCTTCATAATTAAAATCTTTTAAGGGTTAACTAAACTAAATCTTTAATAAATTTCTTTTTTGGTTTTGCTTTAGTGGGTGATTGTTTTTAAAAATGTACTTTTTAAAAATGACCCCCCTTCTTTTTTGTGATCTCCGGTTCAAAAGTATGTAAATTTTTAGATCGCACCTATACATTAAAGGGGTGTGTGTGAAAAATATTTAAAAAATTAACAAAAGGGTGTGTTTTTGGATAGGGGTACTGGAGATAGAAATCATTTTTTTCTGGAAAATTGTCAAAAAATAGGGGGGGTGTGATCAATAAAAGTCTGTTTTTTGATCAAAATGAGAGCGGAGAATATAATAAAATGACAAATTGACACATAAAATTCATTAATTACGATAAAACGTTAATTAATTGTAAAATTTCAATAATAAATGTAAGTCGAAGTGATTTTTTGCTACTATTTTGTCTTTATAAGGTAGGTTTTTCTGAAAGACCGTTCCCTGCTTTCAGGATTTATGAACTGAATTCCTGTAGCATTCATACCTCTGTGTTTAAATGTGTAGATAGTGTCAATAGGCGGATTTAGGCTTTTGATATCCTTAAAATCTTCCTCGTAACAGAAAATCCATGATTCGTTTTTGTTGGATGCCTCTTTCAATATCCCAGGGTTTTTGAGCTGTGAGGCATTGTTTTTACCATAAAAAAACAATTCGTACTGTTCGTAATTGTAGTTATACAGTTTTGCATCATTAGAGGCATATTTATTAAATGTACGGGTTGCAACATTTGAGGACTGGTATTGGAAAGTATAGGGTAACACATGTGTATTTAGATAAAACCCAATAAAAGTAATTACAATAACACCGGGAATAAAAAAACTTACGACTGTTCGGGGTTTGTTTATGTATATATATAATGTAAGCGTGAAAACTGTAAATACGAATATCCAGTAGCTTATATTTTTAGTTGGAAAAAGATAACTCATAAAACCAAAAATGCAAACCCAGCATAACACGACCATAGCTGTTTGCATTTTGAAGAAAGTTTTTTTTGTTCTTACAGGGGCTTCTGTGAAAAGCCAGTCGATCCATTTTCCAAGAAGTGCCGAGAATAATGGAATTAAAATGAAAACATAGTTTGGTGCTTTTCCTTTTGCTATTGACAGTATAATAAAGAATATCCATATTCCGCCTAAAGTAAAATATTCACTGTGTTTAAACTTATTTCTGAATAATGAGCGAAATTCAAGAAAGATGCTTCCTAATAAAATTAAACTCCAGGGGGCAAATACATATAATAATGTATGCAGGTAGAAGAAATAGTCTGTATTGTTACCAACATAATTTCCTGATATTCTTCCAAAGTTATTCGTGATAAAGAAGAAACGAATGCCTTCACTTCCAAATTGATTATAGAGACCTATTAACGCTGGAGATGCTACAGCAAGTGCAACAGCTATACCGGCAATCCATTTCAATTTAAATATTTCTTTATAATTTCCCGATAAAATAAGATGTGTGCCCAGGGCAAATGCAGGAACTGCTCCTCCGATAGGACCTTTGCTCATCATGGCAAGTCCGATAAAAACAAAAGCCAGGACGAAATTGACCGTTTTTTTCTTTTTTAAATAATCGAACAATTGCCATAAAGCCAATGCTACGTTAGCCTGCAGAACCGTGTCGGTATGAACATCCATGCAGTACAGAAAATAGATTTCAGAAAAGAAAAGGGCTATTGCAGCATATAAACCTGCGCGCGTGTTGTATAGACTTTCTGCTAGTTTATATGTGGCAAAAACACCTAAAAAGGCATAAATAACTGCGAAGAATTTATAACCGAAGTTCGACAGGCCAAAAATCTTAAAACCTAAAGTTGATAGCCAAAAAAGCAAAGGAGGTTTCTGGTCGTAAGGCTCTCCGTGAATTTTTAAATTAATAAAATCACCATCTGTATAAATATTTCTTGCAATTGCAGCATATTTGCCGGCATCGCCTGTAAGGTCAATAAAAAGACCGAAATAATAAGTGATAAGGGCAAATAAAACTAGTGGTACCAATATTAAAATCAGCTGGCTTTTCCTGTATTTAATCACGGTATTTTGGCTTTAAAGTTCTTAGCCAAAATTGAATTTATTCATTAATGAAGCTGAAAGTAAATGTTATGAGATTGTAAGTAGGGCTAAGCTTTACTTTATTATTTCTAGTATCTTTGGCTCAGATTAGATTAAATTGAAAATTTTATAAAACAATTTCTTAACGAAGTGGTAATTTTTGTTTAAATATTGATTGTCGAACTTTGATGGTTGAAACGTCCATGATCCCGGGTACCGGGAACACATACAGGCATCCGACAATTGAAAACCAAACGGATGAAATATATAGCTTATGAAACTTTGGGACAAAGGGTATTCAGTAAATAAACTCATAGAAAATTTTACAGTAGGTAAAGACCGCGAACTGGATTTGTACCTGGCCAGGTTTGATGTGCTTGGGTCAATGGCGCATGCCACAATGCTTGAGAAAGTTAATTTGCTTTCAAAAGAAGAGTTGAGTGTTTTGCTGGATGAATTAAAGTCGATTTATAAAGTTGCTGAAAACGGTAATTTTATTATTGAAGAGGGGATTGAAGATGTTCACTCACAAGTTGAAACCCTGTTGACCAAAAAGCTTGGCGATGTGGGTAAAAAGATTCATAGTGGCCGTTCAAGAAATGATCAGGTTTTGCTTGATTTGAAACTTTTTGCACGTGATCAAATAAAAGAGCTGGTTGATTCTGCCAATGAACTTTTTGAAGTATTAATTCGCCAGGCTGATAAATTTAAAGATCAGTTAATGCCGGGTTATACGCATTTGCAAGTGGCAATGCCTTCCTCGTTTGGCTTGTGGTTTAGTGCCTATGCCGAAAGTTTGGTTGATGATCTTTTACTTCTTCAGGCTGCATGGAAAATTACCAATCAAAATCCGTTGGGCTCTGCTGCTGGTTATGGTTCGTCCTTTCCGCTTGACAGGCAAATGACAACTGATCTGCTCGGTTTTGACTCGATGAATTACAATGTAGTTTATGCACAAATGGGACGTGGTAAAATGGAAAAAACAGTTTCATTTGCTTTGTCTTCGATTGCTGCCACACTTTCAAAGTTGGCTTTTGATGTGTGTTTATTTATTTCGCAAAACTTTGGATTTGTATCATTGCCGAATGAGTTGACGACTGGTTCAAGCATTATGCCCCATAAAAAGAATCCTGATGTATTTGAATTGATTCGTTCACATTGCAACAAACTACAAGCACTTCCTATGCAAATTAGTATGATGGTGAATAATCTGCCAAGTGGATACTTTAGAGACTTGCAAATTGTAAAAGAGGTCTTTCTTCCAGCTTTTGAGGAGCTGCAATCATGCATTCAGATCGCTTCGTTTGCTTTGGCTGAGATGTCAGTAAAAGAAAACATTCTTGCTGATGACCGCTATAAGTATGTATTTAGCGTTGAGGATGTGAATCGACTGGTTCAAAATGGTATTCCGTTCAGGGATGCCTACAAGCAAGTAGGAGCTCAAATTGAAAATGGGGAGTACGAGCCTGAAAGAAAAGTAGATCATGCGCATGCAGGAAGTATTGGAAACCTTTGCCTGGATGAGATTAAAGGTAAAAAGGAATTGGTTGTTGAGGGCTTTAACTTTCAAAGTGTAAATGCTGCTATCAATAGTCTGCTGGAAAGCTAAATGTCTGTTAATTAAATGTTATCATTGAAAATCGGCATTTTTGGGGGTTTAAAATGCTTGCTTTTCATAACTTCCTTGACTTCACACCTTTACAAAAATGAATATACAAAGTAAAGAGTTTGCTGTATGTTGTCGAGCATATTTTTTTATCCCCAAAATTGGATATTAGATTGATTTTGGCTATTTTTGCTTTCACTTCGACAGAATTTTGTGGGTTTTGCTTATAATTTTCAAGTATCAAAAATCAACGATAGCTTGAGATGTGTCTTGTTGCGAGTAATGAGAAGATGTGTGATAAATTTTAAAAAGGATAAATGATGCAGTTAGGATCTCCAGAAAACAAAGGACTGTACCGCTCAGAATTTGAACACGGTAGTTGTGGGATTGGCTTTGTTGCTAATCTTAAAGGCAGGAAGAAGCATAGTGTAATATCTGATGCTTTGGCTATGTTGGCAAGGATGGAACACCGTGGAGGAACAGGATTCGATATTAAGAGTGGTGACGGTGCAGGTATTTTGTTACAAATACCACATGAACTTTTCATGGAAGAATGTCCAAAGTCAGGTATTAAATTACCTGGGTATGGCGAGTATGGTGTAGCCATGATCTTTTTTCCTAAGGATGACCGAAAACGTTCAGAATGTAAAGATATCATCAGTCGTAACTTACAGAAGTTTGAATTACCGTATTTAGGGTATCGTAAAGTGCCTGTAGATAATTCTGATTTGGGGCGTGATTCTAAAGCAACGGAACCCTATATTCAGCAACTATTTATTGGTAAACCAGACGGGATGTCTGTTGAAGAATTTGACCGTAAGCTTTTTGTATTTAGAAAATATACAGAACGATTAGCTCGTGAGTCAGTTTCTGGTTTGGGTAACGATGGGCTAAACTTCATTTCCTGTTCTTATAAAACCATTATTTATAAAGGACAGTTAACAACAAACCAGGTAACTTTGTATTTTAAAGATTTGAACAATGATTTGGCAGTAAGTGCTATTGCATTGGTACACTCTCGTTTTTCAACCAACACTTTCCCTTCCTGGAAACTCGCTCAGCCTTTCCGTTTTATTGCACACAATGGTGAAATCAATACCGTTAAAGGAAATGTAAACTGGATGCGTGCAAGGGAAGCGCTACTTGAATGTACAAAGTTTACCCGCGAAGAACTGGAGATGATTTTCCCTATCTGTGATCTGAATGCATCGGATAGTGCGAACCTTGATATGGCCATTGAGATGTTGGTGCTTAGCGGAAGATCATTGCCCCATGTGTTAATGATGCTTATTCCGGAAGCATGGCAAAATGATCCTGAAATGAATCAGGATAAAAAAGACTTCTATGAGTTCTACTCAGCAATGATGGAACCCTGGGATGGTCCTGCTTCAATCTGTTTTACCGATGGTGTGCTTGTAGGTGCAACTCTTGATAGAAATGGTTTGCGTCCGTCACGTTACTGTGTAACTGATGATGATACACTGATTATGGCATCTGAAACCGGTGTGATTGATGTTGATCATACTAAAGTTAAAATACGTGGCCGTTTGCAACCAGGTAAAATGTTTGTTGCTGATCTTGAGCAGGGTCGAATTATTTCTGATGAAGAATTGAAAGCAGATATTTGTAGCCGTCAGCCTTATGGTGAGTGGATCAATGAAAATATGACTTACCTTGATGATCTGCCATCTCTTCCAGACCTTGAGTTGAAAGAACCGGATAAGAAAACATTATTTAGAAGACAAAAAGCCTTTGGAATGACCAATGAGGATATTGAAGTGATCCTTAAACCAATGGCTGAAACCGGAAAAGAACCCCTTGGTTCTATGGGTGCTGATAACCCATTGGCAGTTCTTTCAGATCGTCCGGTGAACTTATCTCATTACTTTAAACAATTATTTGCCCAGGTAACCAATCCACCAATCGACCCGATCAGGGAGCGTGTGATTATGGATTTGAGAACA
Source organism: Prolixibacteraceae bacterium (assembly GCA_028282195.1). Taxonomy (GTDB): domain Bacteria; phylum Bacteroidota; class Bacteroidia; order Bacteroidales; family Prolixibacteraceae; genus Sunxiuqinia. Next base: position 7,884 of record JANQII010000106.1, read on the forward strand.
TACGTGGGTGGATTCAAAAATATTTTAACCGAATCTCCTGAGCACTGTCGTCGAATTGCAATCAAACAACCTGTTTTAAGCAATGACCAGTTAGTGAAGCTAATGTATGTTGACCACAGGCATTTCCAAACCAAAAGGCTCAGCACCGTTTTCCAGGCTAATGGAGAAGAAGGTAAATTGGAAAAGAAACTTGAACGTTTGTGTGCTTATGTAGAAGATGCAATTGATGAAGGGTATTCAATCATCTTATTGTCTGACTTTCATTTTAGCACTGACCACGCTCCAATTCCATCAATCCTGGCAGCCTCGGCAATTCATCATCACCTGATTCGTACTGGGAAACGTGGTATGGCAGATATCATCATGGAGGTTGGTGATGTGCATGAAGTTCATCACTTTGCCACATTGTTAGGTTATGGTGTTTCTGCTATCAACCCATATATGGCAATTGATTCTATTAAGCAAATGGTTGCTGATGGAGTGGTGAAAGATATTTCAAGCGAAAAAGCGATTCAAAATTATACCAAAGCTGTTGGTGCAGGTCTTCTTAAGATTTTCTCTAAAATGGGTATTTCAACCCTTGCTTCTTATCAGGGTGCCCAGATTTTTGAGATCTTAGGAATAAACACCGAAGTTGTTGAGAAGTATTTCACCGGAACAGTAAGTCGTATTGAAGGTTTGAGCCTGGATGATATTGCCCAGGAAGCTTTAATGAGGCATAAAAAAGGGTATCCTACTCGTTTAGGGGGACCAAAAGTTCTTGAGCCAGGTGGTGAGTACCATTGGAGAATAGATGGTGAGCGTCACTTGTTAAGCCCTACTGCGATTCAATTGCTTCAGCAAGCTAGTCGTGAAAAAGATTATAAGAAATATAAAGATTATTGTAAAGAAGTTGATGAACAGGCACAGGCTGCATTTACCCTGCGCGGTTTGATGGACTTTGATTCCGATAGGGAACCGATTTCAATTGATGAAGTAGAATCAGCAAAAAGTATCCTAACGCGTTTTGCAACCGGTGCGATGTCGTTTGGTTCTATTTCATGGGAAGCACATACAACCCTTGCTATTGCGATGAACCGCATTGGTTCCAAGTCAAACTCAGGTGAAGGAGGTGAAGACCCTGTTCGTTACACGAAGTTGCCAAATGGCGATGATATGTGTTCAGCAACGAAGCAGATTGCATCAGGTCGGTTTGGAGTGAACAGCCACTACCTGAGTATGGCTAAGGAGCTTCAAATTAAAATGGCTCAGGGAGCAAAGCCGGGTGAAGGTGGTCACTTGCCTGGTCACAAAGTAAATGGTTGGATTGGAAGGACTCGTAACTCTACTCCCGGAGTAGGTTTGATTTCGCCTCCACCACACCATGATATTTATTCGATTGAAGACTTGGCCCAGCTAATCTTCGACTTGAAAAACAGTAACCGCGATGCGCGTATCAATGTAAAACTGGTTTCTGAAACTGGGGTTGGCACTGTTGCTGCAGGTGTTTGTAAAGCTAAAGCTGACGCTGTATTAATCTCCGGATATGATGGTGGAACCGGAGCTTCTCCATTGAGCTCTATTAAACATGCTGGTTTACCATGGGAGCTTGGTTTGGCGGAAACACACCAAACGCTTGTTCGTAACCGCTTGCGTAACCGTATTGTAGTTCAGACTGATGGTCAGATGAAAACTTCACGCGACCTTGCTGTTGCGACCCTGCTGGGTGCTGAAGAGTGGGGCGTTGCCACCATGGCCCTTGTTGTTGAAGGTTGTATCATGATGCGTAAATGCCACAGCAATACTTGTCCTGTAGGGGTTGCTACCCAGCGTGAAGAGCTTCGTAAAAAGTTTAACGGGAATCCGGATTGGGTGGTGAACTACTTTGAGTTCCTGGTTGAAGGCTTACGTGAGATTATGGCTGAACTTGGTTTCCGTACAATCAACGAAATGGTTGGTCAGTCACAATGCCTGAAATTTAAAGACGAAATTGATCACTGGAAATACAAAGGCCTGGATTTAAGTCCAATTTTATTCAAAGAAACTATTGGAGAAGAAGAAGGTCTTTATTGTTTCAAAGATCAAAACCACTTGATAGACGAGATTCTTGATTGGAAATTTATTGAAACAGCGAAAGCAGCAATCGATAAAGGTGAAAAGGTAAAAGCAGAATTTGAGATTCGAAATATTAACCGAACAGTGGGTACAGTATTGTCACATGAGGTTACTAAAAAGTATAAAGGTGAAGGATTGCCTGATGGTACAATTCACTTCAAAATGAAAGGCTCAGCAGGACAATCATTCGGAGCTTTCGTTTGCAAGGGAATTGAGCTTGAAGTGGAAGGTGATGCAAACGACTACTTTGGAAAAGGTCTTTCAGGTGGTCACCTGAGTATCTATCCTGCTAAAAATGTACAGTTCATCCCTGAAAAGAATATTGTTGTAGGTAACGTATGTTTCTACGGCGCTACAGGTGGTAAAGCGTATATCAGAGGAGTTGCAGGTGAGCGTTTCTGTGTTCGTAACTCGGGAGCCGAAGTTGTTGTTGAAGGGATCGGTGATCATGGATGTGAATACATGACCGGAGGTAAAGCTGTTATTCTTGGAAAAACAGGTAGAAACTTTGGTGCAGGGATGTCAGGTGGTATAGCCTATGTCCTGGATATGGATGATACTTTCCCTAAACAATGTAACAGGGAAATGATACTGCTCGAAAGAATGGAGAACCAGGATAAGAAAGAACAAGATGAATTGAAAGCAATGGTTGAGAAGCACCTTGAAAAAACCGGTTCTTCAGTTGCTGAGTATGTTCTTTCAGATTGGGATTATTCAATAACGAAATTCGTAAAAGTAATTCCTACTGATTACAAACGAATGTTAGAATATATTGATAAAGCCCGTAATTCGGGTAAATATGAAAAAGAAGCTGATATTATTGATGCTGCTTTCGATATGCATATTGCAAACATGTAAACTCATTTATTAAAGAAAAAACATGGGTAAGCTTACAGGATTTTTAGAATATAGAAGAGTTGCCAATCCAACACGTCCGGTTGAGGAACGTTTGAATGATTGGAATGAGGTATATGTTTTACGCGATAAAGAAACGTGTGAAAAACAAGGAGCAAGATGCATGGATTGTGGTGTTCCTTTTTGTCACCGTGGTGAAATGCTTCACAATGGAGCTTCAGGATGTCCGGTTTATAACCTGATTCCTGAATGGAATGATCTGATTTATAAAGGGCGCTGGAAAGAAGCTTTGGATCGTTTGCACCACACGAATAATTTCCCGGAATTCACAGGTCGGGTTTGTCCTGCGCCTTGTGAGGCCGGTTGTGTGTTAAGCATTAACGAACCGGCAGTTACAATTCATGATAACGAGCGTACGATCATTGATAATGGCTTTAAAAATGGTTGGGTGGTAGCAGAACCGCCCGAGAGCCGTACCGGTAAAACCGTTGCTGTAGTAGGGTCGGGCCCTGCAGGATTAGCTGCTGCAGCTCAGTTAAATAAAGCTGGTCATACAGTTACTGTGTTTGAGCGTGACGACCGTATTGGTGGTTTGTTGATGTATGGCATCCCAAATATGAAGTTGGATAAAAAAGTTGTACAGCGCAGGGTTGATATTCTGGAAGAAGAAGGTATCATCTTTAAAACGAATACTGAAATTGGTAAAGACATCAGTACTAAAAAGCTGCTTAAAAAATTTGATGCTGTTGTATTGGCAAATGGTGCTACCAAACCTCGTGACCTTAAAGTTGAAGGGCGGGAATTAAAAGGCATTCATTTCGCAATGGATTATTTGTCGGCTAATACTAAAAGTTTGCTTGACAGTAATCTTGAAGATAAAAAATACATCTCTGCAAAAGGCAAGCATGTTATTGTAATTGGTGGTGGTGATACCGGTACCGACTGTGTAGCTACTGCATTAAGGCACGGTTGTAAGCGTGTAACTCAGTTTGAGATTATGCCAAAACCACCTCAGCAACGGGATAGTGAAGGAAACCCCTGGCCTGAGTGGCCTGGAAACCTGAAGGTTGACTATGGGCAACACGAAGCAGCATATAAGCAAGGTGACGATCCTCGTGAGTATTCAGTAATGACCACGAAATTTGAAGGTGATGATAAAGGAAAACTGAAAGCTATTCATACTGTTGAGGTTGAATGGGTAGAAAATGAAGATGGTAGCAAATTTCCAAAAGAAGTACCTGGAACTGAAAAACGCGTTGAGGCAGATATGGTATTGCTTGCTATGGGTTTTTTAGGACCCGAAGATATCATTGCTGAAGAATTGGAAATGGAACGTGACGGACGCTCAAACTTCAAAGCAGAATATGATGAATTTAAAACCAGTGTGAAGAAAGTATTTGCAGCTGGAGATGCCCGCCGCGGACAATCGCTTGTTGTATGGGCCATTAACGAAGGCCGTGCAGTTGCCCGCGAAGTGGATATGTTCCTAATGGGGGATACGGTACTTCCTTAAAATAATATGAATTTGGTTTAAGGAAGACGATATCCTTTACGTTATCAGGCATTTGAGATTGTAAGAGGAAGGGAAACCTCCGAAATTTCGGGGGAATGCAGTTGAAAACAATAGAAGAACAATTGCATTCGATAGTATTCTACTGTTATCAAAATTTTTTGGAATATCAACATACATACCTTTAACGCCTCACTATCAACACAACAGATAATCTCTTATCTCGAGTTCAGGTTAAAATAAATTGAATTTCTATAGCATAACTAACTCTCTGAATTGCCCGGTTTATCCGGGCTTTTTTATGCAATGTTTTTTACTCAAGTCATCCCGGATATAACGAAGTGAAGATCCGGGATCTGTTTGGAGAATCTTCCAACATTTTATTGAAACATGTCATTAAAAAGGATCACTTAATATTTCTGGGGGATGAATGATTGCTGGATAATTAGAATGACCAATCATCAAGCAGGAGCCAAGCCTTTCTTAAACCCGTAACCCGAAACCCTGGATACTGGATACTTGTTACTTGATAATTATTGAACCGGATACCGGGCTGTGACTCGAAACTGTGACTGCGACTAAAGCAGGTGGGCATAAAGATCATAATAAAACAGGACTACCGGATTGCCGGATAATTAGATGTTGAGAATGA
>JANQII010000154.1 GCA_028282195.1 Prolixibacteraceae bacterium
TTTTTTAGAATTATTATAGCGTATTTTTTGGTTAGGCAAGGCGAATTTGACGCGAATAGCACCGCTATTTAAGGAAAATTCAACGCAGCATAACCGAAATAAGACGCATAATAAAATAAAAGGATAAATTCCTAACAGTTACTAAGATTGAAAATTTATTGTAAGCCGTTTTATTCTATCTGAATTGTTTGGGTTTCAAATTTTTACTTGCGTTTTTTACAATTTCTAAAATTCTCTTTTGTCTTGTCTCTTTTCTTTTAGCAGAAACAACCCAGTGCAATAAACCCTTTTTGACAGAATTACTTAGACTATCAAAGTACTCCAAAGAGCCTTGGTGATTTGCAAATTCTTCTTTTAAATCTTCTGGTATTACACGTGCTTCAACTTCATCCAAAATTGTCCAGGAACCATTTTCCTTTGCAATTTCAATGCTTTTGTAGCCTTCTTCTTTCATAAGTCCTTGTGCAATTAAGGTTTTCACTTTATCCTTATTTACCTTTGACCAATTACTTTTTGCTTTTCGTTTGCTAAAATACTGCTTGTATTTCTCAGCATCTATTGCCCTTTTGACACTGTCAATCCAACCAAAACAAAGTGCCTCATCAACTGATTCACTCCAACTTAGGTTATAGTTAGGAGATTTTTTTTTATAAAAAATGAGCCAAACTGCTTCTTTCTTATTATGGTTTAATTCGAGCCATTTTCTCCAATCATGTCTATTATCAGGACAATATTCTTCAATGTTTTTCATGCTTTAGTTTGTATTTTTTAATGGCTTACGGTGAACTGTATGTAGCGTAGCCGATTGCGGGCTACTTTCCTGTCAAGCCGAGATGAAGTTTATGCGGGTGATGAACCTACAATTACCCGCAAAAAGGGCTATGACATGTACAGATTGTAAGCACTGGCTTTTTTCTACATTAATAATTTGTCTATTCAAGTTTGCTATAAAGTTTCAATTTGTCAGGCTCCGGCAAGACATACTCTTTTGCAATTTTTTGTCTGAGCGTTGGCTCGTGCGAATTGCAAATGTGTATGGCTTTTGCGTGGGCTGTATTTCGCAATCACTTACTCATCTAATTCTCTTTTTTCGAATTCAGACTCTAATTCTTCCACTGTAGGCAAATCGCCTTTCAAGTTGTCGGGCAATGCTTCAGTTAAAGTGAATTCGCTTACGCCCATAGGTTTAGAAATATCACGCAAAGCAAATTCAGTTTCTATCTTCTTTTTGTCTCGGCAAAGCAATATGCCAATGGTGGGGTTGTCGTCATCTGCTTTTACTAAACTGTCTACTGCCGAAAGGTAAAAGTTGAGCTTGCCCGCATATTCGGGTATAAATTTGGTATTTTTAAGTTCAATTACCACGTAGCATTTTAACTTGGTGTGGTAAAAAAGCAAATCAATGTAATAATCCGATTCATCAATTTCAAGATGATATTGTCTGCCCACAAAGGCAAATCCCTTACCAAGTTCTAGTAAAAACTTAGAAATATGTTCTATCAATTGGTGCTCTACATCTCTTTCGTTGTAAGGCTTTGCCATTGAAAGAAAATCGAAAGAATACGGGTCTTTTATGGTTTGCTGTGCCAGATCGGATTGTGGGGTAGGCAGTGTTTGTTTGAAATTAGTAATTGATTTTCCCTGTCTGTTGTATAAGTCTGATTTTAATTGCAATGCCAAAACATCTCTGCTCCACCCATTTTCTATGGTTTGCTGAATATAGAATTGTGCTTCTTCTATGTTTTTGGCTTTAGTAAAAATCTGGATATTATGCCCCCAAGGAATTTGGTCAACAAGCTGTTGACTTAATTCCCCAAGGGTTCCAACTTGTTGTATTTCTGTTTTATTTAATTGGTCAACAGACTGTTGACTAATTGAATAAAACTGATAAAAACTGCTGCAATATTTAAGGTTTGTTTTTGATAAGCCTTGGATGTCAGGAAATTCAGCTTTTAAATCGCTAGAGAGCTGTTCTAATAACTTTGTTCCCCATTTGGCGTTTTTCTGCTTTTCGCAAATATCGCGTCCCAATTCATAATAAAACAAAATAAGTTCACGATTAGCTGCCAGTGCCGTTTTAACCTGCGCTGTACGAACTTTCGACTTTACTTCGTTTAGCCAGTTGATATAGTCTTTATTGAGTTTTATGTTGGTCATAATATTTTGTTTTAATCGTTAATTGTTTACAATGCGGACAGAAACTTGCTACTCTATTCTCATCATAAATATCAGCATAATAATACCTTTGGTCCATTGCATATAAAACATTTTTCAGACTGTCACTTATAAGTTGTCGTAGCGCTCCGAAGCCCCGGAGTCGGGGCAGCGTCAATGTCCGCCAGGACATGACGTTTAAGCGAGAGCCACGGCCTGCAAACCACCAAACCCCGCTATGCAATACGGCACTGTATTATATCGCGTTTTTATGTTCTTTTACTAAGTCATTTAACGAATAAACAGAATACTTCTTCTTTTCAGCATGTAGCAATCGGTTCATTTCGTTTTTTGCTTGAATTTCAATCCAAAGCATCGGATTATGATTAAACAACTGTCCAAATATTAATGCGAGGTCATAGTTTATTGTTCGTTCCCCATTTATTAATTTACTCAAGTTTGAAGGTTTTAAACCCAGGTATTCGGCAAACTGTTTTTGTTGAATTTTTAATGTTTTTAAAATAGTTCTTAAAAAGTCTCCAACTGATTTAACCTCCGATTTATCCGAAACCAAATAATCTTCCATTTGATATTGGATTGTCAATAAATCAATTTTCCTTTTTTGATTCTCAGTTCGCTTTTGCGATTTATTTTTTAAAATAGCCTGAAAATCATCAAATCCTTGTGTCCCAACATCCATCCTTTGGGTTAGCATGTTTTCTTGTGGTCCTTTAGTTTTCTTTTTCATGACTAATCTATTTTTGTTCTATTTAAATACTTTTCAATTAATTTCTCTCCGTTTTCCCAATCTACATACATTCGTTGACCAAGAGCCAGTTCTGCTCCATATTTTTCTTTATACCATTTAATTAAATTGGTCTTCGAAACAAATGTCAGGAATCCCTTATAGTCTCCCTCTATTTTAAAGCTTTCTCTACAGCCAAAGGCAATTAAGCAGCCAGCTACATAATCATAGCGTTTGTTTTTTTGCCCAATGTTATGAGGAGCTAATTCTAAAGCATCCATTATTAGCATTTCGTACTCTACTTTTAAACAAATTGCTCCTTCAACCTGGGTTGAAGAGTCTGGTGTTTTTAAAATATAAGATTGTGTGAACTCATCTTTTGATAGACTTCTCCAATTAAAATTCCAACCATCTTTTTTTAGGGGAATGGTTCTTTTGTCCATTGGGACTATCTCAGCTTTAACTAACTCTCCATTTATTTTATCCAGGATATAGATCATGCATACAAAGATAGCAAACAGTTATCAATTTTGTATAATTACATGGTGCTAAATAGCTCAAATTGATTATTTTTTGCGCTTGTTTCAAAATGCGGTATACGGTTTGTGCATGTCGTCGTAGCACTCCAAAGCCTCGGAGTCAGGGCAGTGTTCCTGTCAGGCAGCTGCCTGACGAATTGGCTTTGTTGATGCGAGAATCCGCAGTTAGCGCAAGTACTTTACTCCGATTTTAATTGTTTCAATACATTTTCAAGTAGAAACATTTTTCCTTTTAAGGTTCTAATTTTAGTTCCATCCCTTTCAGTCAGAATTAGAGAAGGCAAAGCGTTCGATAGATATTTATTTTTAAATTTTTCATAATCCTGATAGACTTTGCTGTCAATATCAAGTCCACCACCTGGAAGGTCAATCAAGAATACAATTAGATTTTGTTCAGCATATTTTTGAAATTCAGGATTTTCAATCACTATTTTATCCATTTCTTTACAAGGTGCACACCATTCACTTCCCGTCAGAATTATTAAAATTCGTTTATTTTCCTTTTTAGCTAATTCCTTTGCTTCTTCCCAATCAGTAATCATTTCCACCTCTTGCGAAAATCCAATTTGGGTTAGAAATAGAAAAAAGGTTATACTTATCAATTTGTTCATTCTCAATATTTGCTGCTAAACGGTCATGTATATGAAACGTTTGGCATTTAAAAGTGATTTCGTATCAAACCGCTAATATGTGTACTCATTTTTAATTTTCTTCATCCCTACCCAATGCTTTTTACACATTGTGGGTAGTAGTTTTACCCAATTGTCAGGTTAACCTTTTTCCCAAATCCAATCTCAACCAGTCGATATAAAGTTGATAATTGAATATCGCTGTGTCCATTCTCAATCCGGGAGATAAAGCTTTTTTGAGTTCCAGTTTTTTGAGCAAGTTGCTCTTGGGTCATATGTGCCTCTTTTCTTGCCTCTCTCAGAATCTCGCCAATTGCAAAGGCTTTGGCTTTAATCTCAAATTCTATTCTTTTTTCGGAGCCTATCTTTCCATATCTGCTATCAAGATACTCATCAAATGTTGTTATATCTTTCATTTTTTGTCCCCTTTCTTTTTATAATCAAAATACTCTTCCTTTATCCGCATCGCTTTTTCAATCTCTTTCTTGGGTGTTTTCTGCGTCTTCTTTTGAAACCCATTGAATAACACTACTAAATTTCCTTTATCGAAGCAGCAAAATATCCGATAGATATTACTCTCAAACTCAATCCGAATTGCAAATAATCCATCGTATCCAGTCATTTGTTCAAAGAACTTTTTGGGTATCTGATCAGCAACAGTTACAAGGAATAAGACGTAATCAATCTTATCTTTTGTTTTCTCCTTTTGCTGATTGAAAAAATCCCAAAAATATTCTCTGAAATAAATCAGTTCTCGTTTTTTATTCACCAGACAAAGTTAACGAATAATGGAACAGAATCAAAATCAAAGAAATCTTGTTAACGATTGAAGAGTCGGTATATAGTAATCATTCCTCCCTTTTGGTTTTTGTCATATTTACCAATTTGGTAATTAAAAACTAAGAAAAGAATTACAATAAAGGCTATAACAATTGGATGAACGAATTTTATCTCAGAAAATTGGGAAATCACTCCGTTGGAGCATAAGATTAAACCAACAATCACGAAAAAATTCCGAAACAATAAACGGATTTTATCAATCTGCACATTTAGCTTTTTATCTTTCGACAACGTATTATATCCACTAATCACCCAGTCAAGTTTAAATCGATACACAAGCAACCCGAGAATTATCATTGACAAACCAATTATTAATCCGGTTAAAATTTCTTCTTTCATGATATCTTATTTTTAGTTTGCACTTTGGTTCTGAGCTATTACCCAAAACGTGTAAATACCACTGGCATTTATTTCTATTATATGTTTTTTCTTAATGTTCATTAATACAGCTATTTAGGATTGATAAAACGATCTATTGGACTTTTTATTTTTGCAAGAGATGATTTGAAGATAGATGTATCAACCTCCGACATTTTAGATTTCTGCTTTTGGGGCATTCGTTCGTTTTTGAGAAACACAAGTTAACAAAAGTTTCAAAAATTTCAGTTGTTTGGCTTAGTGTATTTTTAGAAAATGATTCCATAGTGGAAGCATATAGTTTCCACAAATCATCAACAAGAATGAAAATCAGATGCAATAAATCAGGGAGTAGCGTTCCAAATAATCGGAATTATTCGCTGTCTTAATAACTTGGATAAAATCCGCATCACCCAAAGAGCTATAAAAAAGCCCCGGGCAAGACAAATCCCGAAGCTTAAGGCAAAATCCAGTTCCACCGTTTCTGAACAACCCTAAAGGGAATTTTTTAGCGTTTCCAAAGAGGATAAGAGAGGTTGAGCATGATCATACGATTCCTGAAATTCTGATCCTTAGTAACATTCCAAACGCTATTTTCATAATTTACCATGCCCTGTTCTTTAGTTCCTTGCATATAACTAAGCGACCATTCCAAATCACCAACCTTAGAGCCAAAACCTACGGACCAACTAAACTCCGGTTTTTGACTAACATAATCATAACCCAGCAACCAGGCAGCTTCAAGACCAGTTTGGATAAAAAAGTCTTTTTTCAATTTATACTTTAACCTGGCCGGCAGTACGACATAATGCTGAGGGAAGCTCAACCATTTTCCTTCCAGGGAAGGATTGTATCCATATGGACTATATCCTTCATAACCAGAGATATAATAACTTACTCCCTGATAACCGTAACTATAGCCACCATAATTCTCCGTATAATTAATTTGGTACTTTTTGTTTTGCTTAAAACGATAACCAACACCCAAACTCCCGGAAAATTTTGTGCTAATAGGGAATTCGTAATATAAACCCGCTCCTGCTGCCAAACCGTTATTAATCGATCCCATTTTATCACCCGGTATAAACCAAGCCCCTTCGGTATAAACACCCAGCACTCCTTTTTCCTGGGCAAACGAGAAAAAAACGCAAAAAAATAGCAGTACAATACAAGTAATTGTTTTCATGACTTTGATTTTTTAATTAAATAAGATTCTAGTTGCTTCCCCGTCATTCCTTCCCTAAACACAGAGACAAAAATATAATTACAGAACTTATAATTAATTTAATGAAGAATAAAGAATGTGAAGGAATATTAAATATTAGTTTGTTACCACCGATAGGTGAAAGAAACGGATGGGATTATTGGGAAAATGCTTACAGAACGAACTTGATCATCCTTTTTATAATAATACCATGGGTTCATACGATTATAAATATTATATAATGAAAAAGTCCAGGAATAACTTTTCCCTGTTGATCTATTTAGCTTTGTTGTGTACCCAATATCCAAATGATGAAATGTTGGCATTTTATAATTATTGGGATTATAAAATGTTTTTCGTGTGGTAAACCACTCTGGTAAATCAGGATGAGCATAATTTTCCATTCCTGGAGGGATAAGCCCTTTCATTTCAGTATCAGCAATACTTAAGTTATTACCCGACTGTAAGGTAAATCCAATCGACAGGTTTTTCTTTCTGTTATATTTCTCTCCCAAATCATATTCCGCAAAAAAGGATAAGTCATGTCTTCTGTCATATTTAAAAGGAAACCATCGTCCATTATTTACTTCATCAAAAAGTCTCTCACTTTTTGCCCAGGTATATGAAACCATTCCCCGAAACCTGCCTTCTTCCTTTTTCAAATAAAACTCTGCGCCATATGCCTTGCCTTTTCCTTCAAGGATATTTTCCTCCCAATTATCATCATTTGAATTTAAAAAAGTTTCTCCTTCATCAAAGCGCACAACTTGATTCATCCATTTGTAATAAGCTTCAGCACCAAACTTGTACCCATTATTTAATCCTTGTTCAAAACCAAAACTGAGTTGTTCTCCTTTTTGAGGCTTAATCTTGTCAGTTGCAGCTACCCATAAATCAGTTGGCATACCCAAAGAAGAATTAGTAAGTAAATGCAAATACTGGAACATTCTCATATAAGATGCAGAAATTGAAAAATCATTATTCGTTTGATATTTTATCGCTAAACGAGGCTGTAAGTAATTATAACTAGCTGATCCACTTGTATAATTTGAAAAACGACCTCCAAGATTAAAATTAAAACCCCCAGCCCTAATTTGATTTTCAACATAAGCTTCCAACAGGTTAGAACTTCTTTTAAACTCATCATTCAATCTTACGTAATCTTCTGTGGACTTGATCTGAATAATATTTGGCTTAAAATTCATATGAGAATAATTTGCTCCGAAACGGAACAAAAGAAGAGGAGATATATAGTATTCGGCATCAGCCTTTAAACTTAAATCGGTAAGTGTAGATGACGCAGTAAAGTAACTATGTAAATCAATTTCTTTATCTTTAGTTTCACCTTCTTGAGAATGAAAAAAATGACTCCCATAAACTGAAAAATTAGTAAATAGTTTTGATGAAAAAACTTTGTTCCATCTAAGCACACTTGTATAATTACCCCACTTGTAAAAGAATGTCGATTTTGCACCATCTTCTTTCGATCGATGAAACTGCTTATCCCTGCCTGCATAAAGGCTTAAATAAACTCTGTTATTTGGATTAATTATCCAGTTGGCTTTGCCATTAAAATCATAAAATTTATAACTATAAGTTTGATTACTCCCATTCGCTTTCTGAGACAATACCATTGGCAAATCAAGAAGTGTCCTCCTAAAAGATAATAAATAGGAAGCAGTATCTTTCTTTATAGGAGCTTCAATTGTTAAACGAGCAGAAATTGGACTTATGGAGAAAACCCCACTTCCCTTTTTCATATTGCCATCCTTCATCGATATATCAAGTACCGATGATAAACGACCACCATATCTTGCAGGAATACCCCCTTTATACAAATTTGCATTTTTAACAGCATCATTATTAAAAACAGAGAAAAAACCAAATACATGGTAAACATTATAAACCGGAACTCCATCCAGCAAAATCAGGTTCTGATCACTACTTCCACCCCTAACATTATAAGTTGCGGTATTTTCACGTCCCCCTTTTATCCCGGGCAAATATTGAAGGGACTTCAAAAGGTCACGCTCACCCAGGATTACCGGCATTCGATCAATCTCCCCTATATTGATCCGGTTAAAACTCAAGGTCGAAAGTTCAGGGTCGACCTGACTTTTGTCCTGGCCTTTTACGGTGACTTCTCCCAGGTCGACCCCCGGGTTTAACCTGAAAACCAACAATGTATCTTTTTGGATATCTAACTTAGCTGATAAATACCGGTAGCCGACAAAACGGACATCAACAGACTGGCTGCCAACAGGTAACACTAAGCTAAAAAAGCCGTAATTATTGGTAACAGTGCCTATCCCGCTTGTGGGGTGATACAATGTGGCACCTATTAAACGTTCCCCTGTTTTAGCATCTTCAACATAACCGGACAACCGTTTTTCTGGTTGTGCAAAACTAAAAAACGGGATAATTATAAAAAGGAAAAAAAGCTTATTCATTTCTAAAACTTAGGTAAGTAAATGAGGCTGAACCGAAAATGCCTGTGCCATTCTCAATGTTGGAATAAATTTGCACCGGCTCTTTAAATGGCAAATCCTGGTCATCAATCATTTTTTGTTGGATGGAAGATTTCATGTATTTATCGTAATGTTCATCGGCATTAAAGAAAACATCGATACGCCTTGTAGTCATATCTTTTCTGAAAGAAAGTTGTCCCCCATCTACACCGGTATCGGTTAACCGCACATAATATTCATAATAAAACCCGTATTTTGAATCGGGCTCAATTACCCGGTTAAAATCATCAATATATGGGGATATATATGCCTGCCAAGATCCATAAGTATACTTCTTTTTAAATGAATTCCATCCCAGAAAATAATTCCAGTAATAGTCTTTCCCAGCTTGATCATTTAATTGGTAATCTACTACCAGGTTGTAGAAATGTGTACTTTTATCCACATCACGCCACCTGAAATATTTTTCTCTCGATTGAACAAGGTATGTTATTCCAGGCTTCTCCTGGACTGTTGTTTCGGCTGTTAAAGCTGGGCTTTCGTGCAAGTTGACTTTCAAAGAATATGTTTTCCCAATCAAAGGTTTTTTTTCCAGGCTATAACTACCTCCCGTACCATTTATGGCTGTACCCCAAAGCTCGCCATCTTCAAAAAACTCGATCAGCGCATCTTTTACCGGTTCAAATTCCCCGGTTTCATCCAAGGTCCTTGTGTAATGTAAGCTCAGGTTTACTGTCGAATCCGGATTAAGGATACAGTTCAGGCATATTTTTTGTTCTGTTTGGTAATCAAACTCAACTACTTTTTCACAGGAAAATAAGGCCAAACAACAAAATAAAATAAGGTAATGCTTCATGCTTTTTAATAATATCATTATAGAATAGCTCCTTTCTTAATAAAAAGGAGCTATTCTATTTTTAAATCCTAATAATGAAAATTAGTCCAGTTTGAAGTTCCCGGAAATCCGGAATGCTCAATATGGTCAAGTGGCTCCATGGTTCCACCAAACCCTCTAAATGTTGTGTTACATTTCAAACTGGTTGTTAATATGGGCAAATAAGCTGGTGATATATTCGGGGGCATAGTAATCTCCTCATCATAAGTATAAAGGTACACTTTTGCGCTGGGTCGCACCTCGGAACTTGTATCTCCAGAGTTGTATCCTGTAGGGATAGAACCATACCTAAAATACAGATTAGAAAATTCATATACC
The DNA here is from genome assembly GCA_028282195.1 of Prolixibacteraceae bacterium. GTDB lineage: Bacteria > Bacteroidota > Bacteroidia > Bacteroidales > Prolixibacteraceae > Sunxiuqinia. The sequence continues at coordinate 10,150 of JANQII010000154.1, forward strand.
GTTCGGTAATCATTCCAACTTCCCCATGACTTTTTCTGTCCACGTTGCTCAAAATAGACTTTCACTGCTCTTTTCCATACATAGTCATGATGCCATGTATTTATCCTTTCAATTTTTAATTCGTTCAACAACCTCCTTTTCCCTTTTCTCCACCATCTGTCTCCTGAATCGTCTGGATTATCATTTCCAAAATCGTCAATAAGAGTTGTTTGCGAACCAGTTGATTTTAGATTTGAAGTAATATCGACCATTTTGTCATCTGAATATTGATCCAAGTGAGCTAACTTATTCAGGTCACCATCATAAATTGAGATCCGGTTTGTTTTCGTGTATTTATATACACTTTTAGCAACTTTCATCATTCCGTCCTGATTTAAAACAGGAGTAAATGCTGTAGAAATAAAAGGATAGTCTATTGAATTATCTTCAGGGTCAGCATCATTAAAGCTTAGCCTTTCCTGATACTTTTGTTTAAACACCAGAAACCCTTCCTGAGATTTCAATTGTTCATACTCATCAAATAGTTTCTCAAAATCGGCATAGGCTGATTTGAACCCCATTTGTGTATCCCAGGCATTTCTCTCTTCACGTGTCATTTTTGTCAAAATATTCATTACACTATCAACTGCCTGAAAATCCTTAAACGCCAAATACCCATTTTCCACATAAACATCAGGCTTTTCCACAGAGGATGCAATTTCTCCAGGTCCTTCCATAACCAACTCATCTTTCTGACAAGCATTAAAAACTGTTAATACTACTGCCAACATGGCAAAAATTTTAAACATTTTCATAATTTTACGCTGTTTTTGGGATGGGCAGTCCTAATTGCCCATCCTGATTAAAATAAATTGTGTTTACCCGGCTTTTTTTTTAAGGGCCGGGTTTTCCCTTATAAAACATAATTATATATCTATATAAACCTGTCTCTACAGGTTTCAGTTAATTTCGAATAAGTTTTCTATTCCAATCTTAATAGGGCACAAGCAATAATTATACACAAATGTAAAAAATCTTTTGTAAAGTAAATATTAAATCAGGCGACGTGATTATTATTTTTATTGTTGAACTATTCAACAAAAAGTTAAATAGTTGATAGTGTGAAAATTGTCAATATTACTAAAAGAAAAGTCCTTCAATTTTCGATATTCTTAAGGTCATATTTGCATCGAACTTGGCATAGATTCCGGATCACCACTTCGTTCCATCCGGAATGACGGGCAAAATAAGAGAATTGATAATCGCCAACGAACCATTAATATTCAAAGCCCAAACATGTAACCCGTAACACGAAACAGATAGCCTCGTCGCTTTGCTCCTCGCTATGACGAAAAAACTTCCGACTTCCGATTTCCTGCTTCGGTCTTTTAAACTATCTTTGCGCCAAAATTGATTGACCTTGGAACGGAAGGACTTTCGAAAATTGTTTGCTGAACAGGAACTTATTCAAGGCCTGGTTAAAAAGCTGGATACCCCGGGTGAAAAAATCCACCTGCCAGGGCTTGTTGGTTCATCCTATTCGTTGACTGCCTCTTTGCTTGCTGAAAAGCGAAAGAAACCCCTGGTTTTCATTTTAAATGATAAAGAACAGGCAGCATACTTTTACGATGATTTAATCAATTTACAAACAGGTTCAACCGTACTTTTCTTTCCGGGATCATACAAACGGGCTGCACATTACGACAAACCCGAGCAGGAAAACATCATTCTGCGGACCGAAGTGCTTAACCAGCTTCGGGAGCAAAATCAACTATGTATAGTTACTTACCCCGAAGCTTTGGCAGAAAAAGTAATTTCCGGTGAAGGACTGGAAGCACATAGTTTACAGGTAAAGAAAGGAGATAAACTTTCAACCGATTTTCTGAATGATGTGTTGTTTGACTATGGTTTTGAACGTGTAGACTTTGTAGTTGAGCCAGGCCAGTACTCCATACGGGGAAGCCTGGTTGATATTTATTCGTTCTCGCATGAAGATCCTTACCGGGTTGACTTTTTTGGTGAAGAAGTTGATTCTATCCGAAGTTTTGATATTGACAACCAGATTTCAAAAGAACAACTTGACCGTATTGTGATCATCCCCAATATTCAGGAAGGTTTGGAAGAAGAAAAACGGGAAGATTTTCTGGATTTTATTCCCAGGAATTGCTCGTTATTTTTCAAGGATATCCGGTTGGCTACTGAAATTATTGATCGCATCTATGCCCAAACGCAGGAAAACGGTGAACTGGACGATAATTTTAAAACCCGCTTTTCAAATGGCGATGATTTCCTTTCCGCAATCAAAACATTTACCTGCGTTGAAACGAATGGGAAAGCTCTTTTCCAAAACGAAACTATTTTTTCTTTTGAAACATCTTCACAGCCAATCTTTAACAAAAATTTTGAGCTGCTGGGAAATAACTTGCAAGACAATGTAAAAAATGGCTATCAGAATTTCATTCTTTCTTCCAATGAAAAGCAGATTGAGCGGCTGCATGCAATTTTCAACGATCAGGGGCTAAATGTTCAATTTACTGACCTGAATTTTACATTGCATGAAGGATTTATTGACCACAAGCTGAAGCTTTGTTGTTATACCGACCACCAGATTTTTGAGCGTTACCACCGTTTTAAACTAAAAAGCCGGAAAGCTCAGCGCGAAAGCATAACACTAAAAGAACTAAACAAGCTCCATCAGGGTGATTACGTGGTTCACATCGATCACGGAATCGGTAAGTTCGCAGGTTTGGTAAAAACTGAAGTAAACGGTAAAATACAGGAAGCCATTCGTTTGGTTTATCGCGATAACGATGTACTTTTTGTAAGCATTCATTCGCTCCACCGTATTTCAAAATACAAGGGGAAAGAAGGCGTTGAGCCCAAAATAAATAAGCTGGGAAGTGGTGCGTGGCAAAAAATGAAAGAACGCACCAAAAAGAAAGTAAAAGACATTGCCAAAGAGCTGATTGCACTTTATGCCGAGCGCAAAAAAGAAAGAGGCTTTTCATTTACTGAAGATTCTTACCTTCAAAAAGAGCTGGAGGCTTCTTTCATTTATGAAGACACCCCTGACCAGGTGAAAGCAACCGTTTCAGTAAAAGAAGACATGGAGCGCGAAATGCCTATGGACAGGCTGGTTTGTGGTGATGTGGGTTTTGGAAAAACTGAAATTGCAATACGAGCAGCATTTAAAGCAGTAGCCGACAGTAAACAAGTGGCAATTCTGGTTCCTACGACCATTCTGGCACTTCAGCATTTCAAAACATTTTCGGATCGGCTAAAAGATTTTCCAGCCAAAGTTGAATACATAAGCCGTTTACGCCCGGCCGGAGCAATTCGCAAAGTTTTAAACGAATTGGAAACCGGAAAAGTTGACATATTAATTGGCACACATCGCCTGGTTGGTAAGGATGTAAATTTTAAAGACCTCGGGTTACTAATTATTGATGAAGAGCAAAAGTTTGGTGTTTCGGTAAAAGAAAAACTAAAACAGCTTAAAGTAAATGTAGATACGCTTACGTTAACCGCAACCCCAATCCCACGCACGCTGCAATTTTCGTTAATGGGCGCACGTGACCTGTCGATTATACAAACACCGCCGCCCAACCGGTACCCAATCGTTACCGAGCTTCATGGTTTTAACGAAGAAGTAATAAGGGAAGCTATTAACTATGAAATCTCACGTGGAGGACAGGTCTTCTTTATTCACAACCGGGTGCAAAATATTTTTGAAGTTGAAGCTACTGTCAAGCGTATTGTTCCCAAAGCAAAAACAGTAGTTGGTCATGGCCAAATGGAAGGTCCGAAGCTTGAAAAGATTATGCTCGAGTTTATTAACGGTGAACATGATGTACTAATTGCAACCACCATTATAGAATCAGGTCTCGATATACCAAATACCAATACCATCATTATTAACCAGGCACAAAACTTTGGCTTAAGCGATCTTCACCAGTTGCGTGGACGAGTTGGACGTTCCAATAAAAAGGCTTTTTGTTATTTAATTGCCCCGCCTTTATCAACTGTAAGCCCGGAAGCAAGGCAACGATTACGCGCTATTGAAGAATTTGCTGAGTTGGGCAGCGGTTTTAATATTGCCATGCGCGATTTAGACATTCGTGGAGCAGGTAATTTATTAGGGGCTGAGCAAAGCGGCTTCATTGCAGATATTGGTTTTGAGACTTATCACCGCATCCTGAATGAAGCCATTCAGGAACTAAAACAGGGTGAGTATAAAAATTTGTTTGTTGAAGAAAAAGAAGATGCCGGGCAAGCCTTCCTTCAAACTAAATTTGTAAACGACACCCAGATCGATACGGATATGGAGCTGCTGTTCCCTGACCATTATATTCAAAGTATTTCTGAGCGGATGTTGCTGTACCGGGAACTGGATAGCATTGAAAATGAAGAGAGCCTCCGGCAATATGAGCTTGGATTGATTGACCGTTTCGGCAAACTACCGTCAAATAGCCAGCAGTTGTTGGAAGTTGTTCGTTTAAGATGGTTGGCTATTGATTTGGGGATTGAGCGCATTATTTTGAAAAATCAAAAAATGATCTGCTATTTTATTTCTGACCAGCAATCAGCATACTACCAATCTCCAATTTTCAGTAAAGTTTTAGGCTTTGTTCAAGCCAACCCGGCAAAATGTCGCATGCAGGAAAAGAAAGATAAGCTTAGCCTTAGTTTTGACCATGTTAAAACCATTTCAGTAGCTAAAGTTATCCTGGAAGAAATCAACAAAGACTAAGTTTTTCACCCTAAATAATCTACCTCTTACCGAATCAAGCTTCGGTTTTTCAAAGTTATTTCAGACATTAGTTTAGTGAGCCAAAGAATAATATCTTAATTCGATTGTATTCTTAGTTTGCAAAATCTATTTTTATAATATTAAAATTTAAAACTTCAATTTATGAAATTAAGAAAAACCGCCCTGCTGCTAATTACTGTTAGCTTATTCTTTACTATCTCAACTCAGGCAAAAACAAAAAAACTCCTTCGATTCAACTTACAAAAAGGTTCAGTTTATGAAATGACCATGGACATGAATAATATCATGGACCAGAAAGTGATGGGACAACAGGTAAAAATGGACCAGAAAATGAAAATGATTGCTACGATGACTGTTGAAGATGTTCTGCCAAATAATAACTTTCTTGTTAGCTATATCTACAAATCCATGAAAATGGATATGAGCACAACAATGGGTAATACAATGTCATTCGATACAGATAAACAGGATGATAACAACCCGGCTTCAGAAGCCTTTAAGGGGCTCACCAAAATTAAACTCAAAATGGAAATTACCCCTCTTGGAAAAGTAGTCAACATAGAAGGTTTTGATCGTTTTGACAATGCTTTTACCGCAATGCCCCAGGCAAAAGAAATGCTCAAGATGTTTTCTTCTGAAGAATCATTTAAATCAAGTATTGGCCAAACATTCAACTATTTTCCGGAAGAAAAGATTGCAGTTGGAGATAGCTGGGACACGACTCAGAAAATGGATGCAATTATGAATATGGAAATTAATATGCACTTTGAAGTTACAGATATTCAAAAAGACGATGTTGTTTTAAAAATTGATTCTGATATTAATTCAGATACTACCATAGAGCAAAACGGGATGGATATTGACATGAAAATGAACGGAAACCAAACCGGGAATATGACAATCAATTCTAAAGATGGAATGCTTAACACATCAAATATGACACAGGCGATGTCCATATTAATGAAGATGAAAAATCCTCAGAACAATGAAGATATGGAAATCCCTATGAAAATAAATTCAACGATAGCTGTCTCTGTTAGTAAAATGTAAATACATAGAAAAAATACTTTTAACCAGACTGCTTCGAAATAAAAATGAAGCAGTCTTTTTTATTTTCCAGTTAACGGTTAAAACCCTGCATTTTCAATGCCCCTGAATTCTTGGGGTCAGTTTCTATAAACTTATTTTTTTTGACCGAAGTCCGGAACTTGGATAAATAACATCGATTTTTTCTTCCCGGTCTGCCATCCCTACGGGAGGAAATCCGATAAGCCTGCTTCTGACTTCCGACTTCTGTCTTCTGACTTCCCTGACTGCCATCAGGCAGGCGTCTCCTGTTCCAATGCATAGTGGTTTAGCTATAGAAGATCACTCACCCTAAGAATTCTTTAGCTTACCGATTTTGATTCCCAGGCAAATTTCAGCAGCCATATTTTTGCAGCGAAAACAAAAAAAGCCATGAAGAACATACTAATAATAAACGCACACCCCGATGCGGAAAGTTTCGGCAACGCCATAGCCGACGCATATGAAAAAGGGGTGAAAAAGATGGGGGCAAAATCGCAACGTTTAAACTTACGAGAGTTAAATTTTTCCTTAAATTTAGAATACGGGTATAGAAAAAGAACAGATCTGGAGCCTGACTTAATCAAAGCCCAGGATGCCATCAGCTTTGCAAATCACCTGGTATTTATTTATCCTACGTGGTGGGGCACATTTCCGGCCATATTAAAAGGTTTTATAGATCGTACTTTCCTTCCTGGCTTTGCTTTTAAGTATCGGGAAGACTCTTCGCTCCCCAGAAAATTGCTTAAAGGAAAATCTGCACGCCTGATCACTACAATGGACACTCCTGCATGGTTCTATCGAATTTTCTACTATAATGTAGGTCACCGGGCCATGAAAAAATCAACTTTAGGTTTTACCGGAATTAAGCCCGTAAAGATCACAAGCTTTCAACCCATAAAAGATTCTACTCCGAAAAAAAGAAAAAACTGGTTACAAAACTTACAAAAAATCGGACAAAGAGACGCAATTTAAAAACCCTCAAAAACCTGATATACAAAACAAAATAAAACACTCTACTATTTTTATAGTACTTTCTCTATAGAAATAGTTTGTTTTGTATTTATATCTACTATATTTGTAGTATATATTTTTATAACATGGAAATGAAACAACTAACTAAAGCAGAGGAACAGGTAATGCAAATTATCTGGAAACTGAATGAAGCTATAGTAAAAGATGTAGTAGAACAGTTTGATGAGCCCAAACCGGCATACACGACTGTAGCAACAGTTTTGACAGTTCTCGAGAAAAAGGGATTTGTTAGCCACCGTAAAGTTGGTAATACAAAACTTTTCACTCCTTTCATTAGCAAAAGTGAATACACCAAATTTCAGTTTTCATCGCTATTAAAGAACTACTTTAACGATTCATTTCCTAAAATGGCCACATTTTTTGCTAAAGAAAACCAGCTCGACATCTCCGATCTTGAATCCATTATGAAACAAGCTGAAGAAGAGTTTAAGAAAGATCAAAACAAAGCAGATTAGCCATGGAAAATTTCTATGAATTTCTAATTCGTTCGTCTATGCCATAGCTCTCTTCTACTTGGTTTATTGGGTATTCTTAAGAAAGCTAACTCATTTTAAAGCAAATCGTCTGTTTCTTCTTTTAACATTGATCGTATCAATACTCATTTCTTTTTTCCCTCTTCAATATGACGTTATTGTAGATTCTTCAACGGAACTGCAATTTCTTGACCTGAGTGATGATTTAAACCAGGAAGTGATTGGAGGTTTTGAAATAGAGGAAAGCAATAATAGTACAATTCCCCTAATACCATTTATAATTTATTTGGGAGGTATCTTTTTCTTTTTAATCCGTTTAATTTATCAAAGCATAAAACCTATTCATATTATATTGAAAAACAAACCCAAGGGTAAAGCCTCACATGTAGTTCTGGAGAATGATCAATTTGAGTTTCCATTTTCGTTTTTCAAATACATATTTATAAATCCGACCCACCACAAACAGGAAGAACTTGATGACATTTTAGCTCATGAAAAAGTGCACATTCGTGAGCGTCATTGGATCGACCTGATTATTATAGAGCTGTTGACAGTAATTTTTTGGTTCAATCCATTTATTTGGTTTTTTGAACATTCAATGAAACAAAATCATGAATACCTGGCAGATGAAGGTGTACTTTCCCGGGGCCAAACACCAGTCAGGTATCAAGCTTTATTAGTTAACCAGCTAATGGGCATGCAGGTAATTGGTTTATCTAACAGCCTGAATTTTGCCCTTGGCCCAAATCGTTTAAAAATGATGACAAAACAGAAAACTTCAAAAAAGAAACTTCTTCGGTTAATTTGGGGAATTCCTGTATTGGCAATTTTATTAGTTGCTTTTGCTAAGCCAAACTATAAGGAAAGTATTCAATTAAAAGAAGAAGTCACAAAAACACCATTGAGCTTACCCAAAGAAAAAAAAGTTGTAATAACAGGAAAAGTTGTAACTGAAAATGGCGAGGCTCTTCCAGGTGCTTCCGTCGTAATTAAAGGCTCTACAATTGGAACATCAACAAATATGGAGGGAGAGTTTAAGCTGGAGGTTCCGGGAAAAAACCCAACTACCCTTGTCATATCATTTGTTGGTTTTGAATCACACCTTTCGACAATTTCTTATAAAAAGGATTATCAGTGGGTATTTAGAATGGAACGAGCAGTTATTGGCATTGATACGAAAAGCATGTTCCTTGAAGGGGAAGTACCTCCTCCTCCACCGCCTACTGCACCAAAATCGACAAGTAAAGAGGGGGAAACTTTCGTAATCGTTGAAGAAATGCCTTCATATCCCGGAGGTTACTATCAACTTGGGCAGTATGTTAAGAAAATGAGCAAAAAGCTTGACCAAAAATTCAGCACTATAGGCAAGAAACTGGAAGGAAAAGCAATTGTGGGATTTACGATTAACACAAAAGGAGAAGTAACAAACATTCATATTAAAAAGAAAACAACTGAGGCTGCCGCCAAAGCGCTTTACAAAATTGTGGAAGGAATGGAAAACTGGAAACCTGGCAAACAACGTGGCAAAGCTGTTTCAGTAGACTATGCTATGGATTTCGAATTTTAACCAAATTTCAGAAAACAGAAGCTAAAGGATAAAAAGAATCCTTTTCAGAACAGAAAAAAAGAAGAGGCCGTCTTAAAAGAAGAAAATTCAAACCGCGAAGAACGCATAAGATTATGCAAAGAACGCTAAGGTTTTGATATCGAAAAGCTTTATTCTTTGTGTCTTTTGCGGTTACTTAAAATACTTAGCGGTTAAGTTTACTTTTGAGACGGCCTCTTTGCTTTTTATAGGTGTGAGTTATTATTTTACAAATTCAGCATTATTTAAATACTCATAACTTTTAGCTACACTTTCCAATGGCTCAAAATTGTAACGTTCAACTTCTACAATATATTCTTTCATTCCAGCCAATTCAGCATTGTCAAAAGCTGGCTTAAAATCAATCTTACCACTTGCTCCAACTTCTTCATAATCCTTCACATGATACAATTCAAAACGTCCCGGATATTTATTGAAATAGTCAACAGCATCTTTTCCACCTTTGTAAATCCAATACAAATCCAATTCAAACATCACTTTATCCGGATCAGTATTTTCCACTAAATAATCGTAGAAAAGATGTCCATCAAGTTTTGTTTTAAATTCTTCGGCATGGTTATGATACCCAAAACGTATTCCAGCTTCATTGCATTTTTCGCCAATAGCGTTGTAATAGTCACAATACATTTTTAACGTATCCAAACTTCTGTAAGAATCTTTTCCCATTGATGGCTTTACAATGTACTTTGCCCCGGCTGCTTTATGGGCTGCAATACATTCATCCCACCACTGCATGGTTTGATCCCACTCCCCTTCTTTCGGTAAATTAGGTCCGGTATGCGAACCTTTCATAGTCATGCCGTTTGTTTCTAATAACGTTTTAAACGTTGCTGGTTCCATGCCATAAAACTGCCCATCTTTGTAGCCTGCCGCTTCAACAAAGGTATAGCCAATTTCACTTAACCTGGCAATTGTTCCGATCGGGTCCTTTTTCATATCTTTTCGAACTGACCATAATTGAATGCCAATGTCTTTTTTAACTTCCCTGGTACATGAAGAAAAATTCATAGCCATTACGATAGCAACAAATAATAAAAGGTAATTTTTAAGTCTCATTTTGTTTGTTTTAGATTTTAAGGTTGATTTAATGAATAACAAATATAAGTAAATCAGTATGCATTGAAAATACATAGTTTTTGAAATTCGAATGCCTGCCTGTCGGATCTCCTCCCGTAGGGATGGCAGACAGGAAATTCGAAAAAATAACAATATGTTGGCAAGAAGCCGCCTGCCTGACGGATTTCCTCCCGGAGGGATGGTTCGGAGGTTTTAACCTTTAATTAGATAATAAAAAACCAGAAGCTAAAAACAACTCCTGGTTTAAATCTCACTACTACCTCAATTCTAATTTTTCGTTTTTTCAATAACGGAAGTAGCAGTTGCAATAATTCCTGAAAGATCAGCAAGGTTTGAAGGAATAATCATTGAGTTATTTGCTGAAGCCAGCTTTCCAAACTCTGACAAATACTGTTCTGCAATTCTAAGGTTTACGGCATCAATTCCATTGTCAGAGCCAATTGCATCGGAGATTGCCCGGATACCATCTGCTGTTGCCATAGCTACTTCCTGAATTTCTGCAGCACGTCCCTGAGCTTCATTAATCCGTTTTTGCTTTTCACCTTCAGAGCGCTTAATTAACTCCTGCTTATCTCCATCGGCCACATTAATCTTGGCTTGCTTCTCCCCTTCTGATTCTGCAATCATTGCACGCTTTTCCCGTTCAGCCCTCATTTGTTTTTCCATTGCATCTTTAATACTTTGCGGAGGCGTAATATTTTTAACCTCGTATCGGCTAACTTTCACTCCCCAAGGGTCACTGGCATTATCAACTGCCATTACAATGGTAGTATTAATATTATCCCTTTCTTCAAAGGTTCTGTCAAGCTCCATTTTTCCAATTACACTACGCATGGTGGTTTGGGCTATTTGTATGGCTGCAAATTTATAATCATCAATTCCATACGAAGCTTTTTTGGGGTCAACTACTTGTAGGTAAAGAATTCCATCTACTTCAACAGCAATGTTATCTTTTGTAATACAGCTTTGTGATGCAACATCAATTGCCTGTTCTTTTAAAGAGTGCTTATAAGCAACCTTGTCAATAAAAGGAATCAGCACATGAAAACCTGCTTGTAGTGTAGCATTATACTTTCCGAGTCGCTCCACAATAAACGCAGAACGCTGTGGCACAATTTTGATATACGTAACAAGAATGATTAATAATAATGCAATTAATCCTAAAAGAATAATAGTGTTTGTGTTCATGATTTTCTATTTTTTGGTTTTACATTTAGACATATACTTTCTTTACTAACTATCTCAACAACTTCACCGGATTTTAATTCAAACTCACTTTTTGCAGTCCAAAGCGTTCCGTTAAAACTTACTTTTCCTGATTTATTTGTTTTGATATCCTTAACTACTTCGGCAGTTTTACCAATAAACTCTTCTGCTTCAAACTGATCCTTACTAATTCTTTCTTTGAAGAAGCTCAACTTTAAGTGTCGCCTTAAAACGATTAACAAAAAAACCGAACTGACAAAGAAGATGATGAGCTGAATGTTAAGAGAAGGCTCATACAGGTAAAAACAAAGTGCAGTAATCCATGCTCCGGCTCCAAAGAAAAGTAGAACAAATCCAGGAGCTATCAGCTCGAGCACCATAAATACCAATCCAACAATGAACCAAATAACTGTATTGTTGGAAATGATTTCATTTAAGTCCATAAGAATAATTTTAGATGTTTCATTAATAAATCTATCAGTTTAAAGGCATCAACAAAACCATGTGATGTCTTTCTCAATTCAGAAATTTATTGGCCAATCTCCAAAGTTTATCAGCCTGGCTTATAGGGTCCATCGGAGAGATCTCTGAAATCTTCCGGTGAGCTTTGGATTTCAGTAGTTAAGTTACTAAAATATCTTAAATCTGCTCAATAAATATCGGTAGAATGATGGAGTTCACCGGTCAATGAAGTAACTTCTCCCGGTAAAATTAATCCATCATAAGCTTACTTAATCTTTCTTTTAAATCAACACAAATTAGGTAAAATAGAAGCTTTGTAAATATCAATTGCCTAGTTGGGGTTACAAAAAAATCCTCCTTCCATGAACCAATAGGAATTTTATAAAGTTAAGATTAAGACATGAGAAATGTTGCTTTTAAAAAAATTCAGATCATTTGCATATTGTTAGCTTCTACAAATGGAGCCTGGAGCCAAAACTCAAATGAAATGATCATTCTTGAAGATTTTAATCAGGAAAAACATTTGAATTGGCAAATTGTCAATGATGGGGTAATGGGTGGCCTTTCTTCAAGTAGCATCCAGATTAAATCAGAACAAGGATTATTCTCCGGAAATGTTTCTTTGGAAAACAACGGAGGATTTGCATCAGTAAGAGCACTATTGGATAGAACAAACCTTAAAAAAGTATCTAAACTTTTGATCCGTGTTAAAGGAGATGGTAAAACATATCAATTCAGGGTACGGACCAACAAGCGTTTTGATGGAACTGCTTACCAGACTTTTTTTAAAACTGAAAAAGACAAGTGGACTAATCATGTTTTTTCTGCCGAAGATTTTCAAGCTACGTTCAGAGGGATGAAAGTACCCCAAGCTCCTGAATTAAAGCTTGAAGGCATTGAACAAATAGGATTTCTCATTGCCGGGAAACAACAGGGCTCCTTTTCTTTAATTATTGATTGGATTGCCATGAAATAAAAAGTGCCACCTTTTTGAGATAACACTTTTTATTCTGTTTCAATTATTTCTTCATTATAATTGGGGTCAGTTCTGCTTTTACCTTATTAAAGTCTGCCTCCTCAATTAAACCAAGATCAAATAATTCTTTGGTCTCTTTCAGTTTTGCAATTGCTTCGTCCCTGGTCATTGGAGCATTAATGCTTTTAATTTCTCCTGCAATTACTGCTTTTTCATAATCGGTAACCGACATGTATTTATTTATCCCAAACGCTCTTCCGTTTGGTTCTCCCAAAAGCATCAGTACCCTTAATGGTTTCTTTTTACTCCCTTTATGAATTACCCTCATTTCTTGAATCACAACAATTTCCCCCTCCATCTTTGCCGGAGCATTGTTTGGTCCAAGATTATCAGTGGCAGCGATTAAGTTACCAACACCTCCAGGCCTTCCCATTATAATATTTGCAAAACTACTTTTCGTTTTTGATTTTGCTGTTCCAACTCCAAACGTACCTCCCGCAGCTGCTCCTGATGTATTGGTCTCTGAGCCCGAAGGCAACCCAATTATCAACGTGTCTCCCAAGGATAAAACAGAACCATCTGCCGCAGTATACTTCAAAACATGCGTGTTGTTTTTGATTTGCATAAACACTGCAGAATTCTGGCTGTCTTCATAAGTTAATTCATCAATTTGCTTTTGTGCAAAAGCACTAAGAGAGAACAAAAGGATGAAAACCAAAGTTAATTTATTCATAATAAAAACATTAATGGTTAATTAATTGATTTTTCAGTATTTTGATGTAATAAATTTCATTTTAATGCCAAAGTAAACAAATGTTAATTTACGGAAATGAATTAATATGTAGGATTAAATTGAACTTAAAAATTACTTATTCATTTTGATTATAAACTACACTTTCTCTTCATTCATTACAAAGTCCATGCCTAATCAAAATCCCTTTGATACGCACAATAAAATGCTATGCACTGTAAGCAGTTTTTTCTATCTTTGCCGCTCAGTTTCAAAACGCTATTAACCAATCAATACGATGGAATATAAATTCTGGGACATTGAGCCCAAATGGCAGGCTTACTGGGAGGAAAACAAAACCTTCAAAACCGAAAATGATTTTTCCAAACCAAAATATTATATCCTTGATATGTTTCCTTATCCATCAGGGGCAGGACTACATGTTGGGCATCCCGAAGGATATACCGCAACGGATATTATAAGCCGTTACAAGCGAATGAAAGGGTTCAATGTATTACACCCAATGGGATGGGATGCATTTGGATTACCTGCAGAACAATATGCCATTCAAACTGGTACTCATCCTTCTGTTACAACTCAGAAAAACTGCAATAATTTTCGTCGCCAGATTAAAACATTAGGTTTGAGCTATGACTGGGATCGTGAGATCAATACAACTGATCCTAAATACTTCAAATGGACACAGTGGATTTTCAGTAAGCTTTACAATACCTGGTTTGATGCGGAACAAAAGAAAGGCCGCCCCATCCCTGAATTGCCAATCCCTGCTGAAATTGAAAAAAAAGGTGAAGCTGCAATAAAAGAATATATCAGCGAAAAACGCCTGGCATATTACGACAATGCACAGGTTTGGTGGTGTGACAATTGTAAAACTGTTTGTGCTAATGAAGAAGTTTTAACCGATGGCTCGCATGAAAAATGTGGCAACCAGGTTATTCGCAAAAATTTGAAACAATGGTTGCTTCGTATTCCGCATTATGCTCAACGTTTGCTTGAAGGATTAGATGAGCTTGACTGGCCGGAAGGTGTAAAAGACATGCAGAAAAACTGGATTGGAAAATCTACCGGTGCAGAAGTTGATTTTGATCTTCAGGGCTTAGGAAAATCACTTCGCGTATATACAACCCGCCCTGACACATTGTTCGGCGCGACTTACATGGTAGTTTCCCCTGAGCATCCCATGCTTTCAGAAATTAGTATTGATGAAAAGAAGGCTGAAGTTGAAAAATACGTTCAGGCTGCATCGTTAAAATCTGATTTGGACAGGACAGAATTAGCCAAAGAAAAAACGGGTGTCTTTACGGGAAGATATGCGGTTAACCCTGTTACAGGAACTGAAATTCCGATTTGGGTTGCCGACTATGTACTAATGGGATATGGAACCGGAGCCATTATGGCCGTTCCTGCTCACGACACCCGTGACTTTGAATTTGCCGAAAAATTTGAAATTCCAATTACCTGCATTCTTGACCCAAAAGATGCAGAAGAAGATTTACGCCAACAAGTTTTGGCTGGTAAAGCTTGCTGGACTGAAGATGGTGCTTACATTAACTCATCAAGCGACATAACCGGGCTTGACATTAATGGATTAAATAAAAAAGAGGGTATTAAAAAAACCATCAACTGGTTGGTGGAAAAAGGAATTGGACAAGCTACAGAGAACTTCAAACTTCGCGACTGGTTGTTTAGTCGTCAACGTTATTGGGGAGAACCATTCCCGGTTATTCACTGGGAAGATGGGGAAATCTCGTTGGTTGAAGATAAGCTGCCTGTAACACTTCCTGATCTTGAGAAATTTGAACCGGGAGAAGGAGGTGAATCTCCGTTAGCGAACGCAAGCGACTGGCTTACTGTTGTTGATGAAAATGGACGCAAAGGCCGCCGTGAAACGAATACAATGCCCCAGTGGGCCGGGTCGTGCTGGTACTACCTGCGCTATATTGACCCCAAAAATGATGAGCAGATTTTCGATCCAAAAGTTGAGAATTACTGGATGCCTGTTGACCTTTACATTGGTGGTGCCGAGCATGCCGTTCTTCACTTGCTTTACTCCCGTTTCTGGCACAAAGTACTGTTTGATTTAGGCATTGTTTCAACTGAAGAGCCTTTCAAAAAGCTTTTCAACCAGGGAATGATCCTCGCTTTTGCTTACGAAACACAAACCGGAGCTAAAGTAACTTCAGACCTGGTAGAAGAAAAAGATGGTAACTATTTCCATACTGAAACAGGGGAAGAACTTCATCAGATTGTTGCAAAAATGTCAAAGTCTTTGAAAAATGTAATCAATCCTGATGATGTAGTTGAAAAATACGGAGCTGATGCACTTCGCCTTTACGAAATGTTTATGGGACCACTTGATGACACCAAACCCTGGGCTGAAAATGGCGTTAAAGGAGTGTTTGGCTTCCTGGGACGTGCATATCGTTTCTTTGCAAACCTTGACAATATAGTTGATGGAGAAGAAGACAAAGAAGTAATGAAGCTTCTTCAGCAAACAATTATGAAAGTTGGTGATGATATTGAAAACCTAAAGTTCAATACTGGTATTTCAGCCTTGATGGTATTCAATAATCTGGCCATAAAAAAAGGAAAAGTTACCAAAGCAACTGCACAAACATTTGCAACACTATTGGCTCCTTTTGCGCCTCACCTGGCAGAGGAATTATGGCAGCTTTACGGAAATGAAAACACCCTGGCTTATGAACCCTGGCCTGTTGCTGATGAAAGTCTGCTTGTAGAAAACACACATGAATACCCGGTTTCTTTTAACGGAAAAATGCGTTTTAAACTTGAACTACCTTTAGACATGCCCAAAGATGAAATTGAAAAGATCGTTATGGAGCATGATCTTTCTCAAAGGTGGCTTGATGGTAAAACTCCAAAGAAAATGATTGTTGTTCCAAAGAAGATTATAAATGTGGTAGTATAGCTAGGTATGTCACAATATGCCTTAGAGGCTGTCCTAAAAGAATAAAATTCAAACCGTGAAGAACGCATAAGATTACGCAAAGAACACTAAGATTCTGATATGTAGTGGCTTGACTCTTTGTGTCCTTTGCGGTTCCTTAAAATACTTAGCGGTTAAGTTAACTTTTTGGACAGCCTCTTTTTTTGCTCTAAACCTTAATTCTCTGATAAATTATTTTTCCCTGATTTTTATCAATAAATATTTATAAATACCTACGTTCTTTTGCACGCAATTTTTATGAATTCTTTTATTTTGTAAAATCTCTTTTTTGAGGAAAAATGAAACAGAAATTAATTACAACATTCAAAGATTATTTAATCATTTCTGCAGGTCTTGTGTTGTTTACTTTAGCCTGGACCGTTTTTATAATTCCTGCAGAAATTACCGGAGGAGGTGTTAGTGGTGTTGCTGCTGTAATCTTTTATGGGTGGAAAATCCCTGTTTGGATTACCTATTTAACAGTAAATGTTTTTCTTCTTATTCTGGCCTTGAAAATTTTAGGAGCAAACTTTGGAATAAAAACTATTTATTGCATGTCTTTAGTATCAGGCTTATTTGCTATCCTTCCTCAAATTATAAAAGAGCCTATTATTGACGACACCTTTCTTGCCGCTGTATTAGGCGGAATGATGTCAGGGGCTGGGCTTGGCATCGTTTTTTCAAGAGGTGGCAGTACCGGGGGAACTGACATTATTGCTATGATTATTAATAAGTACCGGAATATTAGTCCTGGAAAAGTAATTTTGGCCTGTGATGTGATAATCATCTCTTCATCATACTTCATTTTTCACTCTTTAGAAAAACTGGTTTATGGGTTTGTTTTGATGTGGGTGGTTTCTTACTCGCTTGATGCCTTTTTAAATGGTGCAAAGCGATCAACCCAAATGTTTATTTTCTCGAAAAAATACGAGGAAATTGCAGATTTTATCAATAAAGAGACAGATAGGGGCGTTACAGTAATCAACGGTACTGGCTGGTACACGAAAGAGAATGTTGATATTTTAATGACAGTTGTACGAAAACGGGAATCCAGCCTAATATTTAGAAAAATTAAAAACATTGATCCGGATGCATTTATTACCATGGGTAGTGTAATGGGGGTGTTTGGGCGAGGCTTTGAAAAGATTAAAATTTAATACCGATTAGTATTTAAAAATATCACTTCATTTATTAATGAGTTTTAAATATCTATGTCTATAAATATGGTATAAGATGAAAAGATATTGGATTGAAATTGTTTTTCTAGGACTTAGTATTTCATTATTCACATACTTGTTTTTAGTTCCGGCTACACGTCCCAAAATTGAAATTATTGAGCCTGAAGAAGAAATAATACCCGACCCAATTCTCAAATTCGGACTTCCTGTTGATTCCTTTTTCATTGAAGATGGAAAAGTAAGAAGAAATCAAAACCTTTCGGATATTTTATCAAAGAAAGGTGTTTCTTATCAGGTAATTGACCAACTTGCAAGAAAATCAAAACCCATTTTTGATGTAAGAAAAATCAAACACCGAAATCCATTTCATTTCTTTTTATCAAAAGATAGTTTAAAAGCGGCACGTTATTTTGTTTATGAAATCGATGCGATTGATTATGTCGTTTATGAATTAAACGATAGCCTATCTGTAAATCGCGGGCAAAAACCAATTTACACGGAATTGAAAACAGCTTCAGGGGAAATAAAATCTTCTCTATGGAATGCGATGAAAGACAACAACATCAATCCCGTTCTTGCAATTGAGCTTTCTGATGTATACCAATGGACTGTTGATTTTTTTGGCATTCAGAAAGGTGATAAATTCAAAGTAATTTATGAAGAACGATATGTAGACAGTACTTCAGTCGGAATTGGAAAAATATACGCCAGCCAGTTTCAGCATATGAATGAAGATTTTTACGCTTTTACTTTTGTACAGGACAGTACCGAAAGTTTTTTTGACGAACAAGGTAAAAGCCTGAAAAAAGCTTTCCTAAAGGCTCCACTTAAATTCTCCAGGATCAGCTCACGTTTCTCATACAGCAGAATGCATCCGGTTTTAAAATACCGCAGGCCCCATTTAGGAATTGATTACGCTGCACCTGTTGGCACCCCGGTACAATCTATTGGCGATGGCGTTGTTACACGCAAAGGGTATCAAAAAGGAGGCGGAGGAAGATTTCTCTACATAAAGCACAATTCCGTTTATACTACCTGCTATATGCACCTTAACGGCTATGCAAAAGGAATTGCCCCGGGAGTAAGAGTGCGGCAAGGACAAATTGTTGGCTATGTTGGCAAATCAGGATTGGCAACCGGACCTCATTTAGATTTTAGGGTATTCAGGAATGGTTTTGCAATGGATCCATTAAAAGTTAAAGCGCCCCCTGTAGAACCTGTTTTTGAAAAGAACATGGCAAACTACACGGTATTAAAAGACTCAATGATGGTGGAACTTTCCAAAATCAACTTCCCGGATTCCTAATATATAATCTGGTAAAATTACTTCTTTCGGTAAATCAATTGAACAACACCTGAGTTGTATGTTTTTGTCTTTACAAGTTCAAGTTGCTCCTGATTAGGCAACGCTTCAAATAATTCAATCCCTTTAGGAATAACAACTGGCATCATAAAAACCTGAAAATCATCTATCAAACCAGCATTAAACAGCAAAGTATTTAATTGACCTCCACCAATAAGCCAGATATCTTTTCCTTCCTTCTTTTTCAGATTTTTGACAAACGCTATATGATTTTCTGTCACAAAACTTACATTCTCAGTATCAAACAAGTCCTTTTTTCGGGTAAAAACATAGTTGGTTTTCTCTTTGTAAGGAAATTCCATATCCCAGCTGATTATTTGTTTGTAAGTTGAATACCCCTGAATGGTTGTGTCTATAGAATCATAAAACTTTGAATAACCATAATCAGAACCTTCCGGATTTGGAATCGTATTTAACCAATCTACCCCACCGTCAGATGTTGCAATTTTACCATTCAAACTTGCAAATATATAAAGTTTAAGCTTCCTCATTTATTTTTACCAGCTTAATTCGCTATTCTCCCAAAATCACCTCTTCAATAACCCGTGGAAAATGTTCGTACTCCAGTTCATGCACCTTGGCAGCAACATCATCCGGATTATCCGAAGCTGCTAACTCACATTTTGCCTGAAAAATTATATTGCCCTCATCGTATTGTTCATTCACATAATGAATTGAAATCCCGCTTTCTTTTTCTTTATTGGCAACTACTGCTTCATGAACATACTTGCCGTACATTCCTTTACCTCCATATTTGGGCAACAACGCCGGGTGTATATTAATAATCGTAAACTCTTCAGTTAAATATCGGGGAACCAACCAAAGAAAACCTGCTAAAACAATCATATCCACTTTTCGGGCACTAAGCGCCTTTAACACATCAACACTATTATAAAACTCATTCCTGTTGAAAGTAAAGGTTTCAACACCTAGCTTTTCCGCGCGTATTAGGACATATGCATTTTCTTTATTTGACCATAATGAATCAATTTCAATGTATCTGTTATCTTTAAAATATTCGATAATATTCTGGGCATTAGTCCCTGATCCTGAGGCAAAAATGGCAATCTTTTTCATAGAGAATTTACTTCAAAATTATAAAATTGAATAATTGACTAAATAGTTCGATAATAGTTATTTTATTGCTTATCAGCACACTAAAAACAGCTATTTATTTAAGTTTTTCTTTGATATATTTTGGGTAAATTTATTACTTTGCACCGGATTTTTGAAAAACAAATTTGAATATTAACTTAAAATTAGAATTATGTCTGACATTGCAGGTAAAGTAAAAGCAATTATTGTCGACAAACTAGGCGTTGACGAAAGTGAAGTAACCAATGAAGCTTCTTTTACAAATGATTTAGGTGCAGATTCACTTGATACTGTAGAGCTAATCATGGAATTTGAAAAAGAATTTGATTTGGCTATTCCGGACGATCAGGCTGAAAAGATTTCTACAGTTGGCGAAGCTATCGCTCACATTGAAGAAAACGTAAAGTAATAAATTAGAATCAACATTTATGGAATTTAAACGGGTAGTTGTAACCGGACTTGGAACCATTAACCCGCTTGGTAATTCTATTCAGGAATATTGGGAAGGGCTTAAAAACGGGAAAAGCGGAGCTGATCGAATTACAAAATTCGACATTGAGCTTCAAAAAACCCAATTTGCATGTGAAGTAAAAGATTTTGAACCTACACTTTATGTAGAGAAAAAAGAAGTGCGCAAGCATGATTTATATACTTTGTACGCATATGGAGCTGCACAACAAGCAATGGAAGATTCAGGTATTGACCTGGAAGCCATTGATAAAGATCGTGCCGGAGTAATTTGGGGTGCAGGTATTGGTGGTCTTCAAACCTTTTTTGAAGAAGCCAGGGCCTATAACATTGAACGCCCTAAATTCAATCCCTTCTTCATTCCTAAAATGATTGCCAACATCGCAGGAGGTCTTCTTTCTATCCGTTACGGATTCAGGGGACCAAACTTCACAACTGTTTCTGCTTGTGCATCTGCATCCCACGCAATGATTGAAGCTTTCAATTATATCCGCATGGGTAAAGCAAACCTTTTTATTACAGGAGGTTCAGAGGCAGCTATTAATGAAGCAGGGTTAAGTGGATTCAATTCCATGCGTGCACTCTCTACAAGAAACGATGATCCAAAAACTGCATCCCGCCCATTTGATAAAGACCGTGACGGTTTTGTAATGGGAGAAGGTTCAGGCGCCCTTATTTTTGAGGAGTATGAACATGCTAAAAAGCGTGGTGCTAAAATTTACGGTGAAATTGTTGGCGGTGGAATGTCAGCTGATGCTTTTCACATGACTGCCCCGGATCCTGAAGGTCATGGTGCTTCGTTGGTGATGAAATGGGCAGTTGAAGACGCTGGCATTAATCCGGAAGACATTGATTATATTAATGTTCACGGAACCTCTACTCCACTTGGAGATATTGCAGAGCCAAAAGCAATTCAAAAATGTTTTGGCGACCATGCTTATAACTTAAGCATCAGTTCAACAAAATCAATGACTGGCCACTTATTAGGTGCTGCAGGTGCTGTTGAAGGTATTGCTTCAATTCTTGCATTGAAAGAAGGTATCATCCCTCCAACAATAAATCACTTTACTGATGATCCGGAGATTGACAGTAAACTTGATTTTACATTCAATGTAGCCAAAGAAAAAGATGCAAAATACGCCTTAAGCAACACGTTTGGTTTTGGGGGTCACAATGCAACAGTAATTTTTAAGAAATACTGATAACGTGATAAGAACGTTCGTTAAAAAAATAAAACTCTTTTCTTCTCCAAGGAAAGAGTTTTATTTATACCTAAAGTCCCTTTTTGAAGTTTATCCTGAAAACATGAAGCTTTATGAAATTGCTTTAATTCATAAATCAGCTTCAAAACAGGATTCACAACAAAACTGGGTAAACAACGAGCGTCTTGAATACCTGGGAGATGCCATTCTCGGGGCAATCATTGCTGAGTTTTTATACAACAGGTACCCGAATAAAGATGAAGGTTTTCTGACCCAAATGCGTTCAAAGTTGGTAAATCGGAGCTTTCTGACCGAACTAACTTACAAAATTGGACTGAACAATTACATCAAATCAAACACAAATAGCACGACTGAAAACAGCCATATTTATGGTGATGCCTTAGAAGCTATAATTGGGGCTTTTTATCTCGACAAAGGATATTACGCCACCAAACAATTCATAATTAAAAAATTACTTCCTGAGCACGTTGACTTAACAACAATTCAAAGTACCAATACCAATTTTAAAAGTCAACTAATCGAGTGGAGCCAAAAGGTCAAAAAAGAAATTAGTTTTGAAACGACAGAGCATCTGGCTAATGATGTTCATAAACCTTCTTTTATATCGAAAGTAATTCTTGACGAAGAAGTAATAAGTAAAGGGGACGGAAGTTCAAAAAAAGAAGCCCAACAAAATGCTTCGGAAAAAGCTTTAAAAAATTTGAAAGAGATTTATCCAAGTACTTTTTAATTTAACCTGAGTTTGGGATAAGAACCTGAATACTATATTGATAATGAACAATTTATTCAGTCATGGATTTCTGAAAAGTTGGAAAGCGATTGAATACAGTCGAATATAATTGTTTTTCTATTGTTTTCCCCCGAATTCGGGGCATTCGATCGTCTTCATTTTTTGTTTAAATCACAATTTACAGGTAATGAATGAGGAGCAGTTCATAATTAGGGTAGGTTACTGTCAGCTTTGCGGGAGTTGCGGGTTTCAGGTTGCGGGTTACGAGTTGTACAGGGGTTTCATCTTTCCAAAAGATGACACCCATTGTTTCCAA
>JANQII010000199.1 GCA_028282195.1 Prolixibacteraceae bacterium
AGAGGGGAAAATTGAATCCAACATTGTTGGACTCAATTGGGGTGAGTTAATTGATAACACCTTGCACAATCAGCCTATCAACCGAATCGGAAGAGGTCAAATCAAGGATTTACCTGAATATTCAGCTTAAACCCTTGATTCACATAAGTAACAGACCCTTATAATCATGATAAGAATATTGTTGTTCGTTATATTCTCTTTGTTCTTTGTAAAAGCACATCCCCAAAAAGATTATGAAAAGATCATTGGGAATATACAAAATGGCGAGTGGGAAAGTATTACAAATATTTCATCATTTGACCAACAGGTTTCAGGAGATCTTTCTTCAATCCAAGCTAATGGTTCCTGGCCTGATATTAATTACAATGATGAATCAAAAAATAACTGGAACCCCAGAAATCATTTAAACAGGCTGAAACGCTTTGCCGTTGCATACACACATTCAGAAAGTAGCTTTTATGGTGATGCTAAATTACATTCAGCTATTGTAAAAGCACTGCAATATTGGGACAATACAGACCCAAAATCAAAAAATTGGTGGTACAACGAGATTGCATTTCCTAAAACCCTGGGAGTAACACTGATAATACTACGGGCTGGCAGTAAGCAAATACCCAACCCGCTTGAAGATAGTTTGCTTTCCCAAATGGATAGGGGAAACCCAATGATAAAAACCGGGGCCAACAAACTTGACATTGCCACCCATTATATATACAGGGGCGTTTTAAAGGCTGATCCTTCTGTAACAGACACAGGTGTAACACAGGCTTTTTTGCCAATCACACTTTCTTATGGTGATGAAGGGATACAACCTGATTATTCATTCAGGCAACATGGCCCGCAAATGGCCATTGCCTCTTACGGAGCTGTATTTTTATCCGGGGAAGTAAATGTAGCTACCATTTTGGCCGGCACAGGATATGCCCTTTCCGGTACAAAACTGGAAATACTGTCCAGGTATGCCAGGGAAACTTTCCTGAAAATAATACGTGGCAGGTACATTGATTACAGTACCCTTGGAAGAGGCTTGAGCAGGCCCGGTGCAAGCTATTCTTCTTCAAGTATTTTCAAAAAACTAAAGGTTTTAAACCCTGCCCATACTGCTGAATACAATGCAGCTATTGAAAGGCTTAACGAAACGCAACCCGCAAGTTATATGGCACCTGACAGGCATACACACTTCTGGCGTTCAGATTATACAATACACAATAGAAAGGAATACAGTTTTTCGGTACGCACTTCATCTACCAGGGTCAGAAAAACAGAAAGTGGCAACAATGAGAATTTAAAGGGGTATTACCTGGCAGATGGTGGTAGTTGTATCAGGGTAGCTGGTAATGAATACACCAACATCTTCCCCGTTTGGGACTGGAATAAAATTCCGGGAACAACAGTACCTGCGTTGGCATCATTCCCGCTGCGTTCAGACTGGGGGGTATTGGGCCGGTCTACTTTCACAGGAGGGGTATCGGATAGTATTTATGGAGCTACGGTTTACGTTCAAAATGAATACAATACCCCTGCGAAAAAAGCCTGGTTTTTCTTTGATGAAGAAATCGTGTGTTTAGGGACAGCTATTAGTTCTTCAACTTCTTATCAGGTTGCAACTTCTGTAAACCAGTGTTTTTGGAAGGGTGATATAATAACTTCCCGGAATGGGGCAATAACATCAGTAGTAACCGGACTGCACACGTTTAATAAGGACATAGAATGGATATTGCATGGCAATATTGGTTATTTTTTCCCAAAAAAAGATTTGGTAAAACTTAGTGCCCAGGCTCAATCCGGTACATGGGAAAGCATCAATAGCAGTAAACCTGCAACAACCATAACAGAAAATGTATTTAAGCTATGGATAGACCATGGGATAAGGCCTTCAAATGCTTCATATGAATATATTATAGTACCCAATAAAACAACCACTGCAGAAATGCAAAACTACAACCAGGCTAAGCTAAACATTGTGGCAAATAACACCAGAATGCAGGCAGTAAAGCATGAAGGGCTTGATATTATACAAATCATTTTTTATGAAGCCGGAACCTATGAAGATAATTCCGTAAAAGTTGAAGTAGACAATCCATGTATGGTAATGTTACAGGATACTGACTCACCAAAAGTAACCATGCATATTTCCGACCCGGCACAAAAACCCGTTAAGGTAAATGCCTATTTTGATTTGCCTGCTATTAGGAATACCAGGCACCTGGAATGTAACATGCCCGGTGGGGTTTACTCAGGCTCCGGCACACAATTTATTATTGATGAGAATACACCGTTAAAGCTTAATACATCTACAAAAAGTTATAAAGAAGATGATATTATGGTTTATCCCAATCCGGCTTCGTCCCGACTTTATATTGAATGTCTGTCAGAAATATATAAAATAGAGATTGTGGGTATGGATGGAAAAAAGATTGGGCAACATGCAAATGCAGGTAACAATAAATTCGTACTTGATATATCCAATTATTCAAAAGGAAGTTATTTGATAAAAATTTTTGGTAATAAAGAAATCATAAGTATCCGTAAGTTTTTAAAATTTTAAAAAAATGGGAACACAATGTGCGGGCTAATCTTTTCAAAACCAGGAATAAGAAACAAAAAAAGTATAAATGGACCTGATTAATTGTCCTTAATTTAGATGCATCTGCCCTGACATCAAGCCAGCACAATACAGCATAGTTCATTCGAATTTATTATCTTGCACCCTTTAATTTCAACATGAAAAAACAACAAACCTAAAACACTATGAACAAATTAGCAACAGCACTGACATTTTTGTTATTATTAATTACCTCTGTTTCAAATGCAGAAGAGCTTAAACTTTGGTTCAGGCAATCGGCAGCTAACTGGAATGAAGCCCTCCCTGTTGGAAATGGCCGACTGGGGGCTATGGTTTTCGGAGGTGTAGAAAATGAACGTCTTCAGCTAAACGAAGAAACAATCTGGTCGAAAGGAGGTATGCCAATTGACAAAAAAAATGGCTACAAGTATATTCCTAAAATCCGAAAGCTTCTTTTTGAAGGAAAATATGTTGAAGCCGAAAAGATGTGCATGGAGCACTTAATGACAGATCGAATGCCCTCAGGAACAAACACCTATCAAACACTGGGTGACCTGAATATTAAGTTTGAAAATGTGGCCAATTACAGCAATTACCATCGTGAATTACAACTGGAAAATGCCATAGCAAAAACAACATTCAACGCTAACAGGACAAAACATACCCGTACTGTTTTTTCTTCCGCTGTTGATCAGGCTTTGGTTATGCTGGCTGAAGCCAACAAACCCGGACAAATTACTTGTTCCCTTGAACTTACCCGTCCCGAAGACTTTGAAAAAGTATCGTACAATAAAGGCCTTATTACCATGACAGGACAGGCAAATGGTAATGGTGTAAAATTTGAATCCCGTGTAGTTGTAATTCCTTCGGGTGGTACAATGAAAGTTGAAGGTTCTAAACTGGTTGTTTCTGAAGCTGACAAACTAGAAATAAGGATTGTTGCAGGAAGCAATTATCGTGGTGATAATCCAACTCAGTTATGTGAAGATTATTTAAGTCCCTTAAAAAATAGAAATTATGAGGCCATTCTTTCAGATCATATTAAAGAATACCAAGGCTATTTCAAACGAGTAAATCTGGATATTCCGGCAACTGAGGCTGCAAAATTTGCAACAGACGATCGAATTGATGCCCAAAAGCGTGGGGTTTATGATCCATCCCTGACCTCACTATACTTTCAGTTCGGACGCTACCTGTTAATTAGTTCTTCACGCCCGGGATGCTTACCTTCAAACCTGCAGGGCATTTGGGCTGATGGTTTAATGCCGCCCTGGAATGCTGACTACCATGTGAACATCAACATCCAAATGAATTACTGGCCTTCTGAAATCACAAACCTTTCTGAATGCCATTTGCCTTTCCTTGAGTTTATTGGTAAGCTTCGTGAGAATGGTAGAAAAACAGCAAAAGAACTTTATGGGGTCGGAGGTTTTACCTGCCACCACACAACCGATGCATGGCATTTCACAACCGCTTTCGGGCAACCAATTTATGGTATGTGGCCTATGGGGGCAGCATGGGCTTCAACACATATTTGGGAACATTACCTTTTTACCGAAAACAAAAATTTCTTAAAAGAATATGGCTATCCGGTTATGCGCGAAGCAGCCCAATTCCTTTCTGAAATGATGGTCAAACACCCCAAAACCGGGAAATGGGTAACCGGGCCATCCATGTCCCCCGAAAACGTATTTTTAACCCCGGAAAATGAAAAGGCATCAATAAGCATGGGACCAGCAATGGACCTGCAAATTGTGTGGCATCTTTTCAATAGCTGTATTGACGCTGCTAAAGAATTGGGCATTGATGATCAATTCACAAAAAAACTCAAATCCCAGCTTGCAAACCTTACGCCTGTTAAAATTGGTGAAGATGGCCGTATTTTAGAATGGTCTTCAGAAGAATTGCGTGAAGCACTGCCGGGGCACAGGCATATTTCTCATCTTTACGGGCTGCATCCTTCCAATGAATACAACTGGAATACAACTCCTGAATACATGAAAGCTGCAGCTAAAGTTTTGGAAGAACGTTTACGCCATGGTGGCGGCCATACCGGATGGAGCCGTGCCTGGATGATTAACTTTTACGCCCGCCTGATGGATAAGGAAAGCGCCTGGAAGAACCTGGTTGCCCTTTGGGCAAAATCAACCCTCGCCAATATGTTCGATAACCACCCACCTTTCCAAATTGACGGGAACTACGGAGGGACTGCTGCCATAGCGGAGATGCTGGTTCAATCGCACGCAGGAGAAGTTAGCCTGTTACCTTGTTTGCCAAACGAACTGCCAAACGGAAAAGTATCCGGCTTAATGGCCAGGGGCGGACATGAAGTGGATATGGAATGGAAAAACGGCCAACTGGTACAAGCTAAAATTAAATCGAAACTGGGAAATCCGGTTAAAGTACGTTACGGGGCAAAAGTGATTGAATTCCCACTTGAAAAAGGAGAAACAATTACCTTGAACGGAAATTTGAAAACCATTGAAAATTAATTAATCTGCAAAATCAAGAGCTGGAAGCTGGGAGTTAGAAGTTAGATTTCTTCAAACTTCCAGCTTCCGACAAGACATACATAAAAAGTTTATAGAAACTAACCCCAGGTACACGAAAGCATTGAAATCTGACTGCCGTCAGGATCTGCCAGAACAAAACAAGCAGTTTATAATTTTGTATTTCAGAATAATTTATCTGTAAAATTTTAAATCGATGACTAATAAACTTATCAATATCTGGATTTGTATTTTATCGGCTTTGTTATTATTTCCTGTATTAACAGCCGCCAATGAACCTTTATTCTTTAGCGATATTACTTACGCTAAGGTCGATACGATTGAACTTCAGTTGAATATTGCAGTTCCTTCCGTTGACAAAGCCATTACAAATGCCAGATTTCCCTTGCTCCTATTTATTCACGGAGGCGGATGGCGAACCGGGCACAGGAATGCATATAATAAACAGATACAGAATGCAGCTTCAAAGGGATATGTCGCGGCCACGATCTCGCACCGGTTGACATCGATTGAGGATAAAAACGGCAAACCACTCTATCCCTGGCCGGCAGCCATCCATGATTGCAAAGCAGCCATCCGGTATTTAAAATCTGTAGCTGAACAATACCACATTGACACAACACGTATTGGTGCTACCGGGGGGTCTTCCGGCGGCCACCTGTCACTGCTGATGGGCTTAACGCAAGCAAAACACGGACTTGAAGGCGATATGGTGATCACAAACCAGGAGCGGCAGCCCAAAAGCCATTCAAGCCGGATCCATGCTGTTGTAAATATAGCAGGACCAACAGAAATGATTTCCTGTCATAAAGCCCCTGTTGTAACCCCGTTTTCCGAATACCTGTTACAGGGAAGTCCGACCGATAACCCTGATGCTTACTTTGAATCAAGCCCGATAAACTATATAACGAAAGATTGTGTCCCTATTCTCACAATTCAAGGCACAATGGATGATGTAGTACCTTTTGAACAAGCCGTTATTTTTGACAACAGGATGAAAGCAGCCGGTGCCTTGCACGAACTGTATCCTCTCAAAGGGCAAAAACACATATTAAATGCTGAAGCAAGTAATGAATCCTGGCGTGTTCTTTATGCCTTTTTTGACAAACACCTGAAAAAATGAAATTTGGCTTAAACAAATATTGATTTTCCTCTTGAAAAAAGAGAAGAAATTATTTTGGATAGAAATTTGAAAGTTGTTAGTAAATAAATCCAGCGATTACTATAATATAAAAACTCGCTGATTGGTTTAAACGTTGCAAATAGTTTTTTCGGGAAAACATACTTTTGATTCTCTTTAAATATTTATTTCTTTGCGTTTCCTGTCTATGCTAAACAGCGAATTTTATATTATTCAAAAGCTTCGTAAAGGAGACGAGCAAGCATACATCAGTTTGTTTAAAGATTACTATGTAAGCTTGTGTGCTTATTCCCGCCGCTACGTTGGAAGAAAAGACATTGCTGAAGAAATAGTTTCTGAAACATTCTTCAAACTATGGAAAAACCGCAATAAATTAGAGATAAAGACATCTATAAAATCTTATCTTTTTCAGGCAGTAGCCAATAACTCCCTATATTATCTCCGTCAGTTAAAAGAAACAGATAAGGTTAATGAATACTTCAATGATAACGACAGTTCTCAAATTGGGTTTTATGAAACCTCTGAAGCTTTAACTGAAAAAAGCTTACTAATGGAAGAGTTAACTGCCCGAATTGAAGAAGCGATTGAACAGTTACCTCCACAGCAGCAAAGAGCATTTAAACTAAAACGTATCGAAGGCAAAAAGAATAAAGAAATAGCCGAAGAAATGGGTTTATCTGTCAAAACTGTTGAGATGCATCTTTCCAAAGCGATGTTTACACTTCGCGAAAATCTAAAAGATTACCTTCCCGCTTTTTTGTTATATATGTTTTTGAGATAGATTGTTCCAGACTGAAACTCGCAACCCTCGACGACTTCTCTTTCCTGGCGCTGAGAAGATGGGAATGTGAGAAGATGGGAAAGCGGGAAAGTGAGAATAGAAGAATTTGAGAATCTTAACAAGCCCGCAAAAAAAAAATCAAGACTGACACAGGGTATTTTAAGAAACTTGCATCACGCTAGTAAATGATAGTGACATGCAAGAAAATCAAATCCATCTTAAAATAATCCGGATTTTCACTGATGAAGCAAACCAGGCTGACAGGGAAGTTGTCAGAAAATGGTTGAACGAATCCGAAAACAATAAAAAACTTTACCGGGATCTTCAGGAGATTTGGCTCACTACAGGGGAAAAAAATAATTCCGATCAATATGCATTGGATATAGCCATCAAGCAATTTAAAGCTAAAACTTCCAGATCCGTCAAATATTTTGACTTTAGAAACATCCTAAAATACGCTGCAATCCTTATCCTGGTAATTGCGCTACCAATGATGTATTTTTTTGGACAGAAATCTTCAGAAGCAGACACATTTACAACTATTTCCTGTGCTTATGGAGATAAATCAGAAGTGGAACTACCTGATGGATCAAAGGCTTGGCTAAACTCGGGAAGTACCTTGAAATTCAACAACAATTTTAAAGGTGATATACGGTCGGTTGAACTGGAAGGTGAAGCCTATTTTTCTGTAACAAAAGATAAGAAAAGGTCTTTTACGGTTGAAACATTTGGAATAACAACAGAGGTTCTGGGAACCGAGTTTAACCTAACGGCATACAAGGAAGATCAGACCGTAGCTGCAACTCTTGTTGAAGGAAGTATTAAAGTAAAAAGCCCGATCCAACATATCATACTTTCCCCTAACCAAAAATTGGTTTATAACAAAACCAGCAAAAAAATGGAACGTTACCAACTTCAGGATATTTCCTGCGATACGGAATGGAGGAACGGACGAATGATTTTTAAAGGAGAGAGCCTTTCATCGCTGGAACCAAAACTAGAGCGTTGGTTTGATGTAGATATAGAATTTACTGATGAAGAAGTGAAAAAACGACGTTTCTCGGGAATTCTTGAACGGGAAAGCATTCTTGAAGCTGTAAAATATTTTGATTACTCAAAATATGTGGGTTACAAAATAGAAGGAAATACAATTACTTTTTATTCAGAATAAACTATTTGCCTATGTAAAAACCTATCTATCTAAAAAAAAGAGGAAGTGTTCCCGCACCTCCCCTTTTGTTTGAATTTAAACCGAAGTTTAACTAAAAAGCATTCAAATTTATGAAATTAAAACGAATTAATCCGCTTTCGTTTAATACGAAGGTGTTTAAAAAGCTTGTGAAGATTATGAAACTAACATCTATTTTCATACTGATCCTTACGCTTCATGCTTCCGCCAATGTCTGGTCGCAAAATAGCTTAAGCGTAAAAATGCAAAACTCATCTTTACTGGAGCTGTTTACTTACATTGAAAACAACAGTGACTACAAGTTCTTTTATAATAATGATGAAGTTGATGTACAAGAGAAAGTTTCACTGGAAGTTGAGGATAAGACCATCAATCAGGTTCTAAATGAAGCATTCAAAGAACTCCCTTATTCTTACAAGGAAGTTGGGAATAAACTCATATTGATTGAGACAAAAGAAAAACGATCGGTAAATATGAACCAGCAAACGGATATTTCGGGGAAAGTAATGGATTCTTCCGGTACTCCACTTCCAGGTGTTTCTATTGTTATTAAAGGCACAACAACAGGAACGATTACTAACACTGACGGGAATTTTACCCTGCCTAATGTTGCAGCAAATGCGACACTGGTATTTTCTTTTGTGGGTATGTTAACGCAAGAGGTAGAAGTAGCTGGACAAAGTAGCATAAACATAACTATGGAAGCGGATGCAATTGGTATTGAAGAGGTGGTTGCCATTGGATATGGTACAAAATCCAGGGCTACTTTAGCAGGTACCGTTAGTGAGGTAAAAGGGGAATACCTACTAAACAAACCAATTACCAACGTGTCAAGTGGACTTCAGGGGGCAGCACCAGGCCTTGTGGTAACCCGGGACGACGGGCAGCCGGGGCGTGAAGGCGTTGGCCTGCAGATACGTGGAATATCAACCTGGCACGATCGTGGTTCTTCTCCATTGGTACTGATTGATGGATTGGAAGGTAGCTTAAACGACCTGCACCCAAATGATATTGAAAACTTCATTGTCCTGAAAGATGCTTCCGCAGCAATTTATGGTGCCAGGGCTTCCAATGGGGTGATACTGGTAACCACCCAAAAAGGTAAAAAAGGTGACATTAGGGTTAAGCTTAGCAGCTATGTGGCAGTTAAAACACCTACTACCATAATTGAACAATCCTCCGTGAGGCAATTGATGGAAATGCACAATGAATATAGAAAAAACGATGACCTTCCGGAACTTTTTACCAAGGAGTATTTTGATGCCCTTGGTACAGATAAAGTTATGCCCTTTCCTATATTTGAACCAGATGGGCCTAATATGTTTGCAATGAACATGAAAGGAACCAATTGGGCCGACCTGGTATATGGCAATGGTTTTCAGCATTCGCATAACATTTCTATTTCAGGTGGTGGCGACAAAACCAGCTACCTGTTGTCGTTGGGGTATTTTGACGAGGACGGTATTGTTATTGCCAAACATGATTCGTATAAGAAATACAACATGAGGCTTAATTACAATTACGATATCTCAGATAAGATTAAACTGGAAACCAAAACATCGGTTGTGCGTTCAATTACCGATGAAATGCATCATTTATACCGCTCACTTGATGGAGTGCTGTTAGGTTGGAATGTTTTCCCCGAAAGGACATTAGACGGCACAAAACCCGCAACTATGTTTGGTAATATCCCACAAGTGCTACATGAAAAGGGGAACATAATCAGATGGAACAACACCTTCAATACCAATTTTAAACTGAACATTGACATTCTTCCCGAATTAAGGTGGGTAAACCAGGCCGGGGTTGAATATAAAACAGGCGATTCGAGGGAAATTGTCCGCACGGTATATAATTACCATTGGAAAACCAGTGAAGTATTTGGAGTTGAGTGGGGGACCAGTCCAAATTCGCTTACTTTAGGTTTTTCTAAGTCCCTATACCGTAATTTAACTTCATATTTTGATTTTAAAAAGGAATTTGGAGACCATGATGTAAGTGTGATGGCAGGTGCATCTCACGAAGATTTTGACACAGATAATTTTTCAGCCTGGCGTCGTAATTTTGGCAACGAAAAAGTGTTTTCCCTCGAACTCGGTGATTCTGAACAACAATACAATTCCCAACCGGAGACTGACTCAAATGATAACCCACTTAACGCACATTGGGCTATTGAGTCACTGTTCTCACGTGTTGGCTACATATATAAAAACAGGTATATTTTAGAGGCTAATTTACGTTACGATGGCTCTTCGCGTTTCCACCCTGATACCCGTTGGGGTTTTTTTAAAGGAGTACTTGGTAGCTGGCGTGCTTCGGATGAAAGTTTTGTTAAAGACCTGGGGATTTTCGACGAACTCAAATTTAAAGTATCGTGGGGCGAAACCGGTAACCAATCGGGCATTGGCCTGTACGACTACATTCCACAGATAAACGTTGGTGGCTCTTATCCGTTTGGTGGTGGTACCAAGGCTGTTAGTGCCTGGCAGGCAGGAATGGTTTCCTTAGACCGGACCTGGGAAACGGTACAGACTCAAAACATAGGGGTTGAAGCTACTGTTTTAAACAACCGGCTTTCGGTTTCTTATGATTATTTCATAAAAAGGAACAAAGACATGCTAATACCGGTTACCTATCCTGCAGTATTAGGTTCAAGTGCCCCTTATTCCAACAACGGGGAACTAAAAACCTGGGGTTTTGAAGCAACCGTAAACTGGAAAGATAAGGTTGGAGAGTTTGATTATTATGTCTCAGCTTTTGTGAGCGATAACCAGAACGAATTGGTTAACCTGGGTGGCATTGATGCCTATGAGGAAGGATTGGTGCGTGCCCGCGAAGGGTATCCCCTGAATTCTGTTTTTGGATATGTGTGGGATGGTATCATCCAAA
This sequence comes from Prolixibacteraceae bacterium, assembly GCA_028282195.1. Classification (GTDB taxonomy): domain Bacteria; phylum Bacteroidota; class Bacteroidia; order Bacteroidales; family Prolixibacteraceae; genus Sunxiuqinia. The sequence goes on from JANQII010000199.1 coordinate 11,077, forward strand.
ACGACACCGAATTGGCAGAATACAAAAAAATTGAGAATATCCACACACAAATTGGAGTTGGAGATGCCAGGTATAAAGATGTGGACGGTAACGGTAAAATGGATGCTTTTGGAGATAAGAGTAAAGGAGAAGCTGGCGACTTGGTTTACTTGGGAACAACTAACCCAAGGTATAGTTTTGGAATACAAGGTGGTGCCAATTTTAAAGGGTTTGATTTTGCTTTTGCCTTTCAGGGAATAGGAAAAAGGACCTATTTCAGGACCGGTAACGAAGTAATTATCCCATTTGGGCAAATGTGGCGGCAGCCATTGGCATGGCACTATGGCAAAACCTGGACTCCTGAACGGACGGATGCAAGGTATCCAAGACTGACCTCAAAAGATGTACGCTACTGGAACTACCGCATATCTGAAAACACCAAGGTGAACGCCAGGTATATACGTCTGAAGAACATTACCCTTGGATATACGATTCCAAAATCAGTTACCCAGCAAATAGGCATTGACAAACTAAGGGTTTACTTTAGCGGGCAGGATCTATGGCAAACCTACCCTGAAAAAGGTACAGGCTATGATCCGGAAGCCGGGACAAGCTATACTTACTACCCGTTTAGCTCGACCTATTCATTTGGAATTGATTTAACGTTTTAATTATAAATTACAGTAATTATGAGAAAATTAATATATATTCTTTTAGGGGCACTGATTCTTGTATCCTGTGAAGATGAGTTAAATCTTAGCTCAAAAACAAATTTGAGCGACAATACTTTCTGGCTTTCCGAAGCTGACTTTGAGAAAGCAGCGAATAACTTTTATGATAGCATGGGAGATATTTGGAGTTACAACGATGAAAATTCTGATTTTTCTTATGCGCAAGGGACAGACCCTGTAAGCGCAGGAGCTTTCCTTCCTCCTGAAAATAGTGATACCTGGGATGATAATTACTCAACGATAAGGCATACTAGCGTACTGATTGAAAAAGCAGAAGCATCGGAAATTGCCAGCGATGTTGAAAGATACGTAGCAGAAGCAAAGTGGTTCCGTGCTTTGGCCTATTTTAGGCTGGTTGAAACTTTTGGCGATGTACCTTTGGTAACAAAATCGTTGGATATTGCTTCTGAAGAGCTATATGGTGCCAGGACCCCACGTGCACAGGTGATTGATTTTGTGCTTGCCGAATTGGAGGCTGCAGCATCAAAACTGCCTAAACAAAGTGAGTTGGGTGCCAGTGAAATTGGGCGGATTACCAGTGGGGCTGCTTATGCTTTAAAAGCAAAAGTTGCCCTTTTTGAAGGGACTTGGGCCAAGTATCATGGTGGCGACAAATCATCAGAAAGGCTACAGATGGCAATTGATGCGGCTAAAAAGGTGATGGACAGTGGCGAATACAGCATGTTTGTTTATAGCTCGAACCCGGAACATAGTTATCGGTACCAGGCTATTAGAGAGGGGAACGATTCTCACGAGCAAATTGTTGCCCGCCGTTACCATACCGTTGATGGTCCTGGGCACGCGATTCAACACTGGATTGTTCATGGCGGACGTTTTGATGTTACCCGGAAACTGGCAGACATGTACCTTTGTACCGATGGCCTTCCAATTGATAAATCTGATTTATTTCAGGGAAGGGATCTTATGACCAGTGAATTCCAAAACCGTGACCCGCGTATGTGGAATACATTTTTGATCCCTGGTTCAAAAATGAAAAGACGTGATGATCATGATATGAAAAATAATTACTTTCCTGAGTTTGGTAACCATCAGGGCTTGTATATTACCTATAAATATGCATCTGAACATGTAGAAGGCTATCCATGGGGGAAAAATGAATTTTTCTATCGTTTAATCAGGTATGCTGAAGTATTGTTGACATATGCAGAGGCACTTTATGAGAAAAATGGGGCTATAACAGACGCACAATTGGATGAATCAATAAATGTTGTGCGCGCCCGTGTAAATATGCCGAAACTTACAAATGCCCATGTTACTGCAAATGGACTCAATATGTTGACCGAGATACGAAGGGAAAGGTCTGTTGAACTGGCCCTTGAAGGGAAACGGCTGAGCGATTTAAGAAGGTGGAAAACTGCACATATTGAGTTGCCCAAACCAATTCTGGGCGTTAAATATACCGGAACTGAGTTTGCAACAAAATATCCGGATATTGCAGTTGTGCTTGATGCAGATGGCAATATCGTTGTCGATAGGCCTGAAAACCGGAAATGGGGATCGGGAGGTGATAAACTTTATCTGTTCCCGATACCAACAAAACAAATTTTGTTGAATGACAAACTAGAACAAAACCCGGGTTGGTAGTTCTGTGAAAATTTAAGTAAATAAAGAATGAGCCTTGCATAAAATAGGGCTCATTCTATTCATATAAAACTTGAACTTATGTATATTGTAAAATCCAAATTTATTTATGTCACTTTTATCGCATGCTGTTTTCTAATAACCTGCAAACCTAAAATGGCTATTCAGTTTGAAGCTGTAGATCCACTTCAGAAAATATTTCCGGAAAGTAACTATTTCTCTCCCATGGAGGCACATATAGATGTTGCTAGGGGTGAACATGCGTCCTTTCAGTTTGCTGTTCGAGCAAATGCAGATATCAAAAATCTGCAAGTGAATGTACTGGCACCTAAAAATGGTGAAAACTCTTTATCTCAAATAGAAAAGGGGTTTGTTGGCTTTGTAAAAGTTGGAAGAACCAATCCGGAACCTTCTAAAGATGCTTATGCTCCCTTATCAGGCTATTTCCCGGATCCAATTTTGTATAAAAAACATACAGATATAAAATTTGGAAATACTCAACCTATTTGGATTTCAATTGCAATACCTAAGGATGCCGAAACTGGATTGTATTCTGGAAATGTTGAGATTACAGGTAAAATTGACGGTAAAACATTTTCAAAAACGAAATCTTTTGAAATCGAAGTTTTTAAGCCGGTAATTGAAAAAACATCATTATGGGTAACCAACTGGTTTTTCCTTGATCGCCTGAATTATTTAAATAATAATGAACCCGTTGAAAAACATAGCGATCTGTATTGGGAACTGTCCGAAGTAATGGCAAAAATGCTGGCCAGGTATCGTCAGAATGTAGCTATGATTTCTCCGTTTGAACATACCAAGTTTACTTATGAGAATAATAAATGGACTTTTGATTTTTCCAATTTCAATAAAATGGTCAATTTATTTATTGACGAAGGAGTTATCGGCAGGCTTGAAGGTGGACATTTTGGAAGCCGACTTGATGGTAACTGGTCAGGGCCTTTTGGACTATATGTACCTGTTCCTGGAGATGATGAAAAGGATAAGAAACTTTTCCCTTTGGAAGAAACAAGAACACAAACGTTTTATGCGTCATTTTTGCCAGCCTTTGTAGACAATATCAAAAAAAATGGTTGGGATAGTTTGTATGTTCAACACATTGCAGACGAGCCAATAGATGCTAATGTCGATTCTTATATTCGCATTTCAAAATTTCTAAAATCCCTGGTTCCCGAATTGAAAATTATCGAAGCTTGTCATACGCATCAGCTTGAAAATATGGTAGATATCTGGGTTCCACAAATGAATTTCTTAAAAGATGGTCTGGATTTTTATCATGAGCAGCAAGAAAAGGGGAGTGAAGCCTGGTATTATACATGTCTGGCACCCAAAGGAGAATGGGCAAATCGATTTGTTGAACTACCTTTGATTAAAACTCGCCTGTTGCATTGGATAAATTATAAGTACCAAATTCCCGGGTATCTGCACTGGGGATTCAACTTCTGGGGATCAAATTCGGGCATTATTACAGCTGAAAATCCTTATGAAGACGTTTCTGGAATGATTGTTTCTTCCGGTAATATCCTTCCTGGCGGAGATTGCTGGATCACTTATCCGGCATACAAAACAATCTATCCATCTATTCGTCTAGAGGCAATGCGTGATGGCATTGTGGATTACGAACTGCTAAAGATGTACCAGAGAAAATATCCTGAAAAAGCCAAAGAGCTTGTTAATACTACTATTTATAGCTTTGAACATTACGATATTAATATTAAAGAATTCCGCAAAAAGCGTAGAAAGATACTGGAAGCATTAAGCCATTAAAATTTTCTTGATTAATATAGTCGCAACTATCCGGCAGTTGCGACTGTAAATGCGGCAACCCTGTCGTTAAATTCTTTCCTCCTTCATCGTCAATTCTCTAGTCACGAAATCAAATTAGCTTGCTTTCATGATATATTTGCTATCTCACGTGATTAATTTTCTAACCCTGATGATGAATTCACTGATCCAGAAGTCAAATTTGCAAAGTCTGGATAGCAATCTGGTAATTGTATCTTTAAAATAACAATTGCCGGAACAAAATCAATTGATCGCATATAACCCAATATTGTTAATTTTCACATAAATCAAACCTGCACTCAGCACAATCCAGCATAGTTAATTTGAATTTATTTATCTTGTGGGCGCTAACAACATCAAAACTAACGTCTATAACTGAAACCTATGCGTGCTATTTTTCTATTAGCAGTTTCATTAATCGTATATTCTTGTAACTGCGACTCAAAACTCATTTTAAAATCCCCAAACGAAGAAACATTTTCCGAAATTACAATTGATGAAGGATCATTTTCTTTCAATTTAATCTTTGAAGGTGACTCGTTGATTAAAAAGATCAATCCTGAATTAAAAGTCAATGAAGAATTGCTTCTAAAAAATGCCAGCATTGTTGAGGTTGAAAATTCAGAAACTAATGAAAGCTGGAATACAGTAAATGGAAAGAATAAAACTGTCAGAAATCATTTCAATCGGTATAATTTAAAATTGAAAAATGAAGCAGGGAAAACCTTCGATTTAGAAATGAAGGTTTACGATAAAGGTTTTGCCTATCGCTTTGTTTTCCCGGAAAAAGTTGATCTGGTTACGGAAAAAACACAAATTGACTTTACTGACGATTTCACTTTCTGGACTTATAACGGAGAACATCACAATATTGGTCCTGAAAAGCTATCGACGTATAAAAATGACAGGGTTAAAAATCCAGTTGTTTTTAAAACAGGCAACAACAACTATTTTGCGATACATGAAGCAGCAATCTTTGAGCATGCGCCTTTTGAATTGATTAAATCTAAAAACAATGGATTGTTGTTGCAACAAGAATGTTCTTCATCTTCAGCAATAAAAACCTCGTGGAGGGCATTCATATTAGGTAACCGCCCTGGCGACTTGGTTGAATCCAACCTACTTGTTAATCTAAATGAACCATGCAAAATCGAAGATACTTCCTGGATTAAGCCAGGTAAATCAATGTGGGACTGGCGCGTGTGGGGATACAAAGCTGCCGATGGTTTTGAATATGGATTAAACACAATCAGCCACATACGCTTTATTGATTTTGCCGCTGAAAACAATATTCAATACTTATTAATTGATGCAGATTGGTATGGTCCTGAGTTCAGTGATGATTCTGACCCGACAAGTGCCCGCAAAGGTGTAAATATTGAAGAATGTATGGCTTATGCCAAAAAAAAGGATGTTGGCGTTATTTTGTACCTCAATGATGTTGGTGCAAAAAAATTCGGATTGGAACGTGTGCTTAAACAATTCTCCGATTGGGGTGCAGCAGGTGTAAAGTATGGTTTTATGAGAGGAACCCCTAAAGAAAAAGTACTAAACACCAGACGCATTGTAGAACTGTGTGCCAAATATAAACTAACTGTTAATTTCCACGATGGCCCAATTGCCCCAAGTGGCGACCGCAGGACCTGGCCAAACCTGATAACCAAAGAGTTTTGCCATGCCCAGGCTGATGCAAAACGTTCGTACTGGCCTGAAACAATTGTGACTTCTCCTTTTGTAAATATGATTGCCGGACCACTTGATATGACTAACGGATGGTTCGCTTTAAATACAGCTTACACCAGTCAGGACAGGCCAAAAGTTTTTGCTGAAATACCCGGAACTGTAGCTGCTGAAGTTGCAAAGCAAATTGTTATTTACTCCGGTTGTTCAGTTCTACCTGATGCGCCTGAAGAATATTTAAAGAAAGATGATCTGTTTGACTGTATTCGTCAAATGCCCGCTCAATTTGACAGTTTCAAAATACTGGATGGGGAAATTGGTGAATTTATCACTGTTGCGCGCCAGGCAGGCAACAACTGGTTTGTTGGATCATTAACCAACCGGGAAAGTCGTGAACTGACTATTAAATTCGATTTTCTGGAAGAAGGGAAAAAATACCTGGCTACTTATTATGAAGATGCAGCAGGCACTCATTTTGAAGCTAATAAAGAAAGTTACCAGGTAAGAAAAGATATTGAAGTAGGTAATAATTCAATTGTGAATGTAAAACTTGCCCCTGGTGGAGGACACTCCATCTTTCTAAAAGCAATCAATTAACAAACCAACTACCATGAACTTAAAAACTTATCTGATTTTATTTATTGCCTGTTTTTCAATTTTCAGTTGTAAGCAGGAAGCTAAAAAACCCAACATTCTGTTCATTTTTGC
>JANQII010000214.1 GCA_028282195.1 Prolixibacteraceae bacterium
ATTGATGATTGGTCATTCTAATTATCCGGCAATCCGAAAATCCGGGTATCGGGCATCCGTCCAGCAATCATTCATCCCCCAGAAATATTAAGTGATCCAAAAAAACTTTTTGCCAATCATAACTGGATAATATCTGTGCAGAATGGTAAAATAGTAATGAAGAACAATGAATTGATTGTGCAGAATTATAAAATAATTATGCGGAATGCTAAAATAACAATGCGGAATGCTAAAATAAGAGTGCAGAATGATTCTGCATTATCATTTCTCTATTCTTTATAACAATTTTCCTTACTCTTTCTTTGCTAAATCTCTGTCGTCTTGCCTTAAACGTTGCAGGGTGTTTCATAATCTTTGTCAGGAACTGGAAAGCATAGCTCACAATACTGTGTTTGGTTTAAAATTGAAAACCACATCCTTTGGGCGTGGTTATATCTTTACGGGGCTTTGCCCTTAAAGCATGTGTAACAAGATTTTTCGGTGCAAAGCAAAAATCAGGGTTAAAGCCACCTCTATGGTGGTAGATAATCTGATTTCAGAAAAATATTTACTGGTTATAACTGACTGGAATTGTGAAGATCTGACTCCGATTGCCGGGTACTGATTGAATTTTATGACATTTATGAATAGGGGGGTAGCAAAAAATACAGGTATTAAAGTTAGAAAGGAGTAAGTTGTGGAAGAAAGAGAACGATTAAAAAACTTTATTGCCGGGTGCTATTCGAAGGAAGACTATCTTAAACTTATCGAAAGCTTTAACGACGATAATCTGTTTGATTCATTATCAAATGAGATAAAAGAGGTTTGGAACAAGTTCGAATATGAGAATATCTCTGAAGAACAGCGGTTGAAGATTCGTGAAAAAATTGACTTGCAGATAAAGCTTACGAAAAAGAAAACGGATCAAACAATTACCAGAAAGATATATACAACGGTTAATAAGATTGCTGTAATTCTATTTATTCCCTTACTTGTTGCTTCTCTTTTTCTTTTCTATCAGTTAAATAATTCCCAAAAATCAGAAGAATCCTTTGCCGAAATTTATTGTCCGCTCGGGACACGTACAAAGTTTAATTTACCTGATGGTTCCTCCGGCTGGTTAAATAGCGGCTCAACGTTGAAATATGCTGTTCAATTCAGGAAAAATCGTCAAGTTGAGTTAAATGGAGAGGCATTTTTTGATGTAGTGAAAAATGAGAAATCCCCTTTCGAGCTAAATACAAAACATTTTAAAGTTGAAGTACTGGGAACCAAGTTCAACGTGACTTCATATAATGATGACGAAGATTTTGCAGTGACGCTGGAAACAGGGAAAGTAAGGGTTATTGAAAAAAACTCACCACACCAATTAACATTAAAGCCTGGTTATCAATTTTCATTTGATAAAAGTGAATGGGATGCATCGCTAAAAAAAGTGAATACACACTATTTTACATCGTGGAAAGATGGACAGATGATGTTTCGGAATACGCCATTCTCGGATGTGTTGGTTAGACTTGGGCGATGGTATAATGTAGATTTTATATGTGATGACAACAGGTTGTTGAAACTACCGTATCGGGCTACATTTAAAGAAGAAACCCTGGAGCATGTGCTGGAATTATTAACTTTTACTGCCCCAATTAAATATGAATTAGTAAAGCCAAAAAAATTACCGGACGGAACATATGAAAAACAAAGGATCTACATAAAAAGAAAATAAGACACTGTTTAAAAATGAAAACGGGAAAGTGTTGAAGCCACTTCCCCGCTCAGTAGTTAAACAGTATTAAACTATGTCTAACTTGTTAAACTTCTCGAATTTATGAAAAAAAATTCAATTAGGGAGGCTATGCCTTATAGTCTCAAAAAAATTTTAAAAACTATGCGACTAACCTTATTTATTTATTTGGTCGGAATTGTTCAGGTTTTTGCATTGAATTCATATTCACAACAAACAAAACTGAACCTGAATATGAAAAACACGAAACTGGGAACTGTTCTTGATGAAATTGAAAACCAATCTGAATTCTATTTCCTGTTTAACGAAGAAATGGTTGATATGCAAAGAAAAGTATCAGTAACATTTAAGGGAAAAATGATTACTGAAGTCCTGGATGGCTTATTCGCTGATACCAATGTGAAATATGTAATAAGCGACCGGCAAATTGTACTTTCTGCGAACGATTATTTTTGGGGATCAACTTCACAGCAAAAACGGAAAATTACAGGTTTAGTTACCGATGAAGAAGGGGCACCACTTCCCGGAGTAACTGTTTTTGTTAAAGAAACAACTACCGGGACTATTACAGATGCTAATGGGAACTATGTCCTTAATGTCCCTAGGGGGAAAGACGTTCTCATAATTTCATTTATTGGAATGAAAACCCAGGAAGTTACCATTGGGAGCCAACTTGAAATTAATATAAAAATGCAGGCTGATGTAATTGGCCTTGAGGAAGTAGTTGCAATTGGTTATGGTACTGTTAAGAAAAGTGATTTAACCGGAGCTGTAAACCAGGTTGATGCTAAAAAACTGGAAGCTGAAGCTACATCAAACATTTCAGACTTGTTGAGGGGAAATGTGCCTGGCTTAAATATTAACTTTAGTACAAGTGCTAAAGGGCTAAGTGATCCTAAGGATTTTATGATCAGGGGAGAAACATCTGTTCGAACAAAGGATGATGATCAGAAAAAAGCAAATGCTCCTTTAATCGTAGTTGATGGAATGATTTACTATGGGGACCTTGCAGATATTAATCCAAATGATATTGATAAGTTTGATATTTTGAAAGATGCTTCTTCAGCAGCAATTTATGGTTCCCGTGCATCAAACGGGGTAATCATTATTACCACCAAAAGAGGTGCAAAAGGAAAACCCACAATCAATGTTAATGCCAGTGTTGGGGTAGCAGTTCTCTCCGGAGCCCAGATTGAACCTATGAATGGGGAGCAGTTTGTCAATTGGAGAATTGCTGGTTTTGAAAGTAATGAACGCCATCATCTGGATAAAGAATGGTATTACAGAAATCCTGAACAATTACCATCAGGGATAACGATAGATGAATGGAAAGCTTATGATGGTTCTTCAGGCTCGGATGATTTAACCCAAATCTGGTTGCAACGATTAGGATTTTCACCCGTGGAGATTGCTAATTATAAAGAAGGCGAAACAATTAAGTGGAAAGATCATGAGTTCCAGACGGGTTTGAGACAAGATTATAACGTTAGCCTTTCGGGAAGTACTGATGTGTTGTCCTACTACTGGTCATTGGGCTATGTCCGAAATGAAGGGATTGTGCATAACGAAACATTTGAAACGTATCGTTCCCGCTTAAACCTTGAAGGGGTAGTAACAAACTATCTTAAAGTTGGATTGAATACTCAATTTGCAGCTCGTGATGAAAGTCCGCTTCCTTCAGGTACAAATTTAACCAATGTTCCTCCTTACAGTGATTTTTACGAAGGTGATACGGATATAATCATGTATGCTCCTTCGGGTAACATTTCAGCATCAAGGCACCCCTGGCTGGATCTTACTTACAGGGAAAGGCTAAGAAAATATAACTCATTGAATAGTAAGATTTATGGAACCTTAACCTTACCTTACGGATTCTCGTTCACTTCCGAGTTTATTACCCGGTTCAACTGGAACCGCGAATTCAACCACTGGTCATCAGCCCATTTTGATTGGGGAAAAGAAGGTGGCAGGGCCGAACGTTCAAGAAGTAATGTATTTGAGTGGCAGGTAAATAATATACTGAAATGGAACAAAGATTTCAATATTCACCATTTCGATGTAACCTTGGTTCAGAATGCTGAAAAATACCAATACTGGAGTGAAAAAATGCGACGTAACCAGTTTCAGCCAAGTGATGTTTTAGGATACCATCGTATGCAGGCAGCGACTACGGATGTCGAAATTTCCAGTGATGATCAATACAGTACAGCAGATGCTCTTTTGGCAAGGTTAAATTACACCTTGAAAGATCGCTATATGTTCACAGGTTCGTTTCGTCGTGATGGTTATTCAGCTTTTGGACAAAAACATCCACGTGCAAACTTTGGATCTGTAGCTTTAGGTTGGATTGTTAGTGAAGAAGATTTCTTTAAAGTATCGTGGTTGGATATGCTTAAGTTAAGAGCTTCGTATGGTACAAATGGAAACCGTGCAGTAGGAAGATATCAGGCACTGTCTGACTTAAATACCGGGAAATATGTGCTCCAGTTCAATGGAACAGCTCAGTATGTTTCGCAATTATATGTAAACCGTATGGCTAACCCTGATCTAATGTGGGAAAGAACAGGAGCTTACAATCTTGGTATTGACTTTTCTACACTCAATGGGCGGTTGAGAGGTAATGTGGAAGCTTATTACATGCAAACAAAAGATCTTCTGGTAGAAAGGAAATTACCGGATATTACCGGGTTCAGCAGTGTGTGGACAAACTTGGGGCAGGTTGATAACCGTGGTGTTGAAGTAGTCTTAAACTCAATCAATATCAACAAGAATGATTTCAAATGGAGTTCAAGTTTTTCCATGTCTCATAACAAAAATGAAATTAAGCATTTGTATGGTGATATGGAAGATGTATTGGATGAGAATGGAAATGTTGTAGGGCAAAAAGAATCGGATGATGTAACAAATCAATGGTTTATCGGACATGCTTTAGATCAAATCTGGAATTATAAAGTGCTTGGAATATGGCAGGAAGATGAACGTGAAGAAGCCGCAGAATATTCAAGGCAACCTGGGGATTATAAAATATGGGATAAAAATGAGGATGGTTATTACACCAATGATGATAAAGTATTTCAGGGATATCAAAATCCAAAATTCAGGTTTACTTTAAGAAATGATTTTAACTATAAAAACTGGACATTATCACTGAAGATGTATTCATATCTTGGTTACTGGTCTGCAAATAATCATTTAAGAAATAATGATGTATTCTACGATAGGGGCACATCATTTAATGTTCCATATTGGACCCCTGAAAATCCAAATAATAAATGGGCAAGGGTTGAAAGCTACGAATCAGGTTTTAGTGTTTATGAAAACAATTCATTTGTGAGATTGGACAATGTTGCCCTGACTTACGAAGTGCCAAAATCATTCTTGAATAAGTTCCAGGTTCAACGTTGCTCATTTAGTATTGTTGCTCAAAACCCATTGGTATGGAGTCCTCACTGGAGTTGGATGGATCCTGAGAAAAAGGCTTATAATACGCCTTCATATTATACACTCAAACTTAACCTTACTTTATAAAATTGATAGCAATGAAAAAGTATAATATAATTACAATTTTTACTTTGATAATGGTACTGGTGAGCTCAAGTTGCACGGAGGAATTTTTAGAGCCCAAGCCGTTATCGTTTTATGCCCCTGAGAATACTTTTGTAGATGCTGCAGGGTTTGACGCTGCTTTGATTGCTTGTTTAAGAAATATCAGGCATGAGTTTTACGGTGATGGAAACCCTATGATTACGGAAAATATTTTTTCGGAAGTAGCAGTCGAAGGAACAACCGATAAAACCGGACCTGCAATGGATTTGCCTGCGCAGATTTTGCCGGATGCGAACCTGGATAATACGAATACAAACCGTATTGGTTGGTATTGGAAAGAAGGTTATAAAAAGGTGAAATATGCCAGCGTTGTTATTGCACGAATTGACCAGGCTGAATATGCGAATGAAGCTGAAAGAAACCACGTATTGGGGAAAGCCTATTTTCATCGTTCCCGTGCATATTATATGCTAACTCAGCAATTTGGGGATGTGCCGCTTATCCTTGGGGAGATTTCTGAGCCTAAACTTGATTTTTTCACTTGTACCCGTGAAAGTATACTGGAGAAAATCAAAAAGGATATGGAATTTGCCGCTCAATGGGTAAAAACAGAATCTGAGACTGGAGTTGTTGGTGACGTAACTAAAGCAGCTTGTTATCATCTTCTCACAAAAATTAATTTGGCAAAGGGGGATTTTGATGATGCTATTGCATCTGCTTCAGCAATAATCAACGATGGCTACCACCATTTAATGACCGAGCGTTTTGGGGTTGATAAAGACGATCCTACAAAAGACATTATATGGGATCTGCACCAGGCCCCAAATAAATCTTTATCAGAAAATAAAGAAAGGATTTTCAATATCATGTCCCGCGAGGAATTGATAGAGGATGATGCCAGTAAAAGAAGTAGCATTATGCGCCAGTGTGTTCCTTTTTGGGGAAGTGGTGCTAAGAATAAAACCCCTTCCGGGAAAAGTGGGGTAACCGACAAACCCCTTGGAAGTAAAGTTGGAGGAATTCCGGTTGAAATTGATCAGGTTACCAAATATGGTCGTGGAATTGGACGTTGTCGTCAGACTCCATATCATCATACAGACATTTGGACCGATCCAAACGATATGCGCCATAATGAATCAAATTGGGTGGACATGGAAGATCTTGTTTATAATGATCCCCGCTTAAAAGCGGATGGTGATCCCTGGTATGGACAGAACTTGAGGTTATATGATGATAATGGCGGAATTCTCTGTACCGATACAATTCGCTCATGGTATGGATGGCCTCACTACAAACTCTTTATTGCCGACCCAACTGATGCAACCCCTGACGGTGGACGTGGGGATTGGTATGTTTATCGCCTGGCAGAAACCTATTTATTACGGGCTGAAGCTTATTTCTGGAAAGACGATTTACAAAAGGCCGCTGATGATGTAAATGCTGTTCGTACCCGTGCTGGTTGTGCTCCTTTCACAACTACTGATATTAATATTGGAACAATTCTGGATGAACGTGCCCGTGAGCTGTTTTATGAAGAACCCCGAAAAACAGAATTAACACGAATGGCTTTTATTTTTGCACAAACAGGTAAGCTTTGCTATAATGGGAAAACTTACAGTATGAGTAATTTCTCAGAAGACAACTTCTGGTATGACAGGGTTATGGAGAAAAATATCTTCTATAAAACAGAAGCCAGAGCTCCACACTACAACTATCGGGCAGCGCCATGGATTGCATTATGGCCAATTCCTGCTGCAACAATAAATGCAAATACACAGGGTCATATCAATCAAAATAAAGGTTATCCCGGAGCCGAGAACTATCAAACTCCATGGAAATGGGTTGACGGAGAAGGTGAAGGTGAACTGGTTGAACAATAAATTAGAAAATACTGATCCAATTGTTGTAAAACATATTTGACCGTCTTAACAGCGTCATCCTTTTTCAGGGTGGCGCTTTTTGTTTTAATAAAACTCATTACAAACATAAGGACTAGTAGTGGGTTTTTGAATTAACGTGTCACTCATCGGATGACTAAAACACTCAATATCAGCAGAGTCATCCGATGAGTTTTTCAACGAAACTTTATGAACTCACTACTAGTCGTGTCATGTGTGAAATGACGGTTAAGTTGAAGTTATTTTGGTTTTTGACAAGGCAAAAAATCTGCGCATAGTCCGGCAGGTGCCGGATAACCGATTTTTTAACGCGGTCAAAAATCAAAAGAACGACACTTGGGCTGTCAGAGCAGGCGTGACGCGACACTAGAATAAATCATAAAAACCTTACGCTTTTTTTCAGGTGGGCACTTGTGAGACTATGATTTCAAGATCCGGTAGCCGCCGGAGAACTGAAATTATCTAAACCGCACTGCGACCGGGACTATCGGGATTATTCCCCGTTCCTGGGACGATAATGCGATAATCCCTTAGAAGCTGTCTAAATTTTATTTTTTAGAATTATTAGTGCGTATTTTTTGGTTAGGCAAGGCGAATTTGACGCGAATAGTACCCACTATTTAAGGAAAATTCGACGCAGGATAACCGAAATAAGACGCCTAATAAAATGAAAGGATAATTTTTAGACAGTTTCTAAAATATCGGCTGAAGTTATTGCTTGCCATTTTTTTAGGTTTGTATTTTAATCTTTCAGGTTTCTGTATACTAAATTTTAAGCTATTTTTGTTTTCACTAAGAATCAATATGCTTTCACAATGAGTTTTAAATCTTATTTGGTTAGTAAAGACCTTTGGAAGAACATCCTTTTTGCAGTAGCCGGGACTTTTGTGTTCCTATTGCTGACAATGCTGGTAATCCGTATTTATACCAATCATGGAAAATCTTTTGCTGTACCTGATTTTTCAGGAATGAATACGGAGCAAGTTGAGGAAATGGTAGAGTTGAAAGAACTTCAGTTTGAAGTTATTGATTCTTTATACCTGAATAATACAGAACCGGGAAGTATTGTTGATCAAGTGCCTGAAGCGGGATCCCTGGTTAAGGAAGGAAGAACGATTTTTCTGACAATTTGCGCTAAAAACCCGGAACAGATCTCAATGCCAAAATTGACAGATATCTCTTACAGGCAGGCGTTAAATATCATGCAAAGTTCTGGGTTGAATGTTGGACAAGTTACCTATATCCCATCTGAATTTGCAAATTTGGTTTTGGAGCAGCAAATGGATAGCGTTGAAATTGAAGAAGGTACATTGGTTAATAAAGGTTCTTTTATTGACTTGCTTGTTGGTGAAATTAGTTCAGGTGAAAAAACCTTTGTCCCAAATCTCATTCGAGTGAAACTTGAACAAGCGAAGCAAGTTATTGCTGAATCGAAATTGAATATTGGAGCAATCATTTATGACGATTCTTTTACAAACCATGAGGATAGTCTTGCAGCCAGGGTGTGGCAACAAAGACCCGAGGCAATGGAAGGACAGAAGATTGACCAGGGAAGCTCCATTGATCTCTGGTTGACTGTTGATAAAGACCGTTTGAAAGAAGCAAACTAGTTAAAAATGTTAGATGAGAATTTAGATATATCAAATGAACAGAATGAACCCGAAGAAGGTGAAATGTATGAGCATTATAAGCTTGTTGTCGATCCCGGGCAAATGATGTTACGTGTCGATAAGTATTTGGTTAACCGGATAGATAACGCATCGAGGAGCCGGATTCAGGCAGCTGCGGATGCCGGAAATATATTAGTAAACCAAAAACCTGTTAAGTCAAATTATAAAGTGAAACCAGGAGACGAGATTGCCATTGTAATGGATTATCCTCGTCGTGAACTGAAAATTATCCCTGAAGATATTCCTTTAAATATTGTTTATGAAGATGATCAACTGCTTGTCATTAATAAACAACCGGGGCTGGTTGTTCATCCCGGGCATGGGAATTATACCGGAACTTTGGTGAATGGTCTGGCTCATTATTTTAAAAACTTACCCTTGTTTAACAGCAGTGATCCCAGGCCTGGTCTGGTTCACCGGATTGATAAAAATACGAGTGGTTTGATGGTCATTGCTAAAACTGAACTGGCAAAAAACAAGCTGTCCATGCAGTTTTTTGAAAAGACTACCAAGCGTGAATATGTTGCTTTGGTTTGGGGTGTTCCTAAGGAGCCTGAAGGAACCATTGAAGGGCATATTGGCCGTAGCCAGAAAGATCGGCAGGTGTTTACAGTTTACCCTGAAGGAGAACATGGAAAACCAGCAGTTACTCACTATAAGTTGATTGAAGATTTAGGGTATATGGGATTGGTTACCTGTCGGTTAGAAACAGGGCGTACACACCAGATTCGTGTTCATATGAAGTATCTGGGGCATCCGCTTTTCAATGATGGTAATTACGGGGGTGACCAGATTCTTAGGGGAACGACATTCAGCAAATACAAACAGTTTGTAAATAATTGTTTTAAGGTTCTTCCAAGACAGGCATTGCATGCCAAAACATTAGGCTTTGTCCATCCTGTTAGTGGCAAAGAGATGTTGTTTAATTCTGAACTACCCGAGGATTTTAAAGGTGCTGTTGAAAAATGGCGTGATTATATTTCAAATCGAAATCAATAATAATGACTAAACCAAATGTAGCCGTTATTTATGGCGGCGATTCATCAGAATATGTAATTTCCGTTCAAAGCGGGCAAAATGTTTTTAAATCTATCGATCCGGAATTATTTAATCCATGGATGGTGGAAATGAAAGGCCTGGACTGGAAAGTTGTTCAGGATGAAAAAGAAATAGCTGATGTTAATAAGCAAGACTTTAGCTTTAGCCTGAACAATGAAAAGGTAAAGTTTGACTATGCTTATATCATTATACATGGCACTCCGGGTGAGGATGGCATCCTTCAGGGATATTTTGATCTTTTGAAGGTTCCTTATTCAACCTGCGGGGTTCACTCTTCGGCTTTGACATTCAATAAATATTACTGTAGCAATTACCTTAAGAATTTTGATATTCCAATGGCCAAATCAGTCCGCTTAATGAAAGGGACTGACATTGATTCTGTAGCTTTAATTGCAGATTTAGGCTTACCGGTTTTTGTGAAACCAAATGCCGGAGGGTCAAGCTTTGGAATTACGAAAGTAAAAGAGGAGGGCGAACTTCAGGCGGCTATTGAAAAGGCCTGGGAAGAAAGTGATGAGGCTTTGGTTGAGGAATTTGTAGGTGGAACTGAGTTTACTTGCGGATTGGTTAAAATGAAGGAAAAAGAATTCATATTCCCCGTAACTGAGGTTCTTCCTAAAAAAGAATTTTTTGATTTTGAAGCCAAGTACACTAAGGGGATGACCGATGAAATTACTCCAGCCAGAATTTCTCCGGAATTAACTCAGAAATGCCAACAACTTGCTTCGAAAGTATATGATTTGTGCAATTGTCGCGGGATTGTTCGGGTTGATTTTATATTGAAAAATGGAGTATTTTATTTTTTGGAAGCGAATACAACACCAGGCATGACTGCTACTAGTTTCATCCCTCAGCAAATTGAAGCGATGAATATGAGCTTGAAAGAAATGCTTTCTATGATTATAAAAGATGGCTTATCATAAAGTTGTTCAAAAAATATATGCAGAAGGAAATTAAAACGGACTGCTTTTTTTATACCTTTAGTTCCACTTTTAGAATGGGTATTTTTATGGCTATTTTCAAAGTGGGATTATGCCGATACTGATATTTGTTAATCATTATGAGTGAAGTGAAATAATGAACCTTACAAATTCGTAATCGGTATAAAATCCGTTTCGAAAAAAAAGATCATTTGTCAAACCAAATGATTTTCAACACGTTTAAAAATTAAGATGGCAGCAGAGAGAAAAAACACAAAAAGCAACAACTCAACGGTAGAGCAAATTAATGCACAATATGGCAAATTGCCCCCTCAGGCAATTGATGTTGAAGAGGCTGTTTTGGGTGCCCTTATGCTGGAACGTGATGCGTACGTAACAATTGCAGATATTGTTGATACGGATAGTTTTTATAAAGACGAACATCGGAAAATCTTTGAAGCCATAAAATACTTGTCAACGCATGAGAAACCGGTTGATCTGTTGATGGTAACCCAGGAGTTGAAAAACCGAAATGAATTGGATGAAGTTGGAGGACCTCTTTATATTACCCAGTTAACCAGTCGTGTTGCATCCGCTGCCCATCTTGAATTTCACGCGCGAATTATTGCTCAAAAATATATTCAGAGGGAATTGATTCGGGTTTCTTCTGAAATACAGGTAAAAGCCTATGATTCCAACATGGATGTTGATGATTTGATTGACTTTTCTGAAACTGCTTTGTTTAAGGTAGCAGAAGGAAACATCAAAAAGGAAACACTTCCTATTAAACCGATTTTGAAAGAGGCAGCCTTGTTAATTGAGCAAGCCTCAAATAGGGAAGATGGCCTAAGTGGTGCACCTAGTGGGTTTACAGACCTGGATAGAATGACTTCCGGCTGGCAAAAAACAGATTTGATAATTATTGCTGCACGTCCTGCAATGGGTAAAACAGCATTTGTACTTTCCATGGCCAGAAATATGGCTGTTGAGCATAAAGTCCCGGTTGGTGTGTTCTCGCTGGAGATGTCTTCGATTCAGTTAGTAAATCGATTGCTTGCTGCAGAAACTGAACTGGGCTCAGAAAAAATTAAAAATGGGCGTTTGGCAGATTGGGAATGGGAACACTTCAATCGAAAGTTGAATGTATTGGAAGAAGCTCCTTTGTATGTTGATGATACTCCTGCACTTTCTATTTTTGAATTTCGTGCAAAATGCCGCCGGCTTAAAATGCAGTATGACATTGGCTGTGTAATTGTTGACTACTTGCAGCTGATGACTGCCGGAGTTGATAACCGGGGTAGCAGGGAGCAGGAAGTGAGCATGATTTCACGATCTTTAAAAGCAATTGCAAAAGAGCTTGATATTCCAATTTTGGCACTTTCTCAGTTAAACCGCTCTGTTGAATCTCGTGAAGGAAAAAGGCCACAGCTTTCAGACCTTCGTGAATCAGGTGCAATTGAGCAAGATGCCGACCTTGTATTATTTATTCACCGCCCGGAATATTACGGTATTACCGAAGATGAAAATGGAAACTCTTTGCTTGGTGTAGCTGAGATTATTGTTGCGAAGCACCGTAACGGCTCAGTGGGCGATGTCCATCTTGCATTTAAGAAAGCGCAAGTTAAGTTCTGCGATTTAGAAACTACGATTCCTGATGAGATCACGGGTGTTGGAATGGGACAAACGTTTAGTTCAAAAATGAACGAAGACGCACCTCCTCCGCCAGAGATGCCTGTTAATAGTGATTTTGAAAGCGAAAGCTCCGATTCATTTAGTAAACCAAGTACAGAAGATGCTCCTTTTTAAAAGATATATTCAAAGAAGTATTTTATTATTTCTTTTCCTGTTTGGCTCATTTCAAAGCCAGGCTATCCACCTTCTTATACCCATGGATGATCAGCAGGAAAATCATTTAAAAGCTTACGGGATTGCTTATTGGACTCTTGAAAAAGCCATTGAAGTTAAGTGGCTTTTGAATTATCGCGGTGGTAGTTTTTTAATTGCTTACGATCAATCGATCGAGAATGAATGTTTAATTAGAGGGGTTAGTATCGAGAAGATGGCTGATGTTCAGGTTAACTCCCTTCTGTCAGAGATTGCGCGACCAGAAGTGAACCAGGATGCGGTTAGCATGCAAAAAGCACCTAAAATTGCAGTTTATTCCCCGCCCAATAAACAACCTTGGGATGATGCAGTCACATTGGTTTTGACCTATGCAGAAATAGCTTACGATATTATTTATGATGAAGAAATCCTGGATGGTAAATTGAAAGATTACGATTGGCTTCATTTACACCACGAAGATTTTACCGGTCAATATGGCAAATTCTTTCGCTCGTATCAACACATGCCTTGGTATCAGCAGGAAGTTAATACCAATAAGCAATTGGCACAAAAATTAGGTTTTTTAAAGGTTTCCGAAATGAAGCAGGTCGTAACCCGCGAAATTCGCAACTACTTAACCAAAGGTGGGTTTTTATTTGCCATGTGCGCTGCTACCGATACTTATGATATTGCTCTTTCTTGTGAAGGAGTTGATATTTGTGAATCGATGTTTGATGGCGATCCGGCAGATCCACATATGAATGAAAAGCTGGACTTTGATCATACGCTTGCTTTTACAGATTTCCAAATTGAAACCGATCCGTTTGAGTATGAATTTTCAAATATTGATGCTACACCAACCCGAAAAGTTCCTCAGCATCAGGATTACTTCACTCTGTTTGACTTTTCTGCGAAATGGGACCCGGTTCCTACCATGCTTACCCAAAACCATCAAAAGCTGATCAAAGGTTTCATGGGACAAACTACTGCCTTTAACAATGAGGTTTTAAAGTCAAATGTTTTGGTTATGGGAGAAAATAAAGCGGCTGGAGAATCCCGTTATATTCATGGTGAACTTGGCAAAGGCTTTTGGACTTTCTATGGTGGACACGATCCGGAAGACTATCGACATTTAGTTGGTGACCCCCCAACAGATTTAAGTCTTTACCCAAATTCCCCGGGATATCGCCTTATATTAAATAATGTACTTTTTCCTGCTGCTAAAAAGAAGAAGCAAAAGACGTAATTTCAAAAAAGTGCATAAATGGTTACCTTTACGTTGGAATGGATAGAAACCAAAAAATATTGATCCAGGTTAAGAAAAAGATTCGAAGTATTGACCCAAATGCAAAAGTAATTTTGTTTGGGTCAAGAGCTCGTGGTAATTATAACGATGATTCTGACTGGGACTTTTTAATTCTGACTGAAAAACGTGTTACGCAGGATTTAAAAAATGAGATTAGCGATTCACTTTTTGAAGCTGAGTTAGATACCGATCAGGTTCTGACAAGCATTGTCCAAAATACATCAATTTGGAAAAAGTATTCTAATACTCCTTTCTATTGGAATATTTTCAAGGATGGTATCGAGTTATGAGCAACCAGCTGGAATTGGGTAATCAGGGACGCTATCACGATTATATATGATAAACTCAGATAAGAAGAAATCATAACTGATCATAAAAATCTGCGTCTATAAAAATGAAACAGCAAAAATAAGGGATACCAAACTTGAAATAACGTGGGTTTTGGATTTGCTCCGAGACATCGGGATTGTTTTTCAATGGCTTATGATATTTATCTGTATTGATCCCTGTTCGCGCCTTTGCTGATCCTTATGGTCCTTTGCGGTTTATTTATTTGGCATTGATAAATTCACATTTATTTATTTCATTGGTTTTCATCGGATTATACCGATTAGTATTTAAAATTACTCAATAATTTCACTACGTTTATCATTGAGTTTTAATCCCGAATCCTCGGGACGGCATAATACCCGTG
>JANQII010000215.1 GCA_028282195.1 Prolixibacteraceae bacterium
CAGAGTACTTGTATAAAAATATGTGAATCAAGGGTTTATTCTAAATATTCAGGAAAATCCGGATTTAAAGGCAAGATTTTCAACTCTTGATTCGCATTCTTTGTAATTTCAACAAACAAAATATCAAGTTATGATCGGATTCGACAACGGTGTTTTTCAGGAAATATCAAAAATTAGTGTGCCAATTACCAGCCTGTCAGTTAATCGGGGATATGGTGTTTTTGAG
Organism: Prolixibacteraceae bacterium; assembly: GCA_028282195.1. Taxonomy (GTDB): domain Bacteria; phylum Bacteroidota; class Bacteroidia; order Bacteroidales; family Prolixibacteraceae; genus Sunxiuqinia. The sequence goes on from JANQII010000215.1 coordinate 227, forward strand.
TTTTTCGAGGTGATTAATGGAAAACCATTTTATGGAGAAAGACACATAGAGCGTTTTAAGCGGTCACTCAACATACTCAAATTGAAAACTGATTTTGATAATCGATTTTCAGAGATTATAGAAGAGCTGATAGATAGCAACGATTTTTCAGATTTCTATATAAAAATATTTGTACTGCCACACGACCAGAAGTTTGAAGGATTTTACAAAGCTTCGATGTACGCATTCCCGACCGAAATGCCGCAGTATAATCCTGAACTTTATGAAGCAGGAGCTCATTTGATCACCAAAAAATACCATCGCTTTTTATCAGGGGCAAAGTCAACAAATTATTTATCCGGGCAGTATTGGTTTAATGAATTTAAAGATGATCGAACAGTTGATGTGTTGTATCACAACGGGGAAACCATTCAGGAAACTTCCCGGGGGAATATTTTTGTTGTAAAGGATGGACAACTATTTACACCTGAAAAAGATATCTTAAAAGGGGTAACCCGAAGTATTGTACTTGATATTCTAAAAGAACAAAACCTAAGTTTTTCAGAAACAGATGTAAGTCTCGAAACACTTTTTGGCGCGGATGAGGTTTTTCTTTCAAGCACCACAAAACTGGTTATGCCGGTTACACAAATTGATGATAATGTTATTGGAAAAGGGAAAGTTGGAAAAACAACACGAAAGATTATAGCTGAATTTCAGAAAATAAAAAAGTCTTATTGCTCATAAAACAGCAACTAAGATTGGCATACAGGTAACACCAGCTGGAATTATCGTATTTTTATTATAATTTCGGCAACAATTTATTTACTTAACAACTTATACCAATGAACAAGCTCATTTTAATTGCTGCTGTGTTATTTTTTGCAGCCTGTAGTACACCCCCAAAAACGAAAATTCCTGTTTATGCATGGCTTGGTGGCCCCGGAGATGCTACCGATACCAAGATCCTTGAAAATTTCACTGACTTGAAAAACAAGGGAGTTGACGGATTAATGTATAACGGAGGCCATAATCCGGAAATATACAGTCGTGTCGGCAAACTGGCTAAGCAGGTGGGTTTGGAATTCCATGCCTGGATACCCACGATGCTACAACACCCTTCCCCAAAACTTAAGCCAGAATGGTATGGCGTAAATGGTGAAGGAGAATCTGCTTTTGATAAACCGGTGTATGTTTCTTACTACCATTTCCTATGCCCTAATTATGATGAAGTTTATGAATTTTTAGCTGACCTTTACGGATCGGTAGCTGATGTTCCGGAAGTAGATGCAATTCATCTTGATTATATCCGCTTTCCTGATGTGATCCTTGCGCGTGGACTTTGGGATAAATATGGCTTGGTGATGGATAAGGAGTATCCGAAATATGACTATTGCTATTGCGATAAGTGTGTATCTGATTTTGAGGCTCAATCCGGAATCAACATCAAAGAAGTGGATGACCCTTCACAGGAACCTAAGTGGAAACAGTTTCGCTATGATCTGATTACGAATATGGTAAATCGATTGGCAGAAGTGGTGCACAGCAAAAATAAAATGATTAATGCTGCAGTGTTCCCGGGACCTTTTTCCCATGCGAAAAAAATTGTCCGTCAGGAGTGGAACAAATGGAACATTGACCAGGTATTTCCTATGAATTACAACGATTTTTATTTGGAAGGAACTGAGTGGATCGGAGCGATGAGCAAGGAAGGAACAGAGGCTGTGAACCATAAAAAGCCACTATACAGTGGGTTGTTTATTTGTCCTGATCCAGCTAAGAAAACAAGCGAACCTGATCCTGAAAACCATGGTTTATTACCGGAAGAGCTTGAAGATGCTATCAGGCAATCCATGCAGAACGGAGCTACGGGAATTTGCCTGTTTACGCCAGGACGTATGACTGACGCGCACTGGGAAGTATTCGAAAAAGCTATCTACAAAGACTATACAAAAGAATAAGTTTATCCCATAAAGGAAATGCAAAAGTCTCTTCTAATTTTAGGGGTGACTTTTCTTTTTAAAAGAAAAGGGCTGTCCAAAAAGTTAACTTAACCGCTAAGTATTTTAAGGAACCGCAAAAGACACAAAGAATCAAGCCTTTCTATATCATAACCTTGGTGTTCTTTGCATAATCTTATGCGTTCTTCGCGGTTTGAATTTTATTCTTTTTGGACAGCCTCTTGATGTTTTATCAAAATGATGGTTTCTACCAAACTAAATTTGAATCCCAGAGTTTTTCAGGGGGCAGGTTATTTTCTTCTATCGATTTAAAATGCTTGTAGGTACCTACTTTTAGTTCATAAGTTGCCTGTTCGTCGCAAACAATCATTCCCTTTGGGTGCATCTGTAGTGCACTGATAGTCCACATATGGTTCACACCTTCTTCAATTGCATGTTGTAATGCACGAGCTTTACCTAATCCATTAACAATTATCAGAACTTCTTTGGCATCCATAACAGTTGCTACACCAACAGTTAATGCAAGCTTAGGAACTTTGTTTACATCGTTATCAAAAAAGCGTGAGTTAGCTACAATTGTATCATAGTTTAGTTCTTTGTCACGTGTACGGGAGGTTAAAGATGAACCCGGTTCATTAAAAGCAATATGTCCGTCAGGGCCAATTCCTCCAAGGAAAAGATCAATACCGCCTACTTCCAGAATTTTATCTTCATAAGCCTGACACTCAGCTTTAATGTCTTCAGCGTTTCCATTAAGAATATTCACGTTCTTTTCCTGTACATCCACATGTTTGAAGAAATTATCCCACATAAAAGAATGATAACTTTGAGGATGATCTTTAGGAATACCCACATATTCATCCATGTTAAATGTTATTACATGTTGAAATGAAAGTTTGCCTTCCTGATGAATTTTAATAAGTTCTTTATATACACCAAGAGGTGACGATCCGGTAGGCAATCCCAAAACAAATGGATTTTCTTCAGTTGGGTTGGCCAATTGAATTTTTCGGGCAATGTAGTTGGCACTCCATTGTGAGGCCTTTTCGTAATTATCCTGAATAATGAGTCTCATGATAGTTATTGAATTTCTTAAGTTTTTTCAGTGTTTAGTTATTTCGATAAATCAGCTTTATAGATTTTGTTACAATGTTAGAAATTCTTTTTCAATTTTATAATTAATGTATTTCAGGTTTTGCCTGAATTTTTCAATTCAATAATATTATTGGTCTGATGGAAACCAGTGTCCCTAATTTCAATAGAAAATCATAAATATGGTTTCCTGCTTACAGTTAATAAGCTAAAGGGCAATAAATCATTTTGGCATGCATACAAAATAATACTAATTTTGTGCACGTTGTCATACTGAAAAATCGTATAAACATGGACGACTCAGGAAATAAAAAGAAAAGATTTTCGATTGGGGAAACGGATAAAGAACGTAGAAATAATTTAATTGTCATATTTCTGGCGTTTTTCCTGCTGGTCATCGTAGTTTTATTTTTTGTTCAGCGCTCGGAACATAAGGATATACTTCAAACGCTTAATGCAGAAAAAGATTCTATTCAGAGTGAGCTGAACACAATGGTTGCCAGTTACGATTCCCTTAAAACGGACAATGATACCCTGAATGCTGAATTGTTTGTCGCTCAAACTAAAGTTAAGGACCTTTTACTTGAGGTTGGACAAATTAAAAAAGCCAGCTATGAACAAATTAGTCAGTATCGTGCCCAGGTGACCACTTTGCGTGGAATTATGAAGAACTATATCGTTCAAATTGATTCCCTGAACCGAAGGAATGAGCAGCTAATGGCTGAAAACCGCCAGGTAAAGCAAGATTATATTGAAGTTGAAAGCAAAAACATTCAGCTGGAAAAAGAAAAAGAAAAGCTTTCGCAAAAGATAGAGCGTGCGGCCATGCTTGAAGCCCTGAACTTAAAAGCTGTTGGTATTAATGCCAAAGGAAAGGAAGTTAACAGCAGAAGTAAGGCAAATAAACTTTTGGTGAGTTTTACTTTAAGTAAAAATGTGACGGCCAGGCGGGGGGCAAAAAATCTTTATGTACGCATACAAAGGCCAGACCAGATTCTACTTATTAAAGATAAATCGAACTTATTCAAATTTGAAGATCTTCGAATTCCTTATTCTGCAAAACGAGAGGTGAATTACGAAGGGAATGAACTTCCTGTTAATATTTTCTGGGATAATAACGGGGAAGAATCTTTCCTGCGGGGAAATTATACCATAGATGTATTTGCTGACGGGCACAACATTGGCACAGCTACTTTTGCTTTTAGGAAATAGTTTTATACAAATCGAAATAAAGACTTCATGCTGACTTAAACTTTAGGAAATCTTTGGGCTCTAGATTTGCGTTAAGTCTAAAAAGATTGTTTTGTCAGAAATCAGCTTAGATACTCAATTATTAAAGAAAATTAGCGCAGGCAATAGAAATGCCTTAACTACGCTTTTTAATAAGTATTACCAGCCACTTTGTCGGTTTATGTTTGTATTTATTCCAGACAATGAATTGGTTGAAGAATTAACAGCTAATGTCTTTATTAACCTGTGGAACAACAGGGAAAAAATTGTCATTCGAACCAGCCTCGAAGCTTATTTATTTCGTTCGGCAAAAAATCAGGCAATTTCCCATATTCGAAAAAAAAGGCTTTCAACTTTTCCAATTGAAGAGGCATTTGAACTTTCAGATTCGAAAGACCTGACACCTGAGGAAATATATATTGAAAATGAGCTGAATATTGAATATGTAAGAGCTTTCCAAAAATTACCACCACGAGCAAAGTTGGCTTTCAAACTTCACCGGTTTGATGGATTGAAGTATGCAGAGATAGCTGAAATCATGGGCATTACTATTTCTGCCGTTGAGAAAAATATCGCCCATGCACTAAAAATACTCCATACAGAGCTAATTCAAAACTCTGTTTTTCGGTAACATTTAACTAATGTTTTATTAACAATTTTTTAAACACCTTGCTATTCCGGTCATTTAAAAAAAATGCGTCAGTATGGGAAACGAGTATTTATGACCAAGGATGAAAAAATACGATTGATTCTTCGTCAGCTTAATGAGGAAGCTGGGATCGATGAAAAAGAAGATTTTAGTCAATGGCTTTTGGAATCATCAGAGAACTTTGATTTGTATATAGAGATGAAAGAATTATGGGACTCTCCAATGAAACGACAAATTGAATTTAATTCGGCAAATGCAGAGAAGAGAATTAATCAAAAAATTAAAAAGAAACGAAATTCAATAAAGTTATGGCAGCACGCAGGGAAAATTGCTGCTTCAGTTATTATACTTATTTCTCTTGGAACCTTTGCTTACTATCAGTTCAATAACAAATCTGAAATTGTTGCTGAAATAAAACCTATTGAGCAAATCGTGAAGGAATCAGGTGCCGGGGAACAGCTAAGGGTAACCCTGCCCGATGGTTCTATTGTACGGTTAAATGCAGGAAGCACAATTCAATTTCCTGAAAAATTCAATTCCGGTTATAGGGAAGTTACACTAACAGGCGAAGCATTTTTTGAAGTTGTTAAAGATTCAGTTCATCCTTTTATTGTGAAATCAGGTAATATCATGACCCAGGTTCTTGGGACTTCTTTCAATGTAAAAGCATTTAAAAGTGAAAATATAGCCGTAACGGTTGCCACAGGGAAGGTTATGGTAAAGGATATTGAAGAAACAGATACTCAGGAACTAATCCTTTTCCCGAATGAACAAGCTGTGTATAAAAAAGACCAGAAGCTTTTTGAAAAAGCAGAAGTTAAAGCCAGCAACTTTTATGCGTGGACATCAGGTGTCATTCAATTCAACGATGAACCATTAAGTGAAGTAATTAGTATGCTTGAACGCTGGTATAATGTTTCAATCATATTAGATGAAAACCACAATTCAACAGTAAGGGTTGAAGGAAGTTACAAGGATAAAAAGCTATACACAATATTGGATGGGTTAAGCTTCATGTACGACTTGGAATATAAATATATCAATGATGAAACAATAACAATCACGAGTAAATAAATGACCCAAATGCCTATGGTAAAAAATAAGGAACCCTAAAAAAAAGTTACAAAAAAGCCCGCACCAGCTTCCACACAAATGCGGGCAAAACAAAAAATGTTTTTAAAAAAATTAGATTAGCAAAATTATGAAAATTAAACTATTAAAGCAATTCATGATTGTGTCAAAACAGATGTTTTACATCTTTTTACTGCAGCTGGTTATGCTGCAACTTGTCAATGCAAATCAAAGCAAAAGCCAAAGCATTGAACAAGTAAAAATTTCGGTAGGTTTTGAGCAGGCAGGCCTAAAAGAAATTTTTACAACCATTGAGAATAAAACCGACTTTGTCTTTATTTATGATGCCCGTATTCTGGATAGTAAAAATACTTCGACTATTAATTATGAAAACGAACCGGTCATCGACATTTTAAGAGAAGTAGCATCAGACTTCAACCTTAATTTTCGTCAGATAAAACACACAATTTTTGTTAAAGAAGCAGAAAATGAAACAAGAGTTAAGGAAATTAACATCAATCAGCAACCAACCAAAGAAGTAAAAGGTAAAGTTGTTGATGAGCAAGGTTTTGCACTTCCGGGAGTTTCTGTTGTAATTAAAGGGACAACAACCGGTACGGTTACAGCTGCCGATGGAACATACCAGATTCAAGTTGCAGAAGATGCAGAAGCGCTTATTTTTTCATTCATTGGAATGGAAAACAGGGAAGTTGAAATTGGAGATAAATCACAAATAGATGTGACCCTGTCCGAAGCTGCAACCTGGCTAAACGAAATTGTTGCTGTGGGCTATGGTATCAAACAAAAGAAAGACCTTACCGGTGCTGTTTCTGTTGTTGAGGTAGAGGAAATTGCTTCTACCCCTGTTGCTGGTATTGATCAAATGATGCAGGGACGAATGGCCGGTGTAAATGTGGTTGGCGATTATGCCCCGGGTGGTGGTGTTTCTGTTCGCGTAAGGGGTTTCAGTACCATTCGTAACAATGACCCGCTATACATTATCGATGGTGTTCCAATTGAATCCGGTATTAACATGGTAAACCCGAACGATATTGAGTCCATTCAAATATTAAAGGATGCTTCATCGGCTTCAATTTATGGTTCCCGTGCAGCAAATGGCGTAATCATCATCACAACAAAAAAAGGTAAAGAGAGCGATGCCCGAATCAGTTTTGATGCATACTGGGGACTTCAATCTGCTGCGAATCAGCTTGACCCTTTGAATGCCCAGGATTATGGCGATTTGTTATGGGAAGCACACAAAAACGATGGCAAAACCCCTGTTAGCGATATTTATGGAAGTGGATCGTCAGCAACCATACCCAGTTATCTTGATGCAGGAAATAAAGTACCTTCAACGGATTTAAACTGGGTAGATCAAATCCTGCAAAATGCATTGGTTCAATCCTATAATCTTAATATTTCAAAAGGCAAAGATGATTCAAGCCAGTCTTTTTCTCTGGGTTATTACGATCAGGAAGGAATTATCAAGTTTACAGATTTCAGACGGATAAATGCCCGTTATAATTCGGAATACAAGTTCTTTAATATTTTGACTATTGGCGAAAACATGTCCGTTTCACATTCATGGTCAAACCGAACAACAACAAACAGCGTATTGGGAAGTGTTGTTTACGATGCGTATAAATATCCTTCTATTGCCCCTGTTTATGATGTTGATGGAAATTTCGCCGGAGCGTTTCTAAGCGATATTCGCAACCCTTATGCTGACCTGTTTCATAGCCAGGACAATACGCATAAGCGTTTGAAAGTATTTGGTAATATATTTGCTGAATTGGAGATAATTGAAGGATTAAAAATTAAAACAAACTTTGGTGCTGACTACAGTAGCTACAACCGAAGGAGTTTCAGTCCTAAATTTATTGAAACAGGAGCTCATAACCCAAGTAACATAAGTACTTTATCAACGAGTAATAGCTGGAAGTTTGACTGGGTTTGGACCAATACTGTTAGCTATTCAAAAAAGATTGATAAGCATCAGGTTGATCTCCTGGGAGGAATGGAAGCGATCGAATCAGAGTATGAAGTATTCAGTGCATCTCGTGAAGGATTCCCTTATGAAGCTGAAAACTTCCGTTTTCTGGATGCTGGCGACGGGGGTACACAAAAAAATGCCGGGACAGGCCTGAAATCATCGCTTAACTCATATTTTGCCAAGGTCGATTATACCTTTGACAATCGTTACCTGTTCTCATTCACTTTTCGTCGTGATGGTTCTTCTAAGTTAGGAAATAACAAATGGGGCAACTTCCCGGCTTTTTCTGCCGGATGGAGAATCAGCGAAGAAAAGTTTTTTGATCTGGAAAAATTAAGCAATCTAAAGCTAAGGATGGGGTGGGGCCAAAACGGGAACCAGGATGTTCCCCCGTATGCTACCATTGAGAGTTACTATACCAATGCATATCATTCAAACTATGCAATTGACGGTGACCAAAACAGTGTTTACAGCGGTTTTACACAAAGTCGTAACGGAAACCCTGATTTGAAATGGGAAACGACCACGCAAACAAATATTGGTTTGGATATTGGCTTTTTTGATAATCAATTTAATATTACTGCCGATTATTTCATTAAGAAAACCAAAGACCTTTTGCTGGAACGCCCACTTCCCCCGGTTGCTGGTGGTACAAACCAATCTGTTTGGGACAATGTAGGGGAAATGGAAAACAAAGGGATTGAATTGTTATTTGATTACCAACGTAAAACCCAGGGAGATTTTTCATGGAATGCCAGCCTGAACCTGTCACACATAAAAAATGAACTAACAAGTTTGCCGGATGACATTGATTTTATAGCATTACCTGGTTCTTATTTGCATAGTGTAAACTTCGATCAGGAAACTTCACGTTCAGAAGTAGGGCAGCCAATTTCTTCATTTTATGGTTATCGAAGCCTAGGAATATTTAAAGATCAATCTGAAATTTCAGCTCACAAAGCACAACCCGATGCGCAACCTGGAGACTTGAAGTTCGAGGACATCGATAAAGATGGGGACATTGACGGGGACGATCGCGACTTTATTGGCGATCCACATCCGGATTTAACGTTCGGTTTAAACCTGGGGTTCCAGTATAAAAACATTGATGCTTCCTTGTTTTTTAACGGTAGCATTGGCAATGAAGTTTGGGATTTGACCCGCTATTACGGAGACTTTTATAACCTTTCTGCTTACAATAAATTGAGCCATGTACACGATGCGTGGAGTACAAGCAATCCTAACGGTTCAGTACCTCGTTTATCCCTGGATGATCCAAATAACAACATCCGGCCATCATCTTATTATATTTCTGATGCTTCTTACTTAAGGCTGAAAAACCTAACGATAGGTTATACATTAAATGAGCTTGCCAAAAAGATGAATGGCAACAGGCTTCGTGTTTACATACAAATCCAAAACTTATTCACTTTTACCGGTTACGAGGGACTCGATCCTGAAGTGGGGCTTCAAAATTACAGTTCTGAACACCGTAACCTGGATATTGGTGTTGACCGTGGTTTGTATCCTCCTTCCAGAACTTTTATGTTCGGTGTTAACTTTGGTTTTTAATCATTAATTCTTGAATAGCTTAAAAAGAAAATATCATGAAACGAATTATATACTTTCTGACAATTATACTATTTATCGTTAGCAGTTGCAGTGAAAGCTTTCTGGATGAAAACCCAATTGGAGAGCTTTCTCCCGACCAAATATTAATACAGGAGAATGTTGAAAAAACGATTATTTCAGCATACGCTGTGTTAAACGGCCAGTTCGATCAAGCCTCGAATGCATACAACTCACCAGCTTCCAACTGGAGCTTTGGTGATGTTGTTTCTGACGATGCTTATAAAGGAGGCGGGGGTACCGGTGACCAAAACAATATCCACCTAATGGAAATTTTTGCAAATGATGCAACCATAAAAGATATTGAGCGCAAATGGTTAGCACTTTATGAAGGGATCAGACGTGTAAACCTTTCCATTCGTTTGTTGAATGAAAGTGAAGATTTTGATTCCGCGTTAAAAGAACAACGCGTTGCTGAAATGCGCTTTTTACGGGGACACTTTCATTTCGAAGCAAAGAAGATTTACGGAAACATTTGCTGGGTTGACGAATCTATTGATTCAAAAGAAGAATTTTACCAGGTAGCCAATTCTGATTTAAGTGAAGCAGAACAATGGGTTAAAATTGAAGAAGACTTTAAAGCTGCAGCGCAAGTTCTGCCAAACACACAGGAAGAAGTTGGTCGTCCTTCAAAAATGGCAGCCAGGGCTTATTTGGCGAAGTGTTATATTTTCCAGGGAAAATGGACTGAAGCCGGCACAACTGCTGATGAAGTGATATCTTCAGGTGTTTATTCGCTTCAACCAAACTTCAGGGATGTATTTCTACCTGAAAATGATAATGGCCCTGAAATTATCTTCGCAGTTCAGCATACGATAAATGATGGTTCACCACGTAACTATAATGGTTCAATTGGCGACCGCCTGATGCCTCCCGGAGGGCCTTATCCCGGTTATGGATTTTTACGCCCATCACAGAATTTGGTTAACGCCTACAAAACAGATGCAAACGGGTTGCCTGTAAATGATCATGTTGATCTGTCAGATGATGACCATGTAGACCCTCGAATTGATCACACATTAGCACGGCCGGGGATTCCTTATTTCGATCTTCAGGTTTACGACTGGACACCGCGTGAAGCTTCTGTTTATGGCCCATACAGCCCTAAGAAAAGAATGATTTCAAAAAATTCACCTTATTATCTTCCTTCATGGCCTTACGTAACTGCCGTGAATTATTATGTGATACGCTATGCTGACCTATTGTTATGGAAAGCAGAAGCGGCTATTGAGACCAATGATCTGGAAACCGGACGTCAGTACATCAATAGGGTGCGTAACAGGGCCAAAACCAGTTATTACGTTCAAACGATGGATGGGTCTGCTGATGCCGGAAACTACCAGATCAACACATATGACACGGCTTTTGGCTCGAAAGCTGAAGCATTAACTGCCCTGCAGCTTGAGCGTCGTTTGGAGCTTGCTCATGAAGGACATCGTTTCTTTGATTTGGTTCGCTGGGGAGTTGCCGCTCAGGTGATGAACGATTATTTTGCCTCAGAAAAACTTTTGCGTTCGCACCTGGTTAATGCAGCTTTTGTTGCAGGGAAACATGAGTATCAACCAATTCCACAAAGTCAAATTGATCTTTGCCAGGGGAATATGGTGCAAAATCCGAATTATTAGTTAGAAGCTGTCTAAATTTTATTTTTCAGAATGATTATGATGTATTTTTTGTTTAGACAAGGCGAATTTGACGCGAATAGCACCAGCTATTTAAGGAAAAT
>JANQII010000273.1 GCA_028282195.1 Prolixibacteraceae bacterium
AGTTATTTGCAGGGACATGGAATTTTCTGATTACATGAGAAAGGCAAAAAATGCAGATATCGTACTGGCCCCTTCTTATGAGGCAGTTAAATCCCTTTCAATTACTTATGCACAAATGCTGCGAAGTGTTGAAAATGGTTTCTCTTTTGATCGTGCGTGAGGAAATGGTTTATCAGTTGCAGTTGATTACAATGGCAAAATTTTATCCTCTCAAAATAACTTTACCAGTTCAAACAATATTATGTATGCTGATGTACCAACCAAAGGTGTTAAGACCATTTATTCGACAACTGGCGATTTATTTGCATGGATGTGTATTCCAGGATTAATAATGGTTTCATTTTTTTATGGAAGGAAAAAGCGGATAAGCTATAAAAATCAGGATGCAGAATAAGATTATACAGAAGATTTATAAAATCAGAACACTACTTAAACCTTAATTTTTCTATAAATGAAATTGCTGATTTAACTTGTTTACATGAAATTCGCTATTTTCGTGGGCTGAAAATTTAAAATGACTATTATGCATCAGGTAAAACTTGCTAAAGATATTTACTACCTGGGTTATAACGACCGCAGGACTCACCTTTTTGAGAATATTTGGCCAATCCCTCATGGGGTTTCCTATAACTCATACTTAATCAAGGATGAAAAGATTGCGTTGATCGATACCGTTGATCGTCAGTTTATTGATGATTACCTGGATCAAATAGAAGCAATTATTGGGAATAAGAAAGTTGATTATTTGATCATTAACCACATGGAGCCTGACCATTCTGGAGCTTTGAAGGCTATCATTAATAAGTATCCGGATATAACTTTAGTTGGTAACAAAAAAACTTTTGGTTTTGTAGAAAGTTTTTACCTAAAGCCTGAGAATGTACTGGAAGTACACGATGATCATAAATTGAAGCTTGGAAAGCATGTTCTGCAATTCCAGACAATACCAATGGTACACTGGCCAGAGACCATGGTTAGCTATGAAGAAACCAACAAAATTTTATTCTCTGGCGATGCCTTTGGCAGCTACGGTACTTTAGATGGTGGAGTATTTGATGATGAGATCAACCTTGATTTTTATGAAGTTGAGATCATGCGTTACTTTACCAATATTGTTGGAAAATACTGTCCTCATACACAGCGTGCCATTAAAAAGCTGGCTCCGCTTGATATAAAAATGATTGCAGCCACTCACGGGCCAATCTGGCGTACTGACCTAAACTGGGTATTAAGCCGTTACAATAAGTGGAGTACTTATGATACTGATCCGGGTGTAATTGTAGTTTATGGTTCGATGTACGGAAATACACAAAAGATGGCTGAAGCCATTGCTCGTCAGCTTTCGGAACGTGGAATTAAAGACATCCGTGTTTACGATGCTTCGAAAACCCATTCTTCATATATCATCAACGATATCTTTAAATATAAAGGATTTATAGTAGGAAGTTGCGCGTATAATAATGCCATGTTCCCGAATGTGCAGACCTTACTTTCAACAATAGAACACATGGGTATTAAAGATCACTATCTTGGGGTATTTGGGAACTACGCCTGGAATGGCGGTGGTGTCAAAAACCTGATAAAGTTTGCGGAGAAAATCAAATGGGATCTGGTACACGATCCAATTGAAGAAAAAGGTGCATTGAAAAAAGACAAATTCGAACAATGTATAGAATTGGCAAATGCTATGGCCGACAAACTATTGAAGTAGAACATTGATTATTCAATTATAGCGAGCCCTGTCAGAACTTCTGATGGGGCTTTTTGTTGGGTGATGCGGTTTTCGAATCTCAAATTATTCGGCGAATTTCAATTCAGTGCAACCGGTTTCTTTTACGGTTTCTGGTTTTTGGAGATCATGTTTATAAAAATGTTGACTCAAAGCTAAAAAGGTAATATTAAGATTGTTTCGATGAAGATTTTGTTTTACCCTCGCACTTTTGCCCTCCGGGACAATATGGGAAGCCAACGCACAATGCACACATTTACAAATCGTACATGTCAAGGCACAAACCCAAATTTGTAAAAAAGTGCATTTTTTGCCAACGCTAAGACAAAAGTATTAGGCGAAAAAAAGGTCAAGAACAATTACAAGGTCTTAAATTATTATTTTATTTTTGCTAGTTATGGATGTTGACAATAAATACATAGGAATCGATATTTTCTCAGGAGCTGGAGGGTTAAGCCTTGGAGCAATGAACGCTGGAATTAACATTCCTATTGCCATAGAAAAAGACCCCAATGCCGCTAAGACTTTTAAAACAAATCACCCTGATGCAAAGGTGATAACCCAGGATATTTCTGAAGTAAAATCAAATTCTCTTAGTATATCTAATCCGTTCATAATTTTTGGAGGACCACCTTGTCAGGGATTTTCCTTATCGAATTCAAAAACGAGAAGTGAGAAAAATGAAAATAATAAGTTATACAAAGAGTTTATCCGATTTATTCAAGAGTTGAAACCAAAATGGTTTCTTTTTGAAAATGTGGAAGGTATAGTAAGTTTTAATAAAGGAGAGACAGTAAAACAAATTAAGAAGAATTTTGAGGATTTAGGTTACACTGTTAATTATGATGTTTTAACCGCATCTAACTATGGAGTTCCGCAAGATAGAAGTCGATTTATTTTAGTCGGTAACTTAGAGGGTATTTGCTTTGAATTCCCCAAAAAACTAAATGGTAAAATATCTGTAATGGAAGCAATTGGAGACCTCCCAGTCCTTTCCAATGGCCAACTAGAAGAAGATTTACCTTACAAAGGCTTCCCTTCAGGTTATGCAAAAAAATTACGGAATGGTTCTAAAAATGCAAGACAGAACTATGTTTCAAGAAATAACGAATTGGTTTTAGAACGCTACAAACATATTAGACCAGGTCAAAATTGGCGTGCCATTCCTGACCATTTAATGCAGAATTACAAAAACAAAAATAATTGTCATAGTGGAATCTATAAGCGACTGAATCCTAAAATTCCATCCGTTGTAATATCAAATTACAGAAAAAACATGCTTATTCATCCTGAAGAAGATAGAGGATTATCTGTTAGAGAAGCTGCACGAATTCAAAGCTTTCCAGATGATTTTATTTTCGAGGGTTCACTAATGCATATTCAACAACAAATTGGCAATGCTGTGCCACCTCTTTTAGCAGAGGCTATTTTCAAACAAATTATGCAATACGAATGTCAGAGCAAGTAAATACTTTAAAATTCAAATTTGACGTTAGTGCCTATCGTTTACTTGGAAGAGAGCTAATAACTGATAGAATTACTGCACTATTTGAATTGGTAAAAAACTGCTATGATGCAAACGCCGAAAATGTATTAGTTAAGTTTGAAAAAGTAAATCCTCGTTCTGACGAAAGCATTATTACAATTCAGGACGATGGAATTGGGATGAGTTTTGAGGATGTGCGAGATAAATGGATGGTAATTGGAACAAGTAGCAAAAGGAAGGCAAGACTATCACCAGCCCCTTACAATAGAAAAGTTGTAGGAAAAAAAGGTGTTGGAAGATTTGCTGTTGATAAGTTAGGTGCAAAATTGCTACTAAAAACAACTCAGAAGGGTTCGACCAAATTATTGTGCCTTGAAACAGACTGGTCGCAATATGAGAAATTGGAAACTACTCAATTAAAAATTGACTTTTCAGGGAAAAACAAATTCTTTACCGATATTGAGAATAAATACTGGATTGAAGAAACTAATAAAGATATTTCTGGTACAACTTTAGAAATATCTATGGTTAATGATGTTTGGGTTGAAGATGATATAATTCGTTCAAATAAGGAGCTTTCAAAACTTATATCTCCTAGCCTAAAGCTTAAATATCCGTTCAATATAATTTTGGATGCTCCCCAATATGACAACTTCAAAAATCATAAAGTAAAGTCAGCTGCAATTGAAATGGCTACTTTGAAAATAGAGTTGTCTTTCTATAAAAGTAGCGAGGAACAAGAAATACTTGAGGTCAAAGAAGGCAAACTGATAAAAATAAAGGTGCCAAAACGAAAGTGTGGTTTGCTGGCAATGTCAATTTATTATTTTGACCAAACTGCTAAGAATAAATTTCGAAATACCTTTCCAGATGACTCAATTGATGGCTTAAAGGTGTATCGTGATGGGATTATTGCTACACCCTTTGCAGAGTACGCAAGCCATAGAGATGAACAAAAGGACTTGTTGGGAATAGACAAACGTAGATGGTCTGGATTTTTCGACAAAATAAGTTCAAGAGATATTTTAGGTTGGATTGAAATTTCTGATGAATTAAATCCTAAAATTATAGACTCAACAAACAGACAAGATTTTGTTGATAATAAAGCTTGGAAAGAACTTAAGGCTTTCACTATAGAGCAACTTAGCAAAATAGAATTGCATATAAAGAAAAAAAAGAAAGCTAAACAAGAAAAAACAAAATCGGAATTTAAGGTAGCTAAGGAGGAAATCGGTAATATTCGAAAACGGTTAAACTCTGTAAAAGGGAAAGCGGAATCGCAAGAAGTAAAACAAACAATCATTCAAGTTGAAAAAGAACTAGCAAAAACACAAGCTACTGTTCAAAGGTCTTTGGCTGATTATCAAAAGATTGAAAAGGAAAAACAACAACAAGAGAATCTGTTCTTTAGCCTTGTTTCACTTCAAACGTATGCAGGAATGTTATCACACATTACCAGAACGTCAATTGGCAAAATAAAAAGAGATGCTGAGTTTATTCATAAATGGATTCCAGACCCGAGGTTCAATGACAGTTATAAAAAAATGGGAAGAAATGTATATACTGAAATGAACCATCTCGGTAGTGCTGTCAATTTTCTTCTAAAATACGCAAAAGATGACCAACAATTTGAAGAAATAAATGTAAAGGAAACGCTTGAAAGGATATTTAATGATATCTACGCTGATGAGTTTGAGAAAAGAGGAATTAAAGCTTCTCTGGAAATTAATAGAGATTTGATTCTGAACTATAACCTTAAATCATTTGAAGATATTTTTGACAACCTAATAAGCAATTCATTCAAAGCCATTGCAAATAACGCAGGAGATAAACTTATAAAATGTAGTGCAATTGTGGAGAATGATAAATTTATCATTCAATTCTCAGATAATGGGTACGGAATTGAGGAAGATAATAAATATCGAATTTTTGATGTGTTTGTAACAACAACAGCAGAACAAGGTGGAGCAGGTTTAGGATTGTTTATTATTAAGTCGAGATTGGAAGCATTGAAAGGTACAATACAAGTTGTTGAAAACGAATATAAACCTACAGGAGCAACCTTTAAAATAGAATTACCTTTTAAACAATAATTATGGAAAAACTAAATTCAACAATCGTAATTATAGATGACGATAAGGCATTGGCAAATCCTGATTCAGGATTAATTATTGAACTAAATATGAACTTTGAGTCAATCCAGTTTTTCCACAAGCAAGAAGAAGGACTTGAATTCATCAAAAATAATTTAGATAAAAGAATAATTGTTCTTTTGGATTTAGGATTCCCTTCGGGAACACCAAGTGGCCATGCAATCCTTGAATCAATCCGTAAAATTACTTTTTTAGTTCCAATAATAATTTGGAGTGGTGTCGATGAAGACAAAGAAGCTTTTGCTGACTTAATTAATAACCGAGCTTATGCTTTCCTTAATAAGAATGCTTCAACTGAAGATATTATAACCATACTTAAAGAGGCATACAATAATGCAAATAATGATATTAGTATTGCTTTGGAGGAATGGATTATTGCGCATTCAGAAGAACAAAAAGAGAAACCTTATTTGCTGACCGTAGAAGGAAAGGAACTTTCGTTAAACGAATTATTGAATGAAATAAGATTACAAACTGATGTTGGTAAATATTTTTCGAAAAATTTGTCTAAATTAACAATAGACTTACTAACCAGAAACAAAGAAACCTTTAATGATTAACACTCTACTTGTTTGCGATAGCAATAATGCGACTTTAGGAGACTTTTTTGAGAAATGCCAAACTGTAACGGAACAATTACTTACATCTTCGGATTTGGAAATAAATTGTATTTCA
This sequence comes from Prolixibacteraceae bacterium, assembly GCA_028282195.1. GTDB lineage: Bacteria > Bacteroidota > Bacteroidia > Bacteroidales > Prolixibacteraceae > Sunxiuqinia. Next base: position 6,044 of record JANQII010000273.1, read on the forward strand.
ATTTCAGGCAATGTAGCATTCAACTTGGCAGTCCCAATGAATGCTAATAGTTTTAACAATAACCCGTTCCTTTTTATTTCATATACCCATGGTTCTGAAAGCGAATTGTTACAAAATGGTAATACGCCATTTTTATCAACTACATACGAAACAGAATCATTAAATAACTCCATTGCATATTGTTACGCATGTAAAGCAGGAGTTGAATTTGGGAAGGCAATATGTGAAACAGGTGCTTTATGTTTTATCGGTTACAAAGAAAATGCTACTATTCAAAAATTCTTCGGAGCGGAAGATTCATTTATTGAATGTGCAACTTGGGGGATTAAAGCATTAATTGAAGGAAATACAACAGGACAGGCATTGTCTGAAATGAAAGAAAAGCATACAGAATGTATTGATGAGTTTTATCCAAAGGATATGCTGACAGCCTCAATCTTTATGGAAAACAGAGATGCTTTAGTCATCCATGGAAATTCAGAATTAACGTTAAACGACATGTAGCCAGCCCACACAACCAAGCACATTTGCAATTCTCACAAGCCAACGCATAAACCAAAAATTGCAAAAGAGCTTGCTTGTTTTCCATCGCTTTTTTGCCGACCCAAAAAACAAAATCGGGCTGGTGGCAGATTTGAAAGTAAAGCAATCTTGTAAAAGAAAATAAAACTTAACAGGTAACAATATGTCATTGGGTAGCAGTTGCCCGTTTTTTATATTGATGCAATTATTGATTTTACTATTCACCTGAAAGTGAATTTTAATAAATAATTAGATGGTACAACAATACGAAATAACACTTCCACAATTTTCAAGAGGTTTTCATTTGGTGACAAACTACATATTGAATGAATTGGATCGATTACCGGAAAAA
>JANQII010000326.1 GCA_028282195.1 Prolixibacteraceae bacterium
CAGATAATAGGGATCCCAGGTCGGATAAAGAGATGCAGTTTAAGTTTGAAAAAGTTACCGATGAGTATTACAAACTGATAACCATTGAAAAACCTACCGACGGATCATTGTATGGCGTTAACTATACACCCGGAGCAGATGCATTGAATGTTGATGAAAATGGACAGGTCGATTTTGGCGAGGTGAAAAGTGCCGATATTACCCCTGACAATATGGTAAACAAAGTATTTAAGGTTATTGAATTCGATCCAATGTCTTTGTTTAATTCTTCCATTGAAAGATCTCAGGAATTATACGATGCAAATCCGACTGCAACTGAAGTAGCGCGCTACGATTTATTTTATACAATGGAAAAGGCCCGTGAAGTAAGGGTATTTGGAACCGAAGCTGAAATGCTTGCATTTCAGGCTGTATTGGATGAAGCAGTTGCAAACTTTAATGGTATAATAAATCTGACAGAAGTAATAACCGAAGCAAAAAACTTCATTGAGAATTCAACTGCCGATGATGACACAAAAAGTTCATTTAATTCTGTAGTAGATAAACTCGAAGCATTTTTAAACGCAGATGTAATAGACTACGCTGCCAGGGATTCTGTCAAAAACAATTTGATAGCTGCACAAGACCTTGTAAATGCTATAGTTTCTGCACAAACTTATAGTGCAACTTTAGCAGAATCTGATCCCAGGCTGGGAACTGCAATGGATCAGTCAATTGATGAAGCAAAGGTTATTTTAGCAAATGAAACCAGCTTTGCAGCTGATTATAATAACTCAATTTCAGTCCTGCAAAAATTAGAAGAGCTTTTAATCCTTGTTTCAGATGCTCAGGATCGCATTGCCACAACAGAAGATTTCGAAGAAGCTAAAGAAGTATTGGGCGCATCTATCGAAGATGTGCTTATTGTAGCCAATACTCCGGGTCTGGAAACGACTGATATTGATGCAGCGATTGTAACCATCGAAGATGCCATTAAGGTTTTCATAAAAGCACTTGAAGCTGGAGATACTCAAATAGAGTTAAGAAATGCAAACTTTGATGAAGGAAGTGCTGATTGGAGTTGGGATACTTCAGAGCCAGCTGCAGTGCGTCCGTCAACAAAAGGTGTCGATGGTTCAAAAAGTATGACTTTATGGAATGGTTCGGACTACCAAATGAAATTTTATCAATCAATTTCAGGCATTCCTGATGGAGTTTATATTTTGAGTGCCATGATACAGACCAACATCGAAGGCTCATTTAATCTTTTTGCCGAAAGCGGAACAAATGTTTCTGAAATACCAATTGGCTTGGAAGGCGGTTTAGCAAAAAGGCAGTTGGAAATCACTGTTATAGATGGTGAATTGGAATTTGGCGTAAGAGGTGCAGGGGAGAATAATGGACTTGGTGCCGGAAGTTGGGTTGTTTTAGACGATTTTGAGGTAAAATGGGCTTCAAATATACCGGTAGCCAATGCAAAGTTTGATGAAGGAAGTGCTGATTGGAGTTGGGACACTTCAGAGCCAGCTGCAGTGCGGCCTTCAGCAAAAGGTGTTGATGGTTCAAAAAGTATGACTTTGTGGAATGGTTCTGCCTACCAAATGAAATTTTATCAATCGATTTCAGGTATTCCTGATGGAGCCTATATGGTGAGTGCCTTTATTCAGACGAATATAGACGGTGCCTACAATCTTTATACGGAAAGTGGAACAAACATGTCTGAAATACCAGTCCCTCTGGAAGGTGGTTTAGCAAAAAGGAAGTTGGAAATTACGGTTGTGGGCGGTAAGCTGGAATTCGGTGTAAAAGGTGCAGGGGAGAATAATGGCCTTGATGCCGGAAGTTGGGTTGTCTTAGACAATTTCGAATTGTCGAGGATGCCCGATGTGCCGATCGTTAATCCCGGCTTTGAAGAAGACTTCTCAGGATGGATCAAAGAATCAAGTGTAGACTGGATGCCATACATTGAGAATAAGGGAGTTGATGGTTCAAAAAGTGTAACATTCTGGCAGAGTGCTGATTATTATGCTTTTACAAAACAGACAGTGGCTGGTCTATTTCATGGATCTTACGAAATTAGTGCTATGACCAACACGCCAGGCAATGGGAGTTTTGCAATTTACGGTAAAAGTGGAGGTGAAGAATTTGCTCATGCAATGGCAAGCACAACAGGATTGGTAAAAAACAAAGTACTTGCCACTGTTGATGATGGTGCTCTGGAATTTGGTATTAGGGGAGCAGGGGAAGATAATACAGCACCGGCAGGGAACTGGATCGTTTTCGATAATTTTCAGGTCTTATTGAAATCAATTATTCCTGATTACGAAGCAGTGGTCCTGAAAAATGAGAAGACAGTTGAGAAAAACATTGGTCTGGTTCCGGAAAATAAAATTGTATACTGGCAAAACGACCAGAAGCTTAATATAAGGTCAAATAATGCAATTACGGACTATGCTGTTTACAATATAACCGGCTCAAAGGTTGACCAGGGAAGAACTAATCATCATCAGCTACAGATTCCAATGAGAAAAGGAATTTTCCTGGTTAAAGTTTTGACCGTTAATGGTTATATGGAGACCCAAAAAGTAATTATCAAGTAGGTTTGCTTAGTTTAGTAGTAAAAAGAGGGTACTATCTATTGGTATCTTCTTTTTACACATCGAATAATATTCAATTCAGAATGAAGGTTGGGATTAAAATAGCAAGGAAGGCTTTTTTTACGCTTCAAATAGTTACTATATTTTCTGTAGTAAATTTTTTAGCAGCTCAGGATTTTTATAGTCCTGTTGTTGCATATTCTTTTGGAGAAGATTTATTGACAGATAAAACCGGTAATACCGAAATGTTATTAAGTAACAATGCAGGTATTTTTATGGATAGCCAAAGGGGAAAAGTATTACGGTTTAATTCTGAAGATAAAAGTTATGCCCGGTTAAATAAGCAAATGCTTAAGACTGATTCAGCTACCGTATGTTTCTTTTTTTATTGGGAAAAACAAGGGGCTACTTCCTGGCATCAGATCTTTGAAATTCATAATGAAGAAACACATTCAAATATATTTTACACACCACAAAATGGTTGGGGAAAAAATGAATCTTCTGTAATTAGCGACAATAAAGAATATAGCAGTTATCAATCTGTAAATTCATCTCCAATTATTAAAGAGAAATGGATTCACATAACAATTGTTTTTAAAGGCAAGGAAGTACTGATTTATCACGATGGGGAACTGGTAAACAGAGCTTACCTCATGTTTACCCCTGCTTCTATGAAAAACGATTCCTTGTATTTTGGGGGCAACCCTAACAGATCAGACAATTTTTATATAACAGCCCGATTAGATGAAATTAAGGTTTTTGATAAAGCTCTCACTGATAATCAGGTATCTGCTATTTATCAGGGTGTGGATATTCCTGAACCGGTTAATTCAACCACTAACTGGGAATCCTCTGGGAATCTTCTGCAATTAACCATTGATTTAAATGATGAAAAGCAAACCATTCAGAATTTCGGATCGTCGGATGGTTGGAATACACAGAGAATAGGAAAGTATTGGCCTCTTGAAAAGAAAGAAAAACTGGCAGAGTTGCTTTTCAGTAAGGAGAAAGATGCAGATGGAAACCCCAAAGGAATCGGTTTATCGGCCTGGCGCTTTAATATCGGTGCTGGAACTGCAGAGCAAGGTGAGGCAAGCCGAATTAGTTCTGAACGACGAAGGACGGAAGGGTTTCTTAATAACGATGGATCCTACAATTGGGATAAACAAATTGGACAACAATGGTTCTTAAAAAAAGCAGCACTAGATTATAGAATAAATCATATTATAGGTTGGCAAAACAGCCCACCGGTTCAATACACAAAAAATAACCTGGGTTTTCGCGATTATGGAACTCCCATGGAAACCATTTTGAAGCAGGAGCATTTTGACGATTTTGCCCGGTTCCTGGCCGATGTAACAGAGCATTTTTATAGCATAGGTATTCATTTTGATTACATAAGTCCTTTAAATGAACCGCAGTATAATTGGAGCCCTTCCGAAAGTGGTGGAACAGTTAGTCAGGAAGGTACCCCCTGGACAAACCAGGAAATTCATGATGTTGTTGTTGCTATTGACAATGAATTCAGTAGTCGTAATATTGATACAAAATTATTTATCACAGAAGCTGGTTCTATTCATTATCACACCAGTGGCACAGGGCACGCTTCCAATCAATTATACAAGTTCTGGAATCCATATTCTTCTCTGTCTTTAGTTGGAAAATCTTCATTTGCCAATATTGTCTCTTATCACAGTTATTGGAAAGATTCAGGAACTGAATTGATCGATCAAAGACAGGATTTTCATGAGAGATTACAAGCTTTAGATATGGTTCCGGAGGCATGGCAAACCGAATATTCGCTACTGGGGACGGGTTATAGGGAAGGCTATCCTGATGACTATAAGCTCACCGAAATGGAATGTGCTTTAGCGCTGTCCAAAGTAATAATTACAGATTTGAATGTTACAAATACAACTGGCTGGCAGTGGTGGAGTACCTTTGGATTAGGAAAACATTCCGGAGAAGCAAGATTTTGTTTAATAGAAGCACTTACAAAAGATGATAATTCTGATGGTGTCTATCACTCAAATAAACTGTTTTATTCAATGGGCAATTTCTCACATTTTATCCGTCCGGGAATGAGACGCCTCGGAACCTCACGTTCTGATAATTTAACGGCATTTGAAGAAACTTCGGATATAATGTTTACGGCTTATACAAACGGTGAAGAAGATAGGCTGGTGGTGGTGGCAGTTAACCTTACAAATCAGACCAGGGAAGTAACTTTATCCTTAAAAAACAGTTTAGGCAAATCGTTTAAAAATCAGGCACTGTATTTAACCGATGACTATACCAATCTAATGAAACAGGAAATTGATTTGCCTGATGGTAAAATCATTATTCCGGCGCATTCGGTAGTTACATATACAGCTAATTTAGATATCGAAACTTCTTCCAAAGATGAATTGGATAGATCTGAATTTAAGGCATGGTACCGCCCAGGTAATGCTACGATTAGGGTTTCTTTTAAGAATAACCATGATTTTAAAACGCTAAAACTTTATTCTATTTCCGGAAACCTGTTGCAAACCATTAATACTGAATTAGGACAAAAAATGCTGGTATTCCCCGCTTCCCACCTTTCTGAGGGAATATATCTTGTTTTAGGTGAAGGAAGTAATTTTCGCAAAACCAAAAAAGTAATAGTAAAAAGGCACTAAAAAAACTCAAAATGAAACATGTAGTATTAATATTATTGATTTTTATCTCTTTTCAGGCATCAAGCCAGGAAGAAACGTGTGTTTCCGTTAAAATATATCCAGATAAGAAGTTTCAGGAAATACATAGTTTTGGTGCATCCGATTCATGGAGGTGTAGATTTGTTGGGGAAAACTGGCCTGTTGAAAAGCGAAACAAGATAGCAGATTTACTTTTTAGTTTGGAAAATGATAAAAATGGCAATCCAATTGGAATTGGTCTTTCCAACTGGAGGTTTTATTTAGGAGCCGGTTCAGATGAACAAGGAGATTCATCGGATATCAGAAATGTATGGAGACGCTCAGAATGTTTCCTCGATGCAAACGGAAACTATGACTGGACTAAATACAAAGGGCAGCGATGGTTTCTGAAGGCAGCTAAAGAGAGAGGTCTTCCCATTGTTACTGCATATACCATTTCCCCTCCTGTATTTTATACCAAAAACGGGTTGGCACATGCAGCTAAAGGCGACTTAGGTTTTAACCTTAAACCTGATAATTATGATGATTACGCAAAATACCTGGTAGATGTGTTGGAATATTTTAAGAAAAATGAAAACGTACAATTTGATTATATCAGTCCGTTTAATGAGCCTCAATGGGCATGGGATAAAAGTAACCAGGAAGGAACTCCGGCAACGAACAACGAGTTATATGTTTATTTAAAATATTTATCAGAATTGTTAGATGCTCGCGGATTAAGTACAAAAATCCTTGCAGGAGAAGCCGGGCAGTTGAATTATTTATTCGAAGAAAAGGGCAACAATGCCAACGGTAACCAGGTAAACGTTTTCTTCAATCCTAAATCACCTTTATATATTGGTGATTTCAAAAATATGGAATATGCAATAACATCTCATTCATACTTTACAACCTGGCCCATTAAAACGCTGGTTGAAAGCAGGCAAAAACTGGCACAGAGAATTCAGGAAATAAATCCAAAACTCGATTTTCATCAAACCGAATTCTGTATTCTTGAAAAAAATCCGGAAATAGAAGGTGGCTGGGGACGCGATTTAGGCATGCCAACAGCATTGTATGTAGCAAGGGTTATTCATTCCGATTTAACCATAGCAAATGCAAGGTCATGGGAGTGGTGGACAGCTTTGACCCAATTTGATTTTAAAGATGGGCTTATCCATCTCGATGACGGAATGGGAAATGGGGTTAGAAAAGATACAAGCAAGCTCAATCATCAATTGAAGTTTGACGGGCATATTACAGAAACAAAATTATTATGGGCTTTAGGGAATTACGCTCGTTTTGTAAGGCCTGGAATGGTGCGCGTTGATGTACAGTTGGATAATGATTTAAACCTGCAGGAACAAGCTACTGATTTGCAGGTGTCAGCCTTTAAGGATTTTACAAACGGAAATATTGTATTGGTATTCATCAATCACCAACAAGAAGACAAACCGATTATGTTGGATGGGATTGATATGGATAGTGCAGAATTATTTGTTACCGATGGATCCAGAAATCTTGAAAGAAGCCTGGTTCAGCTAACGAATCTAAATATACCCAAAAGGTCAGTTTCAACACTTATTTTAAAAAGAAAGTAATGGAAAACGAACTGGCAGAGTGGCTAAAAGAAGTTGATGCTAGTGTCAAGTCTAGTATGAAATGTCGGTTAAGTCGAAGATATTTTTGTTTCCGGCAATGCATAAAAATCCGCGCATAGTCCGGCAGCTGCCGGATAAAGGATTTTTTAAAGCAGCCGGG
>JANQII010000336.1 GCA_028282195.1 Prolixibacteraceae bacterium
AAAAGGCTTGAAGTCAGAAGTCAGAAGCTGCCTGCCTGACGGCAGTCAGGGAAGTTCCCACTAAACTGTCCAAAGAAATTACTTCTGACTTCTGTCTTCCCTGACTGCCATCCCTCCGGGAGGAAATCCGTCAGGCAGGCGGATTCTTGCCAACATATTGTTATTTTTTCGAATTTCCTGTCTGCCATCCCTACGGGAGGAGATCCGAACAGGCAGGCATTCGAACTTCAAAAACTATGTATTTCCAATGCATAGTGGTTTATTTAAACAACAGTCTCTTAATATATCACAACATCAAATAGAAAATTTGACAAAACAAAAAAGTACTTATATTTGTACTTATAGATGAACATTTAAAGTAACAACAATGATAGCAGCAAATTTTTCAGAATTTAGAACAGAACTTAAAAAGTTTCTTGACAGTGTGGAAGATAATAACGAAATTCTTATCATCAAACGAAAAACTGGTAAAGGTGCTGTTGTAATCTCTTTGGATGAATACAATTCGATTATGGAGACTTTGCATGTATTAAGTTCTAAAAAGAATGCAGACAGACTGTATGAATCTATTGAACAAGTTAAATTAGGTAGGACAGTAAAACGCACTATTGAAGATTAATATGCTTATTGCTTTCACTGAAAATGCTTGGGAAGATTATGTTTATTGGCAAGTAACAGACAAAAAAATCTTAAAGAAAATCAATAAACTAATCAAAGAAATTAAAAGATCACCATTTGATGGGATTGGAAAACCTGAACCATTAAAATACGACTTAGCTGGATTTTGGTCAAGGAGAATAGATACGGAACATAGACTTGTTTATCAAGTTGAAGAAAATGAAGTCATTATTATCTCTTGCAGATTTCATTATGATTAATTGATACTAAGCCTAATAAAACCTAAATCACAAAACTGATGAAGCCAATAACGAAACTTATACAAAAATTTATCTTCCAAATCGGTGGAGACTATGAAGAGTGGCGAAAAACGATTCGTAATTTAGCCAAAACGAAAACATGGACTCTTTCAGGATTATTTCACTTTGTCGTCCAGATCAACGTTTATCATCCAGCTAACACCAAATTTATCAGTGAACATGCCGAAATAAGCTCCCCAGAATGTTTTGTCCATGGGCATGGTTACCTTTCCACCATCAGAAAGCTCTCCAAAGATTCGGTCTGCTTCTTCTATGGTTTCTGTATTAATCGAAATTGAGAAGTTGTTTCCAACTACAATGTTTTGTCTGAATGATTCCGGGGTATCGCTTCCCATCAAAACTGTTTCTTTACTGATTGGCAGGCTTATGTGCATAATTTTATCCAGTTCACTTTCAGGTAAAGGAGGCATTCCTTCCTGTGGCGGCATATCGCTGAATTTTCCAATATACGGGAATTCGCCTCCAAAAACGGATTTGTAGAAATTGAATGCTTCCATGCAATTGCCTTTGAAAGCAAGATAAATATTTACTGTAGTCATAGTTAAAAGTTTTAAATTGAGGTTCTAACTATGTAACAGCAAGCTGGTGAAAAAGTTATGTGAAGAAATTGGAAATTTGAAAGCAAAGTTATTTTTTGTATTCCTTCCAGCTTCGAATTGCAGTCTTTCAGTATTATTTCAGGTACAAGTTGCTGTCGCCGTAGCTTAAAAAGCGGTAATCGTTTTGCAAAGCATGCTTATATACGTTTTTCCAGTCATCACCTAGATAAGCCGATATAAGCAAAAGCAATGTGCTTTGTGGTTGATGAAAGTTGGTAATCATGCCATCAACAATTTTGAACTCGTATCCGGGAACAATAATAATTTGGGTAGAAGCAATCAGGCTTTCCAATTGATGTTTTTCAAGATAGTTGATTAGCGTATTTATAGATTTTGTAACAGAAATGTGAGTTTCTTTTTGATATGGAAGCCATTGAGCAATGTGCAATTGGCTTGGAGAAATGTCAGGTGTTTCCGATAACTGGACACCAAGCCAGTAAAGACTTTCCAGAGTCCTGATGGAAGTTGTGCCTACAGCAATTAAGTTGCCTGTTTTCTTTAGCAGAAGTTTAAGAAAATCTTTATGAACATGAATTTGTTCTGCATGCATTTCATGGTCAGCAATTGTCTCTGATTTTACCGGTTTGAATGTGCCTGCTCCAACATGAAGGGTTAGTTCTGCACATTCAATTTCTTTCTTTTTTAATGAATTGAAAACTTCATCTGTAAAATGAAGACCGGCAGTTGGTGCTGCAACCGAACCTTTAATTTTTGAATAAATGGTTTGGTAGCGAAGCTGATCGGATTCTTCTGTTTCACGGTTGAGGTAGGGGGGGATTGGCAAAATGCCAAAGGCTTCTATCAAGCTTGCAAAATCCATTTTTTCATTATCCCAGCTAAAACAAACCTGAACATTACCTCCACCTTGTTTCAATTTTTCAGCTTTAATGCCCACTGTTTCACCTTCAAATTCAATTTCTTTTAAGAGCGGTTCATCCTTCCACTTTTTCAAATTACCAACCATGCAGTTCCATGTACAATTTTGTGTTTGCTGAAAACTTATCTGGTAGTCTGCTGGTTCAACAGGGTCGAGACAAAAAATTTCAATTTGGGCACCCGTCTTTTTCTGAAATTGCAAGCGGGCACGGATTACTTTTGTATTATTAAAAACAAGCAAGCTTTTTTCAGGTAGAAGAGTATCAATTGAGCTGAAAACTGCATCTGATATTTTCCCATTCTCCCACACCAAAAGCTTTGATGCATCTCGCTTTGTAAGCGGATATTTTGCAATTCGCTCATCGGGCAAATCATAATCAAGTGCCTGGGCACTTAGGTTGTATACTGATTTTGTTGATATTTTTTCGCTCATGGGCTGCAAAATTACAGAATAAATCCATCATAGAGTTTACATGGCTTGAAATTGTTCGTACTTTTGGGGCAAAATTGATGAATTAAGAAAACAGAAGATAATGGAAAAAAGAAGACAATTGTTTTCAACAGTATTCTATTGTTTTCATGTTTCATTATAATTAAGAAATATGTTTAAAGTAGGCGATAAGGTTAAGTTTTTAAATGATGTTGGTGGTGGAGTAATTACACAGGTTATTACTAAAAACATGGTTCATGTTGAAAATGAAGATGGTTTTGAAATACCTGTTTTAACAACTGAGATCATTTTAGCCGGTGATCAGCCTGTAAAAATAGATCGCCCTTCAGTACATGACTTTGTTCAGCAGGCTAAGCCTAAGCAGGAGGTTGTTCCAGAACCTGGATCAGCAGTTGAAGAGGTTGTGATTATCCAAGGCAATGATGAGCCTGATTTTCATTTGGGTTTTGTGCCCGATAATGAACTGAACCCTTTAGAGGCTGCTATTAAAATATACCTTGTAAACGACTGCAATTACTTTCTGCTTTATCATTACAGCCAGTTTGATGGAAATGAGCACGAAACTGTTGAGGCTGGTAAACTTGAACCCAATACAAAACTTTTGCTAGGGGCAATTAGCCAGCTGGAAATATCCAATCTTCCTGAGTTTAATTTTCAACTGATTTACTACAAGGAAAAAGATAGCAGACTGTCAAAACCTGTAAGCCGCAATATTAAAATCAATGCTGTAAGGTTTTATAAGTCTGGAAGTTTTGTTAAGAATGATTTTTTCAATAAAAAAGCTATGCTTTTTAAATTGAATGAATCAGAAATGGAAAAGGCAATTAGTGAATTGTCAGATAAACAAGTGAAGAAAGCCAGTCGTGAGAAAGAACCTGTCAGAAAAACAAAAAAAGTAGAACAATCTCCTGACTTAGTTGAAGTTGATTTGCATATTCATGAACTAATTGATGATACAACCGGGCTTTCAAATAAGGAAATGCTCGATTTGCAAATGGACAAATTCAGAGAAGAAATGGAAGCAGCCATTAAATCAAAGTCAAAGAAGATCGTTTTTATACACGGTTTAGGAAACGGCACCTTGAAAAATGAACTTCGTCGTGAACTTTCCTATAAATACAAAAAATATCCGTTTCAGGATGCTAGCTTTCAGGAATATGGTTATGGTGCAACAATGGTTGTATTGAAGAAATAAGTTTGATTCCTTTTGAGAGGAATATTAAGAGACTGTTTTGAATTTATTCATTTACCCTATTATTCGTCTTTCCTGCCTACCGCAGGCAGGTTCACTTATACTGCTGCAAAATTTCCTTAAATAGCTAAGGCTATTCGCGTCAATTTTGCCTTGTCTAAGCAAAAAATACTTCATAATATTTCTAAAAAATAAAATCAAAACAGTCTCTAAGTTTTTTTGCCTGAAATCTATGCTTTTTTATTATCTAACGTGAGTTTTGGGTTGATCTTAACATTTTGCAAAATAATCATTGCCCCAAGTTACCCCTTAGCGCACTTTCCGATAAAAACTT
>JANQII010000011.1 GCA_028282195.1 Prolixibacteraceae bacterium
TAGTGGGTTTTTGAATTAACGTGTCACTCATCGGATGACTAAAATACTCAATATCAGCAGAGTCATCCGATGAGTTTTTCAACGAAACTTTATGAACGCACTATTAGAAGAGAATGTTGTTAATTTCCATCTTCAAAATCAATATCGCCGCTTTCATCTTCAGAAGGGCCATATCCACCTTCTGTTGTTCGTGGCTGAACTACACATCTGATAGTTTGATAAGTTTCCGACTTGTCCAAATCAATGTTTGCACTTGTTGATAATACCTGTACATCAGGGCCATTAACTAACTGTGTTTTATCTGATACAGTTATAATAACTCCCCAGTACTGTTTTTCACCAGTATCAATTTCCTGTTGTTCAATTTTTTCAACGCTATACTCTTTAGGAACTGATAAGACAACATTAAGAACATAATTATCGATTGTCTTACTTAAAGATAAATACGGCTTAAAAGTTTTCATAGTATTTTTTTTATAATGAATTCACGAAAGTTATAAAAACATTACAAATAAATATAGTATTGTTATTCATATTTTACGAAAATTAAATATTTTTATGTTTTAATTCTTTTAAAGTATATTTATTTGTTTTAGTTTTTCTTCAAGCTTTGTATTTTTTCCAAAGTGAATCGTTGTGAAGCCGATTTCTTCAGCTGCATCAATGTTCGCGGGGCTATCGTCGATAAAAATCGATTCATCAGCTTTCAACTGGTACCGATCCAATAGTCTTAAATAAATTTCCTTATCGGGCTTGATCAGTTTTTCATCTCCTGAAACTACAATTCCTTCCAGTTCTTTAAAAAAAGGAAATCTTTTATGTGCAATAGGAAAAGTCTCAACAGACCAGTTTGTTAACCCAAATAATCGGTATTTCGTTTTTAATTGATACAAAACTTTGACATTCTCCGGTATTTCACTTTTTAGCATTACTTCCCATTTGTCGTAGAAAAGTCGGATCATTTCTTTGTGCGTTGGAAATTTCTGTTGTAATTCTTTAGTAGCTTCAGCTAAGGACTTACCTGCATCTTGTTGTTGGTTCCATTCCGGGGTACAAACGTTATTTAGAAATGACTCCATTTGCTCTTTATCGTCAAAATATTTTTCATATAAATACCTTGGGTTCCAATCGACCAGAACACCTCCAAAATCAAACACAATGTTTTTAATTTTCATAATACATAAATTTTAGTTGGTTTGTTAATTCCCATCTCTTAAGTTTTTGACAGCTTCGTTTTCTATTGTTATGTTTTCTACAAAACCAGTCCATTCATTGCCTTTGGGCGCTTGTATTCCGAATCCAACCTTTACATTATTGGGCAGATTTAATCCAAAGGCCCTTACAAATCTCCAAATCTTCCCGTTTTTTGAATAATGAAGCCCCCAAAAGTCATTCTTTCGAGTTATTCGCAGCCAGCAGTTATTGGATTGAATAAGTTCTCCGTTGGCATCGTCAGACCAGCTATTTGTAATCACAGACACCGCATTATACCGATCATCAACACCGAGTTCTAAGGCCAGTTTTATCCATCTGGTTTTACTTTCCCGAACCATCAAAAAGAGGGCATCGAAAGTTGATTTGCCATTTGCAGTAAATTTTGCTTTTATCGTAAAATCCCCTTCTTTTTCAGTATACATAAAAGTGGCACTGTCCTTTATGTATTCTTTGTACTTGCAAATGAAATCGGAGTTTGGATTGGCCTTCATTTCAACACGATTTTTGTCGGTGCTTATTTTGCAGGGATTTAACGAGTTCCATTTGAGGACATTTTCTTTTTTCATAAAAATGATTTGTTTGTATTTTACTAAACAGCTAGCTGTTTAGTAAAGACGCCAACTTCAATTTTGTTGATGAAAGTTTTCTCTAAAATTTCATCTTGAGGAATAATATTGTGCTATTGCTTGAACAAGCCCAAAGGATTGCTGTTTATCTGGCAAACTGATTTAGGGAAATGACAAAAATTGAAGATAAAAAGGAAAGGCTTCCCAGGTGGATGAAATCGCCTTTGCCTACAGGGGAGAACTACTCAAAAGTAAAACGATTAATAGCGGAGCATAAACTAAATACGATTTGTACAAGTGGTAACTGCCCTAACAAAGGCGAGTGTTGGAATGCAGGTACTGCAAGTTTTATGATTTTGGGTGATAAATGTACCCGAAACTGCAGGTTTTGTTACGTGAAAAATGCCATTCCTGATCCGGTTGATTGGGACGAACCCATGCGTTTGGCTGAAACCATTCGAACACTTCATTTGAAACACTGTGTAATTACCTCGGTTGATCGGGATGATTTGCCTGACGGAGGTGCCCGGTTTTGGGCACATACCATAAAAACAATAAAAAAGTTAAGTCCACAAACAACGATTGAAACTTTAATTCCTGATTTTCATGCCAGAAAAGAATTGGTGCAGCAAGTAATTGATGCAGGACCTGAAGTAATATCGCATAACCTGGAAACTGTTAGACGTTTGACTCCAAAGATTAGAAGTACGGCACGTTACGATCGTAGTTTAAAGGTTATTTCATTTATTGCTGAAGCCGGGATCGTGTCAAAATCTGGTTTGATGCTTGGGTTGGGAGAAAAACCGGATGAAGTGCTTGAAGCAATGGATGATTTAAAAGAGGCGGGATGTAAGGTGCTGACGCTGGGACAGTATCTTCAGCCTGACCCTCATTTAATGAAGGTTGTTGAGTATATTACCCCTGAACAGTTTGAAACTTATAGAAAAGAAGCCTATAAGCGTGGTTTTAGTTATGTGGAAAGTAGTCCTTTAGTGAGGTCTTCCTATCATGCTGAGCGCCACGTCAAAGCCTAAATTTTTATTTATGCAAATACAAAACCACAAGGTCATTGATGTTGAATTTTTTACACCAGAAACGTTTATTCTTCATTTAGAGAGAAACAATCTTCAGTTTGAACCAGGCCAGTATGTAGTGCTTCGAAACCCTGGAGGAGGGGAAGGGCGCGAGTATTCCATTTACAGCTCTGTGAACGAAGACCGATTATCATTTTTAATTCGGGAAGTTCAAGGTGGTGATTTCACGCGCTTTTTAAGTCAGTTGAAAGCTGGATCGGAATTGCAGCTTGAAGGGCCTATGGGCTTTTTTATTTTGGATGAAAAAACAAAAAATGGGGAAGAAGCACTTTTTGTAGCTACCGGTACCGGTATTTCCCCTTTTCATTGTTTTGTTCAGAGTTTTCCGCAGTTAAACTACCAATTGTTGCATGGTGTTCGTTTTGCCGATGAGGCTTATGAGCGTGAAGATTTTAAGCAAGACCGTTATTGCCTTTGTGCATCGAGGGTTGAGGGGGCAGATTATTTTGGCAGGGTAAGTTTTTATTTAAAAGAAAAACCGGTCACTAAAAATACAATCTGCTATTTGTGTGGAAACTCAGATATGATTGATGAAGTAACTTCAATTCTGGAAAATCAGGGCATTCCGGCTGAAAATATTCGCACCGAAGTTTTTTTCTAGTTGAGTTTTCTAGGCCAGTTTTTACATTAATTGTCCAATTAGCTTCATTGGGAGAAACATTTTTTCACTATCTGGAAGATGCACAAACCCATATTTCTTATAAAATTCAGCAGCCTTTTCATTAATTGGCTCAACAACGACAGCCATTGCTCCAATGCTCTCATTCGATAATTTGTAACTCCGAAACAATGCATCCAAAAGAAGAAATTCACCAAGTCCAGTTCCTTTTGCCTTAATATCCCTCGCTAGTCGACCTAATAATATGACTGGTGCATTGTAATTTTTAGGTACTTGTTTTAGGTATTTTCCGGGAATTAAATCTCGACCAAGACTTTCACTTGTTAAAGTATAGTAGCCTATTACATTTTGTTCATTGTCAACAGCAACAAAACAGATCGCAAGTTTTTTGTGGATATCCTGGTTTACCTGTTTTTTCAGATATTCTGTTAACGAATCTTCTTCGCAAGTGAAATCCTTTCTATTGTGTGTTTTTTCTAAAAGTTGAATCTTCACAATGATTCAGTTTGAGATTTATATTTCTTTGCTGCCTCAATTAAATTTGAATTTGGCTTCGCATCTCCAAAAACTGCCTCAAAGAAAATATCTCTATCTCTTTCACTTGCAATAATTCTATCATTTTTTGCAACAATCTCTTCTGCTTGCTTTTTCACAACCCTTACAATAAAGCTGCTAAATGATTTGTCCCCACTTAGTTTCTGGGCTTTCTGGAAAATTCGCTTGTCATGAGATGATATTCTTATCTCTATTCTTTCGTCTTTATTATATTGTGCTTTCATAATTATCTTTTTACAAATGTACGGTAAATAATCGTACAGAACAAGTTTTTCACCAACGTACCACAACGGTTTGGTTATATAGGGTATGGGGCTTTGAAATACTTTACAGTCAAGCTGCCACTGAGCCAATTAGTTTATTCATACTTTTGTTTTTATAGCCAAATCGTCAAAGACGAATTGGCGTTGTTGATACGAAGAACTGTGATTGAATTACCCACTGAACCCCGCATTTTATATAGCTTTTGTTAGGGTTTCGTGTTTTATTTAATCTAAAGAATTCCCCGAGGCTTTGCCACGGGGTTCCGCTTTTTCTCCCCAGGAGAG
Organism: Prolixibacteraceae bacterium; assembly: GCA_028282195.1. GTDB lineage: Bacteria > Bacteroidota > Bacteroidia > Bacteroidales > Prolixibacteraceae > Sunxiuqinia. Next base: position 4,598 of record JANQII010000011.1, read on the forward strand.
GGGAGATGTCGTCCGGCAACTGCCGGATGACAGTGGG
>JANQII010000021.1 GCA_028282195.1 Prolixibacteraceae bacterium
CATAGTTCTACATTGGTTATTGAGTGTTGTATATTCATTATTTTTTTGCTTTCCCCTAAATTCATATTTGTGTATAAAGCATAGCTTCTCGAAGAGAGGGAGAACCTGCCTACCGTCAGGCAGGGAGGGAGAGTCAAAAAAACAGTTTTTCCATCCAATGGTATACTATTATAATTTAACTTTTGACAACTTCTATTATACCCCTCTGTCATCCGATAAGTCTTTCAATGAAATTTTATAAATGAACTACTATTTCGTAATGACATCAAATTCTGCAATAATTGCCTTGTTCTTATCGGCAACGTTTTCCCCAACAAATTTCACAAAACGGGCATTTACAATTTTCCCAAAACTGATTTCAGCCCTTATGGGATTGTTCACAATATTGGAGAACTCCCCTTTAGAAGCCAAAACCCAGTTCTTTTCATCATTGCTTACCATGCATGTATAGTGTGTCACAATCCCGGAAACCCGACCACTTTTTGCTTGCTGTGGAGTATAAGCAAAACCTTTCAAATCCAAAGGTTCCCCTAAATCAACAAGCAATTCAACTTTTCCGTTTTTGGATTTCTCAATGGCATAATTTGTTTTAAAACTGTCATCGATCGCATTTACCGCATTTTCATCTTTACTTTTAATTACCCATTCTTTCTTACTGATATCAAAGCTTTTTTCAGCAATACTGCTTTTGCGCTTTGCTACCGGATCATATGAAAAAGCTTTTACTATTGTTGGTCCGTTTGCTACAAATGATTCAGAATATTTTGCAGAATTCAAATCGGGATCATTACCGTTTGTTGTATAAAAAACATCCACCCCATCTGCTACCTTAAAACTAACTTCACCTTCTTTATTACGTGATATCATTGGTACATCCAATAACAGAGGTGCATTGTAAACCTCAATATTTGAAATTACAGGACAAGCTTTGGCATCAATTATATTTAACCTTACTTTAGATGCAACGACCGGGTCAAAGCGGAGTATTCTTTTATAACCAATCGTTGTTTGTTCATCAATGGTTTTCCATTCCCCATCTATTTCTGCCTCAACAGAAAATGCTTTAATACGCTGCCCAAGCTGAATGTATTCCTGGACCAAAAAGCGGTTAATCCGGGTCGGCCCTTCCAAATCAATGGTCAAAGATGCCTGGATTACATCATCATCAGTTGCCCAATAAGTATGCTTATCGCCATCATTAGTATTTGTTGCTCCATATTTTGAAGATCCTCCCCGTGTATTTGTTGCATTAGCTGGTTTTTTTTCTGCCAGGTTATGCTCAAAGTCCAGCTTAACCTGGGCAGCAAACTTCTGCAACTGCTCAATATCTTTCTCATGCACCAAGCCGCGCGTATCAACAGGAAGGTTTAACAACAAGGTGCTGTTTTGCCCTACCGACCTGTAATAAATATCCATCAGGTGCTCCAGCGTCTTAACCTGATTATCTTCGGATTTATGATAGAACCATCCCGGGCGAATAGACACATCCGCTTCTCCGGGCACCCAGTGCGTTCCATTTTCCTGTCCCATCGAATATTTTTTGGCATACTCTGGCATTCCCCCATAAACTTCATCCCTTAAAAGCAGCGACCATGTTGTAGGATATGCATATCCATGTTCATTTCCAATCCACCGTGCATCGGGCCCTGCATCACTCCAGATAATGGTAGATGGTGAAATTTCACGAATCATTTTAATTGTATTCTCCCAATCATAGTATGACTTCTTATCTACCCACCTCGTTTCATCTGCCCCTCCATAATAGCCGTCGCCTCCATTTGCACCATCAAACCAAACTTCAAACACATCACCATAATTCGTCAACAATTCCTTTAGTTGGTTCCTGAAATAAGTAATATATTCCGGCTTGCCATAATCAGCATAATTCCGGTCCCAGGGGGATAAATACACCCCCATCTTCAATCCATATTCTTTACATGCGTCAGCAAATTCACGCATAATATCCCCCTGCCCGTCTTTCCAGGGTGAATTCTTTATGGAGTATTCGGTATACTCAGATGGCCACAAGCAAAAACCACTATGGTGCTTGCAGGTAAGGATAATTCCCGTCATGCCGGCCTCTTTGGCTACACGTACCCATTGACGCACATCCATCTCTGTTGGATTAAACATTTCAGCAGGGGTATCTCCATAGCCCCATTCTTTATTTGTGAATGTATTTATACTGAAATGAATAAAACCATAAAATTCCATTTCCTGCCAGGCAATCTGGTGCTCATTTGGAATTGGCAAAACAGCTTCGGGAGCCGGGGGGGGCGTGCAGGCAAAAGTTATCAATACCAGTGCCATAAATACTAAAGTCATTGTTTTTAGTTGCATAATGTAATAGTTAGTGTATTTAATGTATTTAGGCTTTTCTTACAGCCTACTTTTCTCAAAATCCAGACTCTGGAACGGCAAAAAATTAACTTTGCGTCTACGAACACGCAAGATATGAATAATTTAAAAAAACTATGCTGTAGTATCCTGATATTTTAAGACTTCAATAAGAATTAATTCCTTCTTAAATATTTTCCCAAAGAAAATTTACCCCCACCAAAAACCAGGATTGTAATGTAAAGAACCAAATACAAAAGTGCCATTTCTTTCTGTTGAAACGGATCAGCACTATGTACAATAAAAGCTGCAACAGCCATAGTCGCAATCAGAGGAATTGTTGCTAAACGGGTAGCAGCACCAAGAATAATTAAAACCGAACAAACCACCTCCGCAAAAACGGCAAGTATTAAAGTTGTAGCCTCGCCAACTCCAAGTGGGTCAACAAAAGAAAAGTTACCACTAAGTAATTGCTGAAGTTTTGGAATACCATGTACCAGCATTAAACCTCCGGCAGCTAAACGAAGTATCAATAACCCTATATTTTCAACAGCTGCATTTGTCCGATGTCCTAATAGTTTGCTCATATTCAATGATTATAATGTTTTTTAACTAACCAGAATAACGACAAAAACTCTAAATTGTTTTTATTGATTTTCTGTCTCTATTAACTCCTGAATTTGTTTTTCAATGTTTTCTGATTGTATTTTAGCATCATCTATTTTGACACCAACGGGCATCTCCGGACGCGTATGCCCAATATGGTTTAGCCAGGCATCTTTTACAATTTTTTGTCTCTTTTCAACCAATTTTAAAAGATCGTTTACTTTCGAATCATTGTTTTCAAGAGGATTAAATTTTTTAAGCTGTCCTCCGACATCCTTTTCCAAAGCAGTTAAAATTGATTTTGCCATTAACCAATGCCCTTCCCTTCCTGGATGAATTCCATCTTTTGCTAAAAAGGATACTGGATCATCCTGACGTTTGTCCTCAAGGTACTTCTTCATTGGCCAGTGAAGATCTATCACTTCCCAACTTTCGGTGTATTTCAGACTTAAAAGCCAGTCCGAATAAATATCAAGAACATTTGCATATGCTTCTCCTTTTTCCCTGTCATATATTGGGGGAGTGACATGAATAATTGATGCTCCGGAATCAACAATTTTCTTATGCAGCCGATAAATTCCTTTTTTAAATTTTCGAAATCTTTTCTCATCAAAGGGCAAATAAATACCATCGTTCATCCCATAGCAGGCAAACACCAAATCAGGGTTTAGGTTCTCCAGCACCCGGTCCAAACGCTCGTGTAAGTCAGGCCTTGGAAATCTTCCATTGGCATGATTCTTCTCTGATAAGCCTGATAAAGTTTCGCTTGGTAAGCCTACATTGATAAATTCCAATTGTTTTTCAGGATAATGAAGTTTAAAGTAAGTTTCAATAAACGAAATGTACTCTCCGGCATACGTGATACTATTTCCCAGAAATACAATGCGCTTAATAGTATTGCTTTTAACTATATCTGGTTGCGAAAATAAACTAAGCTGAAATCCAATTAATATCAGAATGACCACCAGAATGCCTTTCATAAAATGATTTTTATCTTGTACTTCTTAATTTGATTAAGCACTAAAGTTATTTTAAAATTCTAATGCAAAAAATTATTGTAAAGATTTTCAAAATGAATTACCCCGCTGCAAGCAGACGGGATATCAGCTAAAGATATTATCATATTATCGTCTCAAGGCACGGGGGATAATCCCGATAGTCCCGCCCTGCGAACAGTATCAGTTCTACTTAGCTAATTTCAGTTCTCCGGTGGCTTCCGGATCCTGAAATCATAGTTTCACTGACTTAAATAATCGTTCATCAAAATCAAACTTCTCTGTTTTGTTAATTTTTACCAGCTCAAAATCATGATGTGAAGGATTGATCAATATATTGTAATCCCCCTGAACTATAGCTGACGGAACCATCGTATAAAGTGCCTCATTTTTTACAATAAATTCGTTCCCAGATTCTTGTGTTAACTTTGAATAAGGAAATCTTCTCCAGGCTTCCGGTAAGTCTTTCTGTTCCAACCGGATAATTTCAGGATAATCCGGAATTTCTATTGTAATCAGGAAGTAATCTTTGGGTATAATCCCAATTCGTGTGTGAACCATTATTTCTGCCATACACAATGCTCTTGAATCTGCAGTGTACAGAACCCTTGTTCCTTTAAAATTCCACCTGCCACCTGTAATTTCAGCTCCAGTTCCAGAAAGGTCATTGGCATACTTTTTATGTGCAAGCCGGAACACAATCATGCTAAAACCCCATGTTCTATTCTCGTCAACTCATCTTTAACCAAATGAATACCGAATGAATTATCCAATAAATCGATTGGCTTAACTCCTCCAAGAGCAATATTTTCAGATTTAACCCAAATTAAGAAGTTTGCGATATCTCCAAAAACATCAGAGCCTTTCTTAAAAAGCAACATAACTAAAAGCAATTTTTCGGTATGAATCGGATCAAACCGTTTTTTTTCTCTCTTATATCGTTGGATTGTCCGCTCTGAGATATTTAAAATCTTTGACCACGTTGAGGGATTTAGCGGATATGTTGCAGAAAAATCATTAAAAGTTTTATAATCAACTCCTTTTCTCGTGGCATGTATCAATTTATAAATATCGTTATTGTCAAGAGACCTAAATGTCAGGTTATCTGTTTCCATGTCTTTATTTTTTATCAAAAATACGACAATTCTACAGGAATAGCAAGACAGATGTCGCCCTGTCGAATTATCGATAGCTAAAGGGGATGTCAAAACGTGATGTGCTGAAAAGTGCCCAGGTCAATTACGAAATACCATCATCAAAAACAATCAACAACGTATTCAACCCACAAAAAGTTATTGTTTAGTGTGAAGATTGTTCATTAAAACGAACTGTAACTTCTGATGCTATTTTTCTTTTTTCAAGGCAAGTTTTACAGGAATCCCGATTACTCGGGACGGTGAAAAAACTTAACGAAGAAAAAAGGAATCAAGGCAGAAATTAATTTGGGTAATTAGCAATCTTTACACTAGCTTACACTCTGATTAGTTACCTAAAATTCTAATGCAAAGAATTATTCAAAAATTTTCAAATAAACTGTAATTAATAACTTATGTGAATCAAGGGTTGAAGCTGAATATTCAGGGAAATCCTTGATTTGACCTCTTCCGATTCGGTTGATAGGCTGATTGTGCAAGGTGTTATCAA
>JANQII010000069.1 GCA_028282195.1 Prolixibacteraceae bacterium
TTCATCACTTTCTTATTCGTTATTTCTTGTTTTTTATTTCTTATTTTCTTGCTTTTTTCAGAATAGTATTTGTGTACACACGGTAGCTGCTGCAGGCAGACCTCTCTTCGAGAAGAGAGGGAGAGCCAAAAAAACAATTGTTCCCTTCAATAGCATACTATTATCATTTAACTTTTGATAACTTCAATAAGAAGGTGGATAAAATGATAAAAAGGGGACAGTTTTTTACTTTTTTTTCAACAAAAAGAGTAAAAGATGTAGAAAATCACTATCCAGATTTTTACGCAACTTCTCTAATGCCCGGTAAGTTTGCTTCTTGACCGAATCTACCTGGACGTTCATTATAACGGATATTTTCCTAAAATCGAAGCCCTGATTATACCGCAGATAAATTATTTCCTTTTGTTTTGGACTTAACTTTTTTAACACTTTAGCAATTCGTTTATAACGAGAATCTGCATTTTCCTGCTCAATCCATTTATCTTCTATTGAATATTCGATCTCAAAACTTTCAAAATCTTCAAAATCATAATCACCCGTTCTTCTTGCTTTTTGAAGTTTCTCCAGTAAATTATTTTTTAGTGATTTAAACAGGTAAAATTTCAACGCTTCCGGCTTTCGGATGTTTTTCCGTTTTTCAAATAAATCAATAAATACTTCCTGAATGCTATCCTTCATCAATGATTTGTCGGCAGATATTTTGGAGCCGTAGGCATACAACATATCAATGTGCTGATTATAAATCAGGGTAAAAGCAGAATGATGCCCCTCCTTGAAATCATCCCATAATTCTTTAGGGTACTGAACTATCATTGATTGAAGTTGCTTCTTTTTAGTTTGATTTATTCAAACTTCGATAATTTTAAATTGAAATGCAAATCACCTGTTACAAGTCATCTATGACATAATTGACAGGATGGATACTTTACAGCCATGTTCGAACAGCTCCAGGGAACCATTCCATGGATGCCAATAATCCTGAGATGATTAGTGCTGATTTGCACGCCATCAAGGATATTTTGTTTCGAATCTCCATATGGTAATGATAGTATTTTCTATCCTGGATTACAAATTTCATATTGTTTAACGTGAGTTTTGGGTTGATCTGAATAGTTTGCAAAAAATCATTGCCCCAAGTCACCCCTTAGCGAACTTTCCGATAAAAACTTTGCGCACTCGGCGGTTAAATAATACCATTTTATGTGTTAATTTACACATGGGTATTATGCCGTCCCGAGGATTCGGGATTAAAACTCAATGATAAACGTAGTGAAATTATTGAGTAATTTTAAATACTAATCGGTATAAGCCCATAATTCTTCCCTTATTTGAGCGGCAAAGTTAGGAAAGAAATTCTGGCAAGCGTGCATAGCAAAAAAAATCCTGCCGAAGCAGGATTCTATTTAAGATTGTATTAATGTCGTGTTAAGCAAGTAGAAAATTACAATCATCTCCGGCAGAAAGTTCTTTGGGTTTATTGTCTTTCAAGAAAATTCTCAATTGACGACTTCCGATTAGCTCAATCTTTTTGTTTTCAAGTTTAAGCATTGTTCCTTCTCTTAATCCTACTACGTATGTACCTGGATTAATCTCCAGAAATTCCTCAATGCGTTGTTCGCGGGTTTCCCCACCGTGACCTTCAGGGTTAGCATCCAAATAATGTGGGTTGATCTGGAATGGAACCAGGTTCATTGTATTAAAGTTGCCTGGATCAATAATTGGCATATCGTTGGTTGTGCGGAGTGTTGGACAAGCTACATTTGATCCTGCACTCCAACCGATGTAAGGCGTACCAGCCAATACTTTTTCGCGAATTGCTTTCATCAGCCCCTGATCATGCATCATACGTACCAGTTGCCAGGTATTTCCTCCTCCAACAACAATTGCTTCAGCTTTCTGAACTGCTTTAACCGGATCATCAAAGCGATGCACACCAACTACTGAATGACCAATTTCCTGAAAACGTTCGTTTACTTTACTCTCATACTCATCAAAAGGAAAAGTAACAGCAGCAAATGGAATGAATAAAGCTTTAACAGGCTTATCCCCAAGAAATTCTTTAATGTTATTTTTAGGATAGTCCAGGTATGCCTCACCTGGCATGGTTGAGTTGCTGATTAGTAAAAGCTTCATGTTCGTATAATTTTCAGGTTTGATGTTGCTAAAATATGAAATTCGTTTAACGTAAATCAAGAGAAATATCAGTGACCTGGCTCATCAGCCTTGCTATTTCTTTCTTGAAAGTATATTTTCCCCGAAGCAAGCATATTCCTGATTCGGGAAAGAAACATCGAAAGTTGTTTTTATCTGATCTTCGTTTAGCTTAATAATTGTCCATCTTGCTTTTCCGCCTGGAACAAAATTCTCAATTGTTTCGGTTTCAAAAACCAAAAGGTTGTCATTCGATTTTGACTCATTTAAAACATATTGATTTACAAAACCTTCAATGTTGAATTGCCTGTAAATAATTAGTTTTCGTTGTTTGTCGAAACTGATAAATCCTTTGTCAATATGGTGCTCACCTTCTGGTTTTTTTTCGGTTGGCTCAAACCTGGAGTCATTAATTACCTCAATGTATTTTCCATTCATACTTAATTGAAAGCCTGATTCAATTTTTGATTTCTCATTTCCAAAGCCGCTTCCTGTTCCGCTCCATTCCCCGAAAAGGAAATTGAGTTTCTCAAAGTTAGCGTCCTGACAAAATGAAATTGTCGGAAGAATTAATAATATGAAAATCAGAATCTTCTTCATAATTAGAAATTAAATTAATTGAAAGAGAAAAGGGCAATACCCAATGAGAATGGGTATAATTCAGGTCCTTTGTTTTCAATGAATAACGGACGGAGATCATAACTTGCAAAAACATTAACCCACCTGTACCCAAAACGTATCATTGCAGAATATCTAAAATCATGCATGTAGAAATCATCTGGTGTCTTTAACTTTTCTTTCTTGTTGTTTCTACGATACTTAATTTTTGTATGTGTACTTAATCGTTTTTGTGCCAGAATTCCGGTAGCGACATAAAACCGGTTAGCATATTGGCGAATTGGAATTTGGAATTCAACCAAAAATGGAATGGTTAAATAGGTTGAAGAAAGTTTTGATTTTTGGTTAGATTCATAAAAAAGCTCAATCGGTTCAATTCTGAAAGAAGTTTTTTCAATACTGGTTTTCTGATCGAGATGAAATGTTTGAATTTGAAGGCCAACACCGGTAATTAAGCCAATTGTATTTCGATTGCGCTGAACGCCTTTCGAAATTTGAATAAGATTTAAATCAAGTAAAGTGGAGCGATGTAATTCTACATCCAAAAAGTCAACATTTTCTTCACTGTAATTGGAATAGTCAGAGTTAGCAAAGCCATTTAAACCAAAATGTATACCAGACCAATGACCTCTGAATTTGTCTTGCCAGTAATTGAATCCTTCGTTTGCAAGGTTCTGTATATCAATAATATTTGCTAATCTTCCGGAAGAAACACCCTGATTTTTTAAGCTATCCTGTTGTGCTAAACAAAGATTAAAAGATAGCAGAAACAGTAATATGGAAATATGTTTCATCATGACTTTTGGATTAACAAAGTTAATGATGTATTTGTTAAAAATCACTTTTGGCTAACAAATGATCAACTTTTAACGTTAACTTATGTCTCCACGAAACATTCCGGCAATGTCAATTATCGTTTGATCAAGATCACGGTACTGGTAGTCAATAGTCTCAGTAATCTTCCGGCCATTATACCGCGAAATTACATTTGAGCCTGAAACTGCATCACGGGTAATTGAAGGTCGTTTCCCTGAGAAAAAACTGGCCAGGCGTGCTGCTCGCCATGAGGCTTGTAAAATCAAATCTGAGGCAAAAGTTTTGGGGCGTGGCTTTTGCAAGGCATCGGCAATTTTATTAAAAAAGTTTTGATAGCTTAAGTTTCCTGCATTTAAGATAAAGCGCTGATTACGTGTTTTATCAAAATTCTCATTTTCCATCAAATTTATCATCGCCCTGCTAACATCCCGCACATCTACAAAACCCGTTTCGCCTTTCGTATAATACTTTAGCCCTTTCCATATGGCCTGAAACAACTTAGGGCTGCCAATATCCCAATTGCCAGGGCCAAGAATAATGGATGGGTTGACAATGACAGCTTCCAGACCTTCTTCAATCCCACGCCATACTTCCATTTCTGAAAAGAACTTGCTTAGGCTATATGATGATTTTCTTTTTGATGGTGTCCAGTAAGTATCTTCGTTGATTTCGCTTCCATCCTGAGTTTTCCCAAGAGCTGCAATTGAGCTTACATGACAAAACTTTTTCACCTGATTATGAATAGCGGCATTAATCAGGTTTTCAGTTCCCTTTACATTGTTATTAAGCATGCTGTCGTGGTCGTTTGGGTGGAATGAAACCATTGCAGCACAGTGATATACTTCGGAAGTTCCGGGGAGCAAGTCTTCCAGGCTGTGGTAGTTCAGGATATTTCCTTCAACCCACTCAATTTGTTCAAAAAGTTCGGTTGGATTGTCATCGTAATAGGCAAACACCTTTTTTACCCGTTTCATATTGCTTGAAGATCGTTTCAGTGCCCGAACCTCTTTTCCGCTTTTTAAAAGGTCGTAAAGTAAATGCGAACCAACTAACCCTGTGCCCCCTGTTACAAAAATCATTTTGTTAAGATATTTTAAATTGATATATGACTACAATAATAAGGAATAGCTTTGAATATATAATGGTATTGAGTTGTCAACATATGTTTGTGTATATCTTGTCATTTTTATGATAATAAAATTTACATGGTTTTATGTATTTTTACTAAATGCCTAATCATTCAAAAGTTATAAGAGATCCAATATACAACCTTATCTCATTTGATAAAGAAAAAGAGAAGGCGATTATAGATATCATTAATACTCCAGAGTTTCAAAGATTAAGGCGCATTCGGCAGTTAGGACTTTCTTATTATACTTATCCAACATCTGTTCATGATAGATTTTCTCATAGTCTTGGAGTATGTCATGTTGTGGGTGAATTATTTGATAATTTGAATATTCCTGATAAAGTAATAATTCCAGAGCTTGATAGGGAAGGTAATAATATCTCTTTAGAAGTTGAAAAAGATCAACTAAGATTAGTTGTTAAATTGGCTGGATTACTTCATGATATAGGGCATGGACCATTTTCTCATGCATTTGAAAGGATAACAAATGTTGATCACGAGAAAATGTCTGAGAAGATAATTTCCTCAAAAGAATTAAATATTTTAAATATTTTAACATCTTTGGGCAATGAGCTACTAAACAAATATGCTCTGAAGTGGATCATTGAGATTTTAAATGGCACGTTTAATCCGATATGGGTTAAGGAGCTTATTTCAAGTCAGTTGGATGCTGATCGAATAGATTATTTATTGAGGGATGCATACATGTGTGGAGTTAATTATGCCTCTTTTGATATTAAATGGCTTTTCCAAAATATTGAAATAGGTAGAATTAATTCTGATGACCGCGATGGTTTGTTAATTAATGCAAAGAAAGGAATTCATGCAGTAGAGGCATTTATAGTTTCAAGATATCATATGTATGAGCAAGTTTATTTTCATAAAACAACTAGAGGTTTTGAAGTTATTGTTCAGAAGATATTTGACAGACTTAAAGAGCTAATTCTTAAAGGAGATGATGTAAATGAATTATTTTTAGATAAGAGTCTTTTGAATTTCATTGAAAATAATGATAATCTAGAGGCATATTTACAACTTGATGATTTTTATTTAGTTACACATTTTAAGTATTGGAAAGATAATTCAAAGGATGAAATTTTGTCTAAGCTTTGTGAAGTAATTATTAATAGAATTCCATCTAAAATGATCAATGAGAAAGCAAATGAGAATTTATGGGACACTGAAATTGGACATAAATTGTTTGAACAATTAGGGGATAATCAAGTTTTTTATTTTGAGGATAATTATAACAATGTACCTTATAAAGATTCTTATTTACTTGGAAAGAAGAGCTCTGAAAGAGCTGAGCATATTTGGTTAAAATTGGGAGATAAAGAACAAAAAGAATTAGGTGAAATCTCACCGATCATAAAGTCATTGAGGAATAATGACCTTTAAAAAAGAAGAGCATATATTATTTCAGAATTTAAACCTTTAATAGATAATCTACTATGATAACTACATCGGAGAATTTGAATAAATTAGGCGCACTGTTGAAAGCTGTAAGTGTAATTAAAGGAAGAACTAAATTTCAAAAGATGGTCTATATTTTACAGAATAAAGGGTTGAATTTTTCTGAAAAGTTCAAATATCATTATTATGGACCTTACTCATCTGAGCTTCAGCTTGAGGTAGATGAATTAGTTGATAGAGAAATTTTTAAAGAGAATGGAGAGGGGTATGCCTTCAAATATGAAATAAATAATGAGCTTGAGGAATCAATAGATATGGATGATGAAATTAGCAGCAATATCGAACTAATAAAATACTTGGTTGATCAAGACTATCAAAGCCTTGAGTTAGTATCTACAATTTATTATTTGAAAAACTCTGGATATTCTAAAGAGAATATTTTAAAAGGAAAACTTAACATACTGAAACCTCATCTCTCCTCAAAAATCTCAGAATCATTTAGTCTTTTCAATAAGATTGAAGCTGGATTTCAAAAATAAGTTTTAAGAATTCCATGGCGTAACAGCCTTTGCGCCAAATTCTTTTCCCGATATTTTATCCATAGAAACTTTGATAATCCCAACATTGACTACTGCCGGCCTGTTGAATTTGAATTCCCTTTCGCTGTACTGACTCATTAAAACACCAAGTAATCGGTATTTTTCGTCGTAATCTTCAATAATTTCTGCTTTGCCTTCAACAATAACCGATTTTGATTTTACCCTGTAGCTGCAACCAACCTGGACATCCTGCCAGGCAAGTTCTTCTCCCAAAGTCCAGTTTATACAAACTTTTGGGTTTTGTTTTAAAGTCTCCCACATACGACCACTTTGTGCAGAGTGCAAAATAATTGTGTTTCCCTCCAGTGCAAAATTCATGGGTAAAACATAAGGCTGGTCATTAACCGACATGGCTAAAAAACAAGTTTTACAAGATTGGATAACTTCGTTAATTTCTTTGCGATCTTCTATAAGCAGGGTTCTCATCGTTTTCAATTTTAAATGATTGTTCTGTTGCCAAGCTGGGCCGAAAGGTGGCTCTCAACTTTTTTAAGGTTGATGTATTGATTTTGGATATCCATTATTTGTTCCATATCATCGGACTTTGCCGCTTCCTGAATTTTCTGTTCCAAATCACGAAGCATATTTTTTACTTTACGAAGTTTGTATTCCTGAACAATTTTTGGAACAAGCAAATCAAGGATTTCATTTTCAGCCTCAACAAAAGCACCTCCTTTTTTCCAGCGCTTACTTTCGATATATTTTTCAGCAACCAAGTCACTGGCCAGTTGACTTATTTGCATGTTGCTGTGATTTACAAAAAAACTTTCGGGTTTGAAATCAGGGTTTTCTTCCTGCTCGCGGAATAGGTTTATAAACTCGTTAATTAGTTGATTGTCAGAAACCAAACTGTCATTCTCGAGTTCATTTAAAACATACCCTCCTACTGAAAGATTTATTCTTCTTCCATGTTCATCTTCAGCTTCAAAAACTTCTTCATGAAAATATTTAATAAGAATGCGAAGGATTTCCCGTTCTTCAGTTTCGCAGGTATTTGTTACAGGTTTAGCCGGCTGCACCTCCTGAACTTTCGGTTTGGTTTGCTCGCGAAAAGCTTTTTTGCGGATATCCTGAGTTTGTTTTTGTATGAGCTTGCGAACTTCAGTATACAAAATATCTTCCTGAACATCCATCAACCGACTACATTCTTTTATATACACCGACCTGGTGATAGCATCCGGTACAACTGAGATAGAGCGTACAATATCCCCAATTAAACGAGCTTTGCCAACCGGGTCGTTCTCGGCATTTTTCAGTAGCAATTGAGTTTTAAACTGGATGAAGTCGGTTTCGTTTTGATTGATATATTCCGTAAGCTGGCTTGAACTCATAGACCTGGCAAACGAATCAGGATCCTCTCCATCGGGAAGGAGTAAAACTTTTACATTGACCCCTTCTTCAAGTACAAGGTCAATTCCGCGAAGAGATGCTTTAATACCTGCTTCATCGCCATCATAAATAATGGTAATGTTATTCGAAAAGCGCTTAATTAATCGTATTTGATCCGGTGTTAAAGCCGTTCCCGAAGAAGCTACAACATTCTCAATTCCTGCCTGATGAAAGGACAGCACATCGGTATATCCTTCAACCAGGTAGCACTTGTCTTCTTTGGTAATTTCCCTTTTAGCCTGAAAAATTCCGTAAAGTACACGGCTTTTGTGATAAATTTCTGATTCTGGCGAATTAAGGTATTTGGCTATCTTCTTGTCGTCTTTCAAGGTTCGCCCACCAAATGCAATTACCCGTCCTGCAATATTGTGAATTGGGAACATTACCCGGTCTTCAAAGCGGTCGCGAACCCAATCATCCCGCTTGATGGTGAGTCCAGTCTTTTCGAGGAATTCCATCTTATATTCTTCCTTCTGAGCATCTTGTGTAAATTTATCTTTCCCATTCGGACAAAAACCGAGTTCAAACTTTTTGATGATTTCATCCCGGATTCCTCGCTCACGCAAATAGCTAAGGCCAATGGTTCGGCCTTCATTCTCGTCCCACAAAAAACGGGTGAAATATTTTTGGGCAAAACCGGAAACGATCATCATGCTTTCACGCTCGTCCTTCAGCTGCTTTTGCTCTTCTGTTTCTTCCTCTTCTTTTACCTCAATGTTATACTTTTTTGCAAGCCATTTCAAGGCTTCAGGGTAAGAAAGAGACTCGTGTTCCATAATGAAATTAACCGAGTTACCCCCTTTCCCACAACCAAAGCATTTAAAAATACCTTTTGCAGGGGAAACAGTAAACGAAGGTGTTTTTTCATTGTGAAACGGACAAAGTCCAAGCATGTTGACACCTCTTTTTCGGAGAGTTACAAACTCGGAAATCACATCGGTAATTTCAGCCGCGTCAAGAATTCGTTCTATAGTAGCATGGTCGATCATTGTCACAAAAGTAGGAAATAAGTCGATAAGTTTTTGTTTAGGTTGAGTTGTAACAAGAATAAGTAAGTATGTGAAATTTATGATTAATTAAATTAGAAAATTAGCTTATTTAATGTTATTTTCGTTATAAGCTGAAATTTAGAGTATTCAAGAATTAATAACGAAGACAGATTTATTTCAGGTTAAATAAAGAATTATTGATGAATCAAGAAGAGCTGATTGTAAAAATAGATGAGTTGAGAGCTCTCCCAAAGGAAACAGAATGGGTTGAATTCAAAGTGAATAAAGCTATTCCTGAAAATATTGGGGAGTATTTGTCAGGTTTAGCAAATGCTGCATGTCTTGAGGGGAAAGAAGATGGATTTTTAGTTTTTGGGATTGAAGATGGAACTCACAATATTGTCGGAACACAGTTTCACCCACTAACAAGAAAAATTAAAAATCAAGAATTAGATAATTGGCTTAGGACACACCTAAATCCAAGGACTGATTTTACTATTCATGAATTTGATTACAGAGGAAAACATATTGCATTATTCATTATTGATGCAGCTTCAGGAATACCTATCAGGTTTAAAAACAATGCATTTGTAAGAGTTGGTAGTTATCTTAAAGAATTGAAGGATCACCCCGAGAAAGAGGCAAAAATTTGGAGAACTACAAAAAGAATTGTATTCGAGGAAGAAATTGCCAAGAAAAATGTTTCGGCTTCTCAGGTTATAGAATTTCTTAATTGGCAGGCTTTATTTTATCTGTTGAAACTTCCTAAGCCTAATGATAATAAAATCATATTGGAAAAACTATTGCAAGAGGATTTGATTAAAAAGCGTGGTGTGAAATATCACATAACTAATTTGGGTGCTATTTTATTTGCAAATGATTTAAATAATTTTGATGGATTAAGTCGAAAAGCTCCAAGAATTATAATATATAGTGGTTCAAACAGACTTAAAACGTTGAAAGATCAAATTGCAAAATATGGGTTAGCAGTCGGTTTTTCCGGGATGATCGATTATATAAATGAAAGACTTCCTTCTAATGAAGAAATTGGGCGTGTATTCAGAGAAGAGGTAAGTGTTTATCCAGAATTAGCAATTAGGGAACTTGTTGCTAATGCAATAATACATCAAGACTTATCAATGAGTGGGACAAGCCCTATGATTGAGATTTTTAATGATAGAATTGAAATTACTAATCCAGGGAAACCACTAATAGATACACAACGTTTTATAGACCATAGCCCAATCAGTAGAAATGAGAAATTGGCTGCTTTAATGAGAAGAATGAATTTTTGTGAAGAAAGAGGTAGCGGAATTGATAAAGTAATCGCGCAAGTTGAGATCTTTCAATTACCAGCACCAGATTTTATAGGAGGTGAAAATTATACTAGAGTTATTCTTTATTCACCAAAATCTTTGCGCCAAATGGATAGACTTGAAAAAGTAAGAGCTACTTATCAGCATTGTTGCTTAAAGTATGTTTCAGGTGAAATGATGACAAATCAAAGTCTGCGAGAGCGTTTTAATATTGAAGAGAAGAACTACTCAATGGTTTCTAGGATAATCAAAGAGTCTATACATGAAGAATTTATTAAAGCATATGATATTTCAAGTAGTTCGAAAAAATTTGCAAAATATATTCCTTATTGGGCTTAGCTTTTATGTGACGGTTATGTGACTAAGCTATGCTGTTGTGCATGTAAAATGCTGATTGCCAGACGTGGCTTATGTGATTTTAAAATTTTTAATCATTAAAAACTATCCAAAATCAAAACAAATGAAAAAGAAACTGGTCGTGCTTTCGGGTGCAGGAATGAGCCAGGAAAGTGGTTTGCGAACTTTCCGTGATATGGGAGGTCTTTGGGAAGAATACGATGTAATGGAGGTTGCAAGCCCACAAGCATGGGAAAACAATCCGGAATTGGTGATGCGTTTTTATAACGAACGTCGGAAACAGTTGCAGGATTGTCAACCAAATGAAGGTCATGTTGGACTTGCTGAATTAGAAAATGACTTTGATATTGAGATTGTTACGCAGAATGTGGATGATCTGCATGAAAGAGCCGGAAGCAGTAAGGTGCTTCATTTACATGGAGAGTTGAAAAAAGTTCGAAGCACGGTTCATTACGATTTGGTTTATGAATTGGAAGGTTGGGAATTAAAGTTTGGCGATTTGTGTGAGAAAGGACACCAGCTTCGTCCACATATTGTTTGGTTTGGCGAAGAAGTCCCTGCTATGGCAGATGCAATTGCTGTTGTAGAAAGTGCAGACATTTTAGTCGTAGTTGGAACATCATTGAATGTTTATCCGGCTGCCGGATTGGTTCATTACACCAAACAAAATGTACCCATTTTTGTGATTGACCCGGAACGGCCTCCGGTTCATTTAAGCAATGTTACATTTATTGAAGAAAAAGCTGAAGCGGGTGTGGCTATTCTAAAAGAAAAACTAAAAGCTTTACTATGATCCAACGGTTATTTTTTCTTTTATTGATACTTTTTTCATTTTCGGTGAATGCTCAACGTTTTGAAGGAGGTATTTTGGGAGGGTTAAGCGCATCTCAGGTTGAGGGGGATTTTACAAAAGGATATCATAAACCGGGTGTTCTGGTTGGTGGCTATGTACAAACCGACCTTTCCAGAACCGCTTTTGCAGGAATGGAAATCAAATATGCACAAAAAGGAAGCCGTAGAAATCCTGATAAAAAAAGTGAAGATCAAAGTAAATACATTATGCGCTTAGGCTATATTGATGTGCCTGTTTATATTGGAGTAAGAACAAGTGAAACCATTTCTTTTTTAGCGGGACTGTCTGCGGGTTTTTTAATGCATAGTGCGGAGTATGATAATTTTGGAAAATTCCCGGAAGAAGATGAGAAGCCATTTAATGACTTTGATTTTCAGGCTTTTTTAGGTGTACGGTTTGAAATGACCGAGCGCCTCACCCTTGATCTTCGATTTGCGTATTCATTCTTACCGACACGGGATTTAGTGGGTGAACCTACTAATTATTGGTTTGATGATCAATATAACAACATGCTAAGTACTGCTCTTTATTACCGGCTTGGGAAATAAGTAATTGTTTCCTTTCCCCGAAAAACCTATCTAACAAAACCATTAGCCCCAATCTTGGTTATTTTGAATTTTTCCCTAATAAATATTGTCCTGCCTGCAACCCATCAGAAATAATTATTGTCAGTATATAATAAAACACCCATGACAAGGAATCTCGCCACACAAGTGAATGATAAAAATCCTATGTCCTGGCTCTAATTTTAATCAGATGAAAAAGTTAATTTTAGTTATTGCCCTTTGCATCTTTGGTTTTAAGTTGATGGTAGCTCAAGAAACCGTTGAGAATCCAATCGACAACAAAAGTTTTGATATATTAATTGGTTTTGAAAATGGTTTCTTAAAAGACCGGAATTATTCACCCCTTAATTACTCCACGAATGGATTGGCTTTAACGTTTGGCTACAGCAAACAACTTAAAAATGACAACTTACTTTTATTTCGCACTAATTTCCAGTTTGGAGAAATAAAAACTAAAATCTCTGATTACAATTCTGCCGACCGTTATACTACAAACTTGGAATTTAGCTACTTGATCAATTTGCCTGTTGATATACCCAATATGAAACTACATATTGGTGGCCAGTTGCATACTTACGCGGACCTTGTTTTCTACGATGGAACCAATGCAATTACTTACTATGTACTCCACAGTTTTGATTTTAGGGGAAGACTTTCTAAAAAGATCAATAAAAGGCATACCATTTCCAGCGATTTTTCGATGCCTGTATTTGGACTTTTAGCCCGTCCTCCCCATACAGGTTGGGACAAGTACATAGTAGATCACCAAGATAACCCGGTTCCTGTTTTTTTTAGGGGTGATTGGACTTCCTTAAACGATTTCTTTGCATTTAATTGGTCATTAAAATATCAGTACGCATTAAGCCAGAAATTGGATTTAACCATAAACTACGAGTTTAGTTATCACCAAACAAAACAATTAAAAACAGCAATTATACCAACCAATGTACTTAGCATTGGAACAACTTTTAAATTTTAAAGCGATGAAAAAAATTCCATATATATTAATTATATCCTTCCTGTCGATTAGTTGTGAAAAAGTTTTTTTGGGTGAAGACGAAGTCAATACCCCTATAAATAATTTTGAAATTTTTTGGAAAGATTTCGACCAGCATTATGCACTTTTCCATGTCAGGGGGTGGGATTGGGACAGTATCTATCAAGTTTACCGCCCAAAGGTCAATGAGCAAACAAGCGATGGCGAACTATGGGATATATTCCGGGATATGATTGCCTATTTGGATGATAGTCATACATCTATCGCATCCCCACCTCCAAGCTCCCGATTTTTTATTTCAGGTTCGGAAGAGGACAGTATCGTGGAAAAAGAATTTAGTATCGATATTATTAAAAATAAATACATCCAAAATTATGAAGATATCCCCTCGGTAGTAGCAGAAGAAAATATAGCCTTGTTTGGGAATGTGAAAAATAAAGATATTGGATACATATACTTAGAAGGAATAGAAACAATTGACGAAGGGTTTATGGACGATGTCCTTTCCAAAATCGGTCATCATAAAGCGATAATACTTGATATAAGAAACAACCTTGGGGGAGAAGATAAGTTTGCAAAGGCCATTGCAGGACGGTTTGCTCAAGAAAAAAAACTTGTATATACAGTACAAGAAAGGAATGGTCCATTACATACAGATTTTGGTGAAAAAACATACTACTATTCAACAAAATCAGGAAAGGAGTATTTTGCAAAACCAGTAGTTGTATTGACAGATAGAATAACAGTTAGTGCAGCGGAAGTGCTATTGCTGTATTTAAAGTCGTTTAGCCAAGTCACCCAAATCGGGGACTCAACAGCAGGGGACTTCTCTGACATCGGAATGGTCAGGTTTTTGCCAAACGGGTGGCAGTATGAATACTCAATCATGATGTTTTTGTTACCTGATGGCAGCAGCCTGGATGGTATTGGGCATGTCCCTGATGTACAAATAAGAAATTCCGTTTCAGACATCCAAGCTGGTAATGATTTGGTTTTTGAAAAAGCTGTAAAATACTTGTTTGATGAATATGGAATTGAATGATTAATGCGAATCAAGGATTGAAAACATAATAGAAAAAAATCATTAAATAGCTGAAAACCAGTATATTGTATTTGTTTAATTCCCTGAAAATCAGTATCTTGATGTCAGTTTCGAATTGACAATTAAGTATGATTTCCAGGGATAAAGACGACAAGTTAATAAGAATTTACTTTTATATCTGTGATAAGTTTGAAGAACTTCAATTTTATTGTGAAAGGTTCAGTAATAACAATGAACCAGAATTTACAGACCAAGAGGTTATGACAATATACCTGTACACAATGCACCATGAAGGACATAGGACAGCAAAGCAGGTCCATCGTTTTGCATCGGAATACCTAAATTCATGGTTTCCAAAGCTAGGGGGCTATCAGGCATTCAATAACCGGCTGAACAGGCTGGGAGGTGCTTTTACCAGGCTTATTGAAATGCTGCTTGCAGATTTTCAGCCAGATGATTGCCTGTTCGACCAAAGTTTATTAGACCCCATGCCAATCATAACCTGTTCGGGAAAGCGTTCAGGCAAGGTTGCAAGGGAGGTAACCGACAAGGGGTATTGTTCACCAAAGGGATATATTATTATGGGCTTAAGTTGCACCTGCTGGGCTTTCGGCGTATTGGCAAACTGCCCCATCCTGAACAAATACTGTTTACCCCGGCTTCGGTCAATGATGTGACTGTATTTAAAGATGCATGGCCAGGCATTGAGAACAGGACTTTCTGGGGCGATAAAATTTACTTTGTAAATGAACTGGACCAGTACATGGTAGAACATCAAAACTCTGAAATGCTTGCACCTGTTAAAGCTGTAAAAGGAATGCCCGAAGTGATAAAACAAAGGTTGAAAGCAGCAGATGATCTATTTTCAACAGCTGTTTCTAAAGTCAGGCAACCTATTGAAGCTATTTTTAATTGGCTGATTGAAAAGGCTGGTATTCAAAACGCGAGCAAAGTTAGGTCTACAAGAGGGCTAATGGTCCATGCTTTTGGAAGATTAGCAGCTGCCTTTATAACTTTAGCAATTTAAACCTTGATTCGCATAAATAGTTATTGTTGACTTAAAAGAGACCACATTCATTTAACGGTATAGCCATAAAAACCTTTTGAAAAGTAAAAAATATGAAAACAAAGGGTCACCTTTTTGCTATAAACGGAATAAATTTTAATAGGTAAAATTACCACCCTGATCATGTATTTACAAACACGAATAATGGGTGATTTCCGAACCTTTCTGAAGAGAGTTTTTAGTTTGACAGGCTACATTAAAGTAATGCCTGAACAAGATTAAAAGGAAATATTAAGGAAAAGGCTTTAAAAATAACACCTGGCTAAGGGTGTTAACAAATGATACTA
>JANQII010000103.1 GCA_028282195.1 Prolixibacteraceae bacterium
ATAAAACAGGACTACCGGATTGCCGGATAATTAGATGTTGAGAATGAACAATCATCAAGCAGGAGCCAAGCCTTTCTTAAACCCGTAACTCGAAACCCGAAACCCGAAACACATAATCCACAACTTTTTTAATTGATCCCAAATCAGTACTTTGCAAATTATCAAACATTTATGGTTCTATAAAAAAGAGAAGATAATAGGATACCGTAGGAAACTATGGAAAAACAATTGTATCCAGCTGTTTTCTATCTTTCCCAATTTATCAATTAATGGGTATCAGGCAAGCCCAGAATGCCCTGTACGTAAGTTCCGGTCAGTTTAAGGAATAGATCCGATCAGTCCTCTGGCATAAGATAATGGCTATCTGACGTAAGATGATCGTTCTCTGGCATAAGATGATGGCTGTCTGGCGCAAGATAATCGTCCTCTGGCATAAGATGATGGCTGTCTGGCGCAAGATGGTCGTCCTCTGGCATAAGATGATGGCTATCTGGTGCAAGATGGTCGTTCTCTGGCATAAGATGATGGCTATCTGGTGTAAGATGGTCGTTCTCTGGCATAAGATAATGGCTATCTGGCGCAAGATGATCATTCCCTGGCTGCCTGTTTAATCACACACTTAGTGAGACAGTGTCGGGTTTATCCTCATATGGTTCTTTTTCGAATTGCCTCAAGCTCTTCAACAGTCATTGGCTTCTTCTTTCCAAGAATTTTTGCCCCATCTGGGGTTATCATCAAGTTTTCTTCATTTCTAATACCACCAAAATCACGGTATGCTTGCAACTTTTTATAGTTAATGAATTCTTTAAACCGACCTTCGCCTTCCCACAAATCCATCAATTCAGGAATAAAATAAATTCCTGGTTCAATGGTAAATACATGCTCCGGTAGCAAAGGTTTCGCCAATCGTAACGATTTATAGCCAAACAGGGTACTTTTGGGCTTCCCTCCATAGCCAACATACACCTCTCCATAATTTTCCATATCATGTATGTCAAGCCCCATCATATGCCCTGTCCCGCACTGGAAAAACATAGCATAAGCCCCGGTTTCAACAATATCATCCACATTTCCTTTAAGCAAGCCAAGGCTTTTCATTCCTTCTGCTACAACCCGTGCTGCAGCCATGTGTGCATTACGAAACGGAACACCTACGCCTAAAGCATTAATTGAAGCATAATGCGCTTCCAATGTTATGTTATAAATGTCTTTTTGTTTATTGGAAAATGTTTTACTTACCGGAAAAGTACTGGATAAATCGCCGGCATAACACATTTCATTTTCATAACCGGCATCAAGAAGGAATAAATCACCTTCTTTGATTGTATTCCCATGATAATGATTGTGAAGTATTTGACCATTTATGGTCGCAATGATGGGGAATGAGATGTTGCCATTCGCGGCCAGGGCTATACGATGTACCTCTGCTACAACTTCTGCTTCTTTCATCCCCGGTTTTGCAAAATTCATTGCAGCAACATGCATATCTACGGTAACATTTACAGCTTGTTCAATTTGTGCAATTTCTTCATCGGTTTTATATTCACGTTGTTTAATAATCGCGTTTATCAAATCAATTGAAGCCTTTTCCCCGGCATCCTTTGGCAATATCCCGGTAAGCTCCATCAATTTAATTTTACTTTCACCCCGATAAAGTGGAATAAAATGGATTTGCTGTTTTTTGTTAATTGCATTTTTTATGTAATGATCAAGTTCAGGGTAAGGACGGGTATCATGAACCCCACATCGTTCGGCGCGTTCTTTTATTGTAGGCAACGATCCCATAAAAACAATATCATCAATACTGTTTTCATCACCAAAAATGATGTCTTTGTCATTATCAACATCAATTACACCTGCCAGAGAGGCATTGGAAATGCCAAAATAGTAAAGGAATGTACTATCCTGCCTAAAATGATAAGGATTGTCTTTATAATTCATAGGTGCTTCTTCATGCCCTAACAATAATACCAGTCCGGACTTTAAAGATTTTTTCAGGACCTGTCTTCTCTCAATATAAGTTTTTGATTGAAACATAACTCTACTATAATTTGAATAAATAACGCTCTACTATTAGTAAGATCTGCAACTAAAAATACATAAGATTTTAAACATTTCTATATGCAATAGATTTATTAAGCAATATCGTGTATACCAATGACAGAAATAGCACACATAAATGACTATTGCTTTGTTATGCAAATGAACCTTCACCAACAAGCAGGCACAAATGGATCATTTACAAACAAAGTAATATAAAATGAAAATTCATAGTACCCGGGCAGCATAATTCATAATTATTTTCTAAAAAATAAATTTTCAACATGATGACACGAAGGACTTTCTTCAAATTCCGGGAAATAGGAACTGATAATTTCATATAAAGCCGGATCGTACTTTTTCATGTCCTCACGCGTATTTACCCAATTGTGTTTTCCATCAGCTTCTTCCACCTCTGCATTTACATTAAACCAGTTTTGTACCCCTTCTGCCCAATATTCCCAAATGTTCGTTTTGGCATAGGTATTTTCGTACTTACCATTAGCAATGGCTGCATCCATTTTTTCCTGCAAGAGCTTATTAAAGCCCGGATCAATCGGTATAATTCCAACCCCGTGGATTGTATGTGCAAACTCGTGGATTAAAATATCCTCTGCATGGTATTTGTCAATCTGATAACATAAAAGGTTCTCTTCGGCACATGTGGTAAGGGGCAGTTTAACGGTCCCGCCTAATCCGCGTGCCCTGACATCCCAATTGATGGTTGTATCATTTGCCAAATGGGCATGTTCAGGGATGTCAGTTGTTCCTTCATAACGGGCCATAATCCCCACTTTGGTATTGTGGCTGATCATCGATCCCAAAACTTCAGGAGGCAGTGAACTCGTCATAAAGTCAATGGTGCGGCAGGCAGCATAAACTGCCTCGTCCGGTACTTTTTGGGAAGAAATGATGTGTATCCCGTTTACATTCACATATTTCCTGTAAAAAGGATCAAGATTCAGCTCTTCAGGAGGTGAAGTAATCTCATAATCATTTCCCGCCCGGGCCTGATTTTCCAGACCACAAGCCAATATCAACAAAAGGATTAATATAATTTTCATAGCTAAATTATTTTAATTGACGTTCTATAACCGGGAACTGTGCAATACGCAAAGTAGTACATCCATAAGGGATAAGGGTTATTTCTTCTTCCGGTGTCTCTATTTTTCTCAAAGGATGGGGTGAATAAGGAATTTTACCTGTTGATCCTTCGTACAATTTCCAGAAAGGGATTTGTTTACCGGTTGTTTTTAACATTACCGGTGCATTTTGCAGGTTCCAGGGCATATCATCAATCTCGTCTTTAACAATCACCTCAAATTTTTCGGGTTTGATTGTCCTTTTTTGAATGCCATAATTCCATGGTGTTTTTGGAAGGATTTCATAAAAAGTATCCGGATACTTTGCTGATTTTACAGTTCTCCATTCTTCTTCAATTTTTAGGGCATAGACCAGCGGGCCACGTTCCACTCCCAATGAACGTTCGTACCAACGTGAAAAACGGAGTTCCATCGGAAAGTGTAATTCAACCACATCACCTTGTTTCCATACCCTGTCAAGAATTACGATTTTATCATCTGCCTTAACTTCTATCGATTTTCCATTTACTTTTATACTGGCATTTTCACACCATCCGGGGATACGCAGATGTAGAGGAAACTTAACCGGTTCCGAAGTATTGTAAGTTATTTTAACATCTTCTTTAAATGGATAATCTGTCTGTTGTAAGAACTCAACTTCCGTCCCATCAGCCACTTTTGCTTTTACTTGTGAAGGCCCATAAACCAAAGCAGCCAATCCATTATCGGCTGTGGCATACCATAAGTTTTGAACAAACTTGGGCCATCCCTGGTGCATATTTGCCAGGCAACATGGATATCCGGTTGTAGTACCAAATAATGTGGCACTGCCGTGGTAGTCACAATCGAAATTCCGGGGTTCATGGGTTACCATTACCTGGTTGGTTTGCTGATAGTATTGCCTGCGCATAAAATCATCGGTATGCTGGGTTGGTAAAACATTATAGGCTACCTTTTCCAGGTAATCCGCATAATAAACATCGCCTGTTATTGGTAAAATCCCTTCAAATGAATACATCATTTCCACAGCAGAACAAAATTCAGATCCCTGGGTCGGGTCATTCCCATGAAGCGCTTCATCACCGCCATACATTCCGGTTACGAATCCATGTGCATCATAAACCGCTGCCAAACCTTCTTTTACCGCCTCAACATATTTGGGGTCTTTGCTTTGCTGGTAATAAATTACAGGCTCCTTTAAGCCTTGAGCCAGGTTTACACAATGAACCGAAGCATACGGATTAGCCTTTCTTAGTGAGTTATTGGTAAAAAGTCCAGTCCAGTCAAAGGTTTGCTCGTGAAGCAGTTCTCCCAGTTCCAATAAAAATTTATCTCCGGTAATGTTATACAGCCAGTAAACAATTTGAAGGTTGTCCCCTCCCCTTCGGTTTGCCCAATAAGTAACAAACCCAAGTTCTTTTTCGGGCAATGTTTTTAACTGGTATTTAAAATAGTTGGTCATTAATTTAATCACCCTTTCATCATTGGTTGCCGTGTAATATTGCTGAAGTACTTTCAGCATGACCATTTTAGGCCACCAATCTTCGCGCATCCCCTGCTGGGTCCCCGGTATTTTTTTATAGCCTTCTTCTAAAGGCATCGGACCAAAATAACCATTTTTTTGCTGATTATCAATGCTCCATTCTACCCATTTTTGTGCTTTCGCTTTAAGCTCGTCATCATCCAGTAAATAGGCCAGTGGCATTAATCCGTCAAGCCAGTATGGGCCACGCTCCCAGCCATCACCGGTTCCACCGAGCCAGCCATTATTGTCGCCACATACCACTTCATAGACACTGTCCAGACGCCCTGTCAGGCCATCCCGCTGAATTTCCAGCATTTTTAATAGCATCCCCCCGGGTTTTATTGTGCCCAAAGGCAAAGCGGTATAAGGTTGTTCAATTAACGGCGATTGATTGGTTATGTAATGTGCATTTCCCTGTTTTTTAGCCGAGGCAGAAAAGAAAAATGCAATAAGGATAAAAAATGTAATTACCTTCATTTTGATATGATATTTATTTGTTAATATTCTATTGGATTTCGTTTTGCAGTTGCTTTTGGTGGCTTTGGCCATACTTTTGTTTCGTAAGCTGTTTTTTCCCATAGCACTTTTAGCTCGTTCACCAACTCCGGATTTTTTCCTGCCAGGTTATTGGTTTCGGTACGGTCTGATTTCAGGTTATACAATTCCCATAACGAATCATCCAGGGGATTGTCGGAAACAAGTTTCCAGTTCCCTTTTCGAATGGCACCGTGGCCTTCGTGCTCCCAAAATATGAATTCATGCCCTTCCCTGGATCCACCTCTAAAATTATCCATAAGGCTAATACCACGTAAAGGAATAACCGGAACCCCATTTCTGCTTTCAGGGTAATTTGCCCCTGAAACTTCCAGGCAGGTTGCCATAATATCCACCAGGTGGCCGGGTTCCCGATCCAATGTCCCCTTCTTTTTTATTCCTTCGGGCCAATGCACGATTAGCGGGGTAGCGATCCCCCCTTCGTGGCTGTACCGTTTATATTTCCTGAAAGGTGTATTGCTGGTAACTGCCCATACCCTACCCTGGCTTGTGCCTGCCCTGCCGGAGTTTTTGCGCCATTCCAGATAGTTCTTTCGGGTGTTTTTCCCCCATTGCCAGCCAAAATCTTCACCCATAGGTTCTGCCGAGCAGCCATTATCAGATAAAAAGAGAATCAATGTATTCCCCAATTCCCCTTTTTCTTCCAGATGTTTTACCAAACGGCCAATATTTTCATCCATAATATCGATTTGTGCTGAATAGATGGCACGCATAAATTGTAAGTCTGCTTTAACCGAATCCGGTAAAGTTTCCCAGTCCGGTGTATCTTGTTCAGGTAAATCCCAATCCGGGGAAACCAATCCCATCTCCTGCATTTTCCTGTATTTCGAATGGCGTAATTTTTCATATCCTTCGGAATATTTATCCAGGTATTTTTCAATGACCGCATCATGAGCTTCCAGTGGCCAATGGGGTGCATTGTAGGCCAAATATTCGAAAAAAGGTTTTCCTTCTGCAAGTGCAAAATCAATGTGCTCAATAGCCTTTGAAGTAAACACATCGGTGGCATACCACTCTTTTCCATCCGGTTGGGGCTCATAGTTCCCGGGATCCTCTGTAGCAGGAATTACAACTTTTCCATTTTTAAAAATTTCACAGCCTTCTAAAACTTTAAAATAACTATCCACCCAATTATGGATAACATATGATTTTTGAAACCCACGGTTTTCCGGCCAGGATTTCTTAACTGTTCCGGCATGCCATTTGCCTGAAATACCTGTTGAATAACCTGCTTCCGCAAGAACTTCGGGTATGGTCACACACGAATCATTCAAGATCCCTAAATATCCCGGGCCATTTGAAATATGTGTCATGTGCCCGATCCCGCATTCGTGCGGGTATAAACCTGTCATCAGGCTGGCACGTGTTGGGCAGCAACGGGCAGCATTGTAAAAATCAGTAAACCGGATCCCGTTTTCGGCAAGGGCATCCAGATTAGGTGTAGAAATTTCACCTCCGTAACATCCAATATCTGAATAGCCCATATCATCAGCAAGAATAAGAAGGATATTTGGCCGTTTCTCTTTTTCATTCATTTTATGGTTGCAGGATAAACCTAAAAATGAAAGAGAGAAAATGATAAGTAAGACACTATTTCTATTCATTTTTCAGATTTTTGTTTTCAAAGTAAGGGCTTGGAAATACAAATGCCCTTTCTGCCCATTCATTCCATTCAATAATCATGCTTTCAACCAACTCTGGTTTAACTTCAGCCAGGTTGTACATTTCGGTTCTGTCATTATCCATATCATAAAGTTCCCATTCGAAAACCTTCTTTTCGCGTGGAATCCCTTTTCGAACCAATTTCCATTTTCCTTTTCGAAGAGAACTGTTTATGTGATGTTCAAAAAACAATGGTCTGTCTTCAGGAATACGCTCACCTGCGAATAAAGGGTTTAAACTTGTTCCTTCCATTGGTATTATCTCCTGATTGTTTATTATGTCCGGATAAACAGTACCTGATACATCTACACATGTGGGCATTAAATCAATAATATGTGCAGGTGTATTTATCAGTTTCCCATTCAGTTTTTTATTGATGCCATTGGGCCAGGAAACCACAAAAGGCGTTGAAATGCCACCTTCGTGCACATAATGTTTGTACTCTCTGAAAGGCGTATTGGATACATTGGCCCACCCCCTACCATAGCCACAATATGAATCATCGGGCCCGGCCATATTATTCCTGCCACCTTTTACAGGCCTGCCGTCACGGGTTTGCATTGGGGGCATAGTTCGGGTTTGGAGTTCATCTTTTCCCATGGGCTTCAGGTTAGTTGGATATGGTTTTTGGGAAGAACCTCGTCCATAACCTTCGGCACAACCTCCGTTATCCTGAAGAAACATGATGATTGTATTGTCAAATTTTTCCTGATTTTTCAATTCATCAATAAGTCTTCCCAAGCCTTGATCCATACGGTCTATCATAGCTGCATAAGCCTCCATGTTCCTGACTTCCCAAGCCTTATTTTTTACACTGTCCCAGTTTTCAACAGTTGGCGAAAGTTCCCAGTCGTTATTGATAAAACCCAGCTCTTTAAGCCTTTCAAATCTTTTTTTGCGGATATGATCGTAACCCTTATCATATGTGCCTTTGTATTTTTCAATATCTTCAGGTAAGGCATGCAGTGGCCAGTGTGCTGCTGTGTAAGCCATATACATAAAAAAAGGGTTCTGGCTATCATGTTCCTGAATATATTTAATGGCATTATCACAGATAGCATCGGTATAATAATATGTTTCAGGACTGTATTCCGAATCGTTAAACGGCGTAATATAGGTATTGTTACGGCATAAAGTGGCTGGATCGTAAAAGCTGCCTGCTCCCTGAATGGTACCGTAAAATTTATCAAATCCCCTTTGCAGCGGCCAGTTGTGTTTGGGGCCATCAGGACTTGTATGTTTGGTTACATGCCATTTGCCGGTCATATAGGTCTTATAACCGCTTGACTTTAAAACCTCAGCAATGGTTTGTACATTGAAACCAAGATCACCCCGGTAGCCTGGAAGATTTTTTTCGCCTGTCATCAAACCAATCCCTGCCTGATGCTGATATACGCCGGTAAGTAAGCTTGCCCTTGTTGGGCAACAACGTGCAGCATTATAAAATTGGGTAAATCGCAGTCCGTTTTCTGCTAATTTGTCAAGATTTGGAGTTTGTATTTCACCACCATAGCAACCAATATCAGAAAAACCCATATCATCGGAAAGGATGATAATGATATTTGGACTTTGTTCTGTCTTTTCCGATTGTTGTACCGTGCAGGAAAAAATAACAAAACCAACAAACAAACAACTAAATAAATATTTCATTCGTTTATATTTTTAATTTTTGCGGTAACTCATGTAACTCGCATGGAATATAATCATGCTCCTGTGTGATAATTTATTACCATGCTCGTTTCATCTGATCATTATATTATAAACCAACTCTTTCGGCATACTCATCCCACATTGCAGACAATTCTTCAACTTTTTCAGGAAATTTTGCTGCAAGATCATTTGTTTCACACCGGTCTTCTTTCAGGTTGTACAATTCCCACTGAATCTCATAAGGCATGTTCTTGCCCCAAACTGCTTTCCAGTCTCCCAGTACCACTGCCTTTGCTCCATAGTGTGAGAAAAATATTGGCCGTTCTTCCAGTTGCCCACCATTAAACGTGTTAACTAAACTCACACCTTCCATTGCCTGAATGGAATATTCATTAAATGTTTCAGGATATTGCGCCCCGGTAACCTCGCAAAGCGTAGGCATAATATCAATCAGGTGGGTTCTCTCCCTGATCCAGTTTCCTGTATTCTCTTTAATTTGATCTGGCCAATGAACGATAAACGGAGAGGCCACACCACCTTCATGAGTGAAATGTTTGTAAAGTCGTAAAGGGGTATTGCACATGTTTGCCCATGCACTTCCATACGAAGGGGATGAGCCTATCTGACCAACAAGGTTTAAGCTATCACCTTTGTGTAAAATAGTAATCCCTTTTCTGGATGGTCCGTCAAATCCGAATGGTCCCCATTCATAACAAGCCCCGTTATCACTTGTTACCATGATAATCGTATTGTCATATTGCCCTGTTTCTTTAAGGTATTCTACAATCTGCCCAACCCCGTTATCTACATGTTCAACCATTGCAGCAAAGGTTGCCATCCTTCTGGCCAAATCACGTTGCCGGTCAATATCAAGTGAATCCCATGCAGGATTTTGATTGCCGGAATAGCCGTTTGCCACAACATCACGATCAACAGGAACAAGGGCACGTTCAGGCAAGGTCCAACGGTCTTCATTTTCAATCAGACCAACATTTTTTAATTGAGCAAAGCGCTCTTCCCTGATTTTGTCCCAGCCTTTCATGTAGGTCTCGAAATATTTATCAATTGTTTCTTTTGGAGCCTGAACAGGAAAATGAGGGGATGAATGGCTTAAGAAAAGAAACCAGGGTTGATCCTCTTTTTCACGGGCTTGTTTTAAGAACTCAAGTGCATAGTCGTTAAAAATGTCTGTAGCATAAAATTCACCTTCAGGTTTGTCTATTTCTTTTGCTCTGCCTTCCGGTTTGCGGACATAAGCATTTGGATCCCATTGATCCTGGGCATAGCCCATATCGTACCCATAAAATTCATCAAAGCCGCGTTTCACCGGACTGGTTTTTTCGTGCATGTGCCATTTGCCAACATAATATGTACTGTACCCAACGGTTTTCAACACTTCACCCAAGGTAACACAATCGTCTCTCAAATGCCCAAGATAAGCAGGTCCTAAATCTTTTTTAGGTTTATTGGTTGTGAAATTTGCAATGCCTGCCTGTGGTGGGTACAAGCCGGTCATTAATGCAGCCCTGCTTGGGCAACAACGTGCTGAATTGTAGATGGACTCATACCTTAGGCCATTGATTCCAAGCTTATCAATGTGCGGGGTTTTTATTTCGCCTCCGTAACAACCAAGATCAGAATAACCCAAGTCGTCAAATAGCACAAAAAGTACATTAGGTTTTTGATTTGCTTTTTCCTGGCAACTAACTGAAATAATTAAAACTAATCCGATTAAAAGGTATTGTAAAAATTTCATTGGTGTTTATTTTTATTTGTTTTAATATCTTCAAAACTATTCGTGCGTTCTTAAAATTTCGTTGCAAAACTCACCGGATGACTTTGTTGATACCGAGTATTTTAGTCATCCGATGAGTGACACGTTAATTCAAAAACCCACTACAATATATTATTCTATTCCCGCGGATTCCAGTACTTTTTGGGCAGCCAGCCCAGTAACACCCGGGGCTTCATCGTTCATTCCTGCAAGATTTTTGAAAGCTTTTGTGTAGCCTTTAAAATAGTTTGAAACTGTTGTTGTATCCCCGAGCTCTTCATACCAAAAAAGCGGATTTTCATCTATTTTCTTCCCGTTTTCAGCCAGTCCTTTCCGCCACTCATAAACTTGTAATTTTAATTCGGCAATAACCGACCTTTCCTGATTAGCTATATTGAAATGGCACATCGGGTCTTTTTCCAAATCGTACAATTCCACTTCTTTGGTAATATGGTGGAACCCGGCCAACCATTTGTCATTCATAATGGATGTTACCATTGTACTTTCAATAATCACAAAGTCATTTACCTTATGTCCGGGAGTTTTGAAAACTTCAACCAGACTTTTTCCCTCATTTCTTTGTGGATTTTTATTACCTGCTAATTCCAGAAAAGTTGAATAGAGATCAACATGGGTTGTAAATTCAGTCCTAAGCCCGGGCTTTATTGTACCGGGATTCCAAACGACAAACGGGACAAGGGATTGGGTTGGGAAAGAAGCCCCTTTATGCAACATTTCATTGTCAAACAATGCACTTCCATGATCAGATGTAAAAATGATTACCGTATTTTCCAATTGTCCTTTTTCTTCCAGTTCAACGATAATCTTACCAATCCACTCATCAATAAACGAAAGCATTCCATAATGGCCGGCACGAACATTTTTCCTGATTTCCCTTTTTTCTTCATGGGTTGCACGATCATAAATTCGCATTAAATCACCTCCGTAACCGTAGCGGTGACGTGTGTAATCAATGGGTTTTGAATTTAATTCCCCTTCAATGAAATTCCCGGTGGGCAAATCATCCATATTTCTGTAAAGCCTGGCAAATCGTTCGGGCGCATTCCACGGATTGTGGGGACCGGTAAATGATACCCACATAAACCAGGGCTTTTCGTTTGAAAGTTTTTCGTTTTGAATTGTTTCAACAGTCTTCACCCCAACAAAGGCGTCCGCATGAAATTCCTCATCCAACTGCCAGTCAAAAAAACTTTGCCCTCTCGGTATGTTGGTAGTATCTCTTTGTTTCCTGAGTTCTTTCCTGCTTGTTCCTCTTTCCTCCAGGTATTTTTCGTAATCGTCATCGCGATAGTTCCGATCCTTACCTTCTAAAGTGATTCGAATATCGTAGTCATAATACCCATCAGATTTGAACGGATGGAAATGCATCTTACCAATCCCGACGGTTTGGTATCCCATCTCTTTTAAACCGGTTGTTAATAGAGGTAGCCCGGGTTGTTTCAATGGTATAGCACGGTTGTCCCACAACGAATGTGAATGCGGGTAATGCCCGGTTGCAATGGTTGCCCTTGCCGGCATACAAATTGGGGCATTGCAACAATGACGGGTAAAAACAGCTCCTTCCTCACACAATTTCGTTAAAGCCGGAGCATGTAAAAAAGGTGCCCCGGTTACGGGTAAATCTTCGCCACGGGTATAATCTGTAGTGATGAAAAGAATATTAGGACGGTTGAATTCTTTTTTTCTTTCCTGGCACCCGGCAAACATTAAAATAAAAACAGTTATACAAATAATCCTGTGAGTCAAGTTCATTTCGTTATTATCGTTTGATGTATATAATCTAATATCCACTTTGAACAGTTTACACCTAATAAGTGTGTTAGGAACTGTTAGGAATTTATCCTTTTATTTTGTTAGTTCTACTTTACCACTTTTCATTTTTAACTATTTATTCCAATCAGGTGTTTCAGACTGAAGCAGATGTTTTATAAAGAAGTCACGCCTCTTACGTTCACCATAATCACCTCCAAGTGTATGGTTCACTCCCGGCAAAACTACCAGTTCAAATTCTTTCCCGGCTTTGATAAGCGCATCAGCAACCTGCATAGTAGAGGCTGGATCAACGTTGTCATCCACTTCGCCTAAAATCAACATCAGGTTTCCATTAAGCCTGTATGCATTGGTAACATTGGAACATGAATCATAATGTGCTTCGATTGGGTAGCCCATCCATTGCTCGTTCCACCATATTTTGTCCATCCTGTTATCGTGACAGCCACATGACGAAACAGCCACATCATAAAATTCAGGATGAAATAAAACAGCACCGGTTGAACTTTGTCCGCCTGCCGAGCCACCAAAAATACCTACCCGGCCAATATCCATATAGGGATATTTTTTAGCCGCTGCCTGCATCCATTTAATGCGATCGGGAAAGCCTGCATCTTTAAGGTTTTTCCAACAAACATCATGAAATGCTTTCGAACGGTTTGAAGTTCCCATACCATCAATTTGAACCAGTATAAAACCGAATTCAGCTAATCCGGCAAATCGACGATTTATCCCTACAAATGATTTTGGAACAAATGAACTGTGTGGACCGGCATAAATGTATTCAATAACCGGATATTTTTTTGACGGATCAAAATTCGTGGGACGGTAAATCAGTCCCCATATATCAGTTTCCCCATCCCTGCCTTTTGCTGTAAAAACTTCCGGCATTTTCCAGTTGGTGTCCTTTAACTTCGAGATGTCGGTTTCATTTAGGACTTGCAAAATTTTTCCATTACCAGCATTTCGCAGAACTGTTTTCCCGGGCAAATCTGCACGTGAAAAATAATCAACCATGTACTTGTAATCCAACGAGAAAACAACTTCATGATTGGCGTTCTCTTTTGTTAACGCTGTCAATCCTTTTCCATCAAACCCAATGCGGTAATAATGAAGGTGGTAGGGGTCTTCATTTTTGTTTTTTCCACTGGCACAAAATAGTATCTCACGGTTATCCACGTCAACATGTACAACATTTCGTACAACCCATTTGCCGGAGGTTATTTGATTTTTAAGCTTGCCTTCGTTATTGTACAAATAGAGGTGGTTCCATCCATCTCGTTCCGACATCCAAATCATTTCATCACCATCATTTACATCGTAACGATATTTTTTGCCTGAATAGAAGAAGAATGTCTCAGGATTTTCTTCAGCTAACACTTTCAATTCCCCAGTTTCGGCATCAATTTGAAGAACAGAATACCGTTGATGTCCACGCTGGTTGTATTCAATCGTAAAAGCCCGGCTATCTTTTCGCCACTCCGGATCAGTCAAACTATACTGATTCATAAACCCACCAAAAGCAATCAGCTTTCCTTCCATTCCGTCCATTGAAAAAAGGAAGGGTTTTTTTATTGGCAAGGCATCACCGGGTTTAAGGTATTCAAATTCGAGCAATTTGGGTTGAAGCTGATCTTTAGGTGATGATTCGATAAATTTTATCATCCGTTTTTCTGAAGGCCGGAATTTGTGCACTGCAATAAATTCGGAATTGGGTGACCATTTGATATAAGAACTATAATATTCACCCGGGGAACCATCAAAGGTTATTTGTTTGGTTTTCCCGGTTTCAATATTCTTAACGAACAAATTGTACTCCTGAATAAAAGCTGTCCACTTTTTGTTAGGTGAAACTGCAGGAGGATTTCCAAGTTCGTTCCTGGCTGTTGCCCAGTGAGCTGATGGTATTTCCTTTTTCTGTTCCCCTTTGTTTATTAGCTTGTTATCATTGGTCAGGTAGAGCCATTTGCTTCCTTTGTATTTAAAAGAAAAAGAATCGGTTTGAGAGGAAAAGGATTCGTTGCTGAGATTTATTTCATCCCAAATCAACGTGTCACCTAATTGCCTGGAAAGTTGTGCACATAATCTTTCTTCATTGAAAGCTTTTCTTTTTTTGTTTTCTTCTGAATCTACAATGATGTACCTTTGTCCATCTGAAGATTTAGTTTTATACCAAAAACTGGTTGAATCCTGCAATGGTTTAACATGCTTCACTTGATTATAAATCATTTTCGACATTGTTCTCACCAAAGAGTCAGCTTTGGAATAGTCAGTTACGGTAAATTGTGCATAGGTAAAAGTTGACAAACATGTCATGACCGACAACAGAGCTATTTTCAGGTAGTTACTGCGTGTAGAAATTTTCATTGCTAAATACTATTTTAGAATTTTAGAGTTCATTTGCTCCTCATGCCCGGTCCAAACGTTCTCTTTTCTTCCGGGCTGGCGTTTTAAAGCTCTCATTTCGGTATTGATCCCTTCATCACCTTGTTCGTTCATCCAGGCAGCAAGTTCTTTTCTTAGTTCATTTTTAACAGGTTCAAGTTCCTCATTGCCTATGAGGTTGTTTAATTCATACGGATCATTTAAGATATCATACAATTCTTCCTTTGGACGGGTTTGGTAGCGTGTTACAAACTCTTGCCGTTCCGGATCGTTTGAAGTCTCATTAAGCCAGGCATTGTAAATGCCACGTGTGCTAACATTTACCATGTTGTAAAAGTCAGAACCACTATTTAGGTTGAGTATGTACTTGTATTGTTTGTTACGAACAGATCGGATTGGGTAACAAATTGATCCGTAGTATATGCCCCTGGTAGTATGTATGCCATATACATAGTTTCGGTGTTCTTTTGTTTCTTCTTTTAAAACTTTAAGGAAACTTTGCCCGTCAAAACCATTTTCACCATTCGACTTTTTTATACCTGTTTTTATTTTGCCGGGATCAGCACCAACGGCTTCAAGCAAAGTAGGAACAACATCGACATATTGAACCAGGGCATTGTTCCTCGTATCCGGATTTACTTTACCCGGCCATTTTATAATGAATGCTGTTTTAAGCCCCAAATCGTAACAAGTCCATTTGGCAAATGGGAAGGAAGACCCTTGTTCACTGGTAAAAATCACGATGGTGTTTTCGGTTTTTCCTACTTCTTCCAGATAGTCCAGACAAACACTCAATAAGCTATCTGTATAGGTAATTTCTGCATAGTAACGAATCAGGTCATTCCGGGTTTTTTTACAGTCAATCAGGTATTCCGGGACATCAATCTTTTCTTCATCATACTGCTCAACGGGTCCCCTGTTCCAGGGAGAATGCGGCTGATTGGACGAAACCACTAAAAAAAATGGTTTTTCCTGTTTCAAAATTGGTTTCATGCGTTCCAAATCAATATCTATCCCATCCCCGTTATCATGATGCCTCCCTCCCAAAAACTCGAATGGAAAAGAACGGAACGGTTCGTGGTGAACTTTTCCAATGAGGGCTACCCGATAATCAAGTTTGTTAAAATGCTGCACCATGCTTTGCACCCCGTCATAAACCATGCTATGGTTAGGGTATGCCCCGCTACGGGCCGGGAACATTCCGGTATACAGTTGCATTCTTGTTGGGGCACACATTGCTGTTGATGTATGCATATTGTCAAAACACATTCCTTCTTCTGCAAGGCGTGAAATCGTTGGGGTTAATACATCTGTATTCCCATAAGGCTCACAGTCCCGCCAAGTCATATCATCGGCATGAAATAGCAAAATATTTGGTATTGTTTTGTCTTGGGCTTGTGAAGCAGATAAGGAAAAAATGATTAACAATACGATATTCAAAAACCCGTAATTTTTAGCAGTATACATTTTATTCTTCATTATATTATTTGAAATAAAATTAACAAACGTATCTATAAAATTCACTTTATTTCATTACTCATTAAATTATTAATGGTTTCCTGGTGGTTTAGTGCCGGATCATTTGTTTCAATATAAAACGGATTTTTAGCAGGGATACCCGCGTCAATGTCGTTAAGGTATTTTTTCATCAGGATTTTTAGTTCATCGAACTGTTCATTTAACGAGTCGTTTAAAATAACGTTTTCAGCCAGGTCATTTTTAATATCAAATAATTTCCATTCATCTGATTCATAAAAATAATGAAGCTTTAACGAGTCTTTGTAAATTACAGTAGACGGAATTCCACCTTTGCCCAGTACATACCGAGGCCAGTGAAATACCATAAAATCATTGTCCCTTTTTACTTTTCCAACACCTTGATTAGTAAGAACGGGAGTTAAGCTGCCACCTTCCAAACCTTCTGGTAATTCACGAATGTTTAACCATTCACAAATTGTAGGGAATAAATCCCAACCAACAATTCGTTCGTCACAAACAGTTCCTTGATGAATTCCGGGGCCTGAAATTATAAAGGGTGTACGAATGCCACCTTCCCACAGAGTGGCTTTCCATCCTCGTACAGGTCCATTTGTATTTTCAGGGTTCATAAATGGAAAGGCACCATTGTCTGAAAGGTAAATCACATATGTATTGTCTGCAATCCCTAATTCATTTAATTCTTTCATTACCATTCCAACACCACTATTGAGGTCTTCGGTCATTGCAGCATATTCAGCATTGTTATGCCTTGCCCCTGCATGTTTTTTCTGATATTTTTTCAAGGTTGATTTACGGTATTCAATTCTTTTGTGTGTAGCATAATGCGCTAAAACCATAAAAAAAGGTTTTCCAGTTTGTACCTGTTCAGACATCCAACGGGTCCCACGTTCAGAAATACCAAAAATATCTTTCGGGTTGTCTTTGTAATTTTGATTTCCTTCCCGGTTTGATGTAATTCCATCACTGCTATCATAGCCATGATACTCAGGTCCTTTAGAGCCCAAGTGCCACTTACCAAAATGGGCAGTGGCATACTCGGGCCTATATTTCTTTATTTGTTCGGCAATAGTAGTCTCATCAACTGGTAAACCTCTCAGGTTAGGCGGTGTAACTAATTTTGTTCCGGTTTTTGTTGATCCACCTTTCCTTTCTATAATGTCTGTCATGTGTAACTTTGCAGGACTTTTTCCGGTTTGAATTGATGCCCTGCTTGGAGAGCAGTTAGGATGAGGCGAATAACCATTGGTAAAACGCATTCCACTATTTGCCAAACGTTCGAGGTATGGGGTTTCCATAAAATCGCTGGCCGAGTTCTTAACCATCGGGTCTATTAAAACGGATGTTGCACCCCAGCCTTGATCATCGGAAAGGATTATAATAACATTTGGTGAATTATCCTTTCCAAACGCGTTGGAAAGGATAAAAAATAATACAAGGACCAATAGCGATTTATTTTCCCAAGTCATAATTAGATTTTCTGTTTTAAAACTAATGAACTGTCCATTCGTAAATCCCGGCCGGACTTTTACCAATTTCAATTTCAAGTTTTAACCCTTCGGTTTTTACTGGTTTGAAAGAAGCAATACTGGCTTCACCATCTTTTTTAACCGGGTATTTCGCTTTTACAGGTTTCCATTTTCCTCCCTTTTTGTAATAAAGCTTCCACGATTTTGGATATGAACTTCCACCAGCTGTACTTTCGTGCCAGTACACCGAGCTTTCAGATACAGTTGCAGGCTCTTCAAAAGTGTAAGTTATCCATTCGGTTGATTCTTTTACAGGCCACCAGTTGAAATTTGGGATTGCTACAGACTTAACTTTACCCGGGATATACAAATCATTCACATATTTCAAGCCACCAGCCCGCGTTGTTTTTGAGGTTTCAAGCTTGCTCCTGGAAGCAATGGTTGGTTGAGGTTTTATTCTGGCATATTCTTTTTCAGTTGGCAACCATACCAACATTTCAGAAGCCCCCCGGTTAGCCCAACCGTAGTAAGGAATAGCTGTAAGGTTTACTTCTTTTTCTTCAACTAAACCATTTTCATTTTCAAAAAGCTGCAAAGCTTTTCCCTTAATGGTCTGAACACCATCCAGTAAATCTTTTTGAAATTCAAAATGCAAAGGTGAGTCCTTCAGTAAAAGATTATTCGCTTCACCTTGAGGGTGTTCATGCCCTTCTGTACAATAAATAACGGGCCCGGCCTGCAATGCTACCCTACCGATGTTATCTTTTACATTTTCACTGGAAGCAATTTTCCTGGCTTCAAAAGGGAACTGAATTTCAACTTTGTCACCTTTTTCCCATTCTTTTAAAAGAATAGCATAGCCTTTTTCAATTACAAAGTCTACTTGTTTTTTATTAACCAAAATTACCGGTTCCTGATTTTTTCCATCTACATAATTGTAAAGGTCGGTTGCCACTGGCTTATCCTTTATCCATGAAGGAATCCGTACTTTTAGATTGAATTTTGCCGTTTTTTCAGGCTCAATTTTCAATTTAACATTTCCTCCCCAGGGAAGGGAACTTTGCTGTTCAACCGTTACATCAACATTATTTACATTTAATATTGTTGAGCTTGATATAAAAAGGTTTACATAAATATCTTCGGTGTTTCGTGCATAAATATAACCAGGTACTGAAGGGATTAAACGTGAAATGTTAGTTGGGCAGCAAGAGGTGTGAAACCATTTGCTGCGTTCTACATCCCCCCGGGATTCCAATTTATTGGGATAGAAAAACAAATCGCCTGATAATGCAACACCTGATAAAACATTGTTATACAAGGCCAATTCAAGGATATCCATGTATTTTGAATCGCCATGGGTCAAAAACAATCTGTAGTTCCAAAAAATATTGGCAATAGCGGCGCAGGTTTCACAGTAAGCCGTGTAGTTCGTCAACCTGTACTTTTGGGCAAAACCTTCAACTCCTCCCGGCGATCCAACCCCTCCGGTAATGTAAAGTTTGTGTGCAACAATGTCGTACCATAGTTTTTCCATGGCGTTCAGGTAGGCATTGTTGCCGGTAAGGGCAGCAATGTCAGCCATTCCGGCAAACATGTAAATTGCCCGGACTGCATGGCCAACGGCTTCATCCTGTTCGGTAACTGGTTTGTGTGTTTGGTCATATTCCATTCGACGTGGTGTTTTTCCCCGGTAATCCAGGAAAAATTTGGCAAGGTTTAAGTACTTTTCTTCACCTGTACACACATAAAGTTTTACCAGTCCGAGTTCAATTTCCTGGTGTCCGGGTACCAGTTCCAGTTTACCGGGGCCAAACGTTTCATCGACCAAATCTGCACTTTTAATAGCCACATCCAAAAACGAACGCTTTCCGGTGGCTTCATAATGAGCCACGGCAGCTTCGTACATGTGCCCCACATTGTAAAGTTCATGCGAACCTTTTTCAACAGCCATCCACCTGGGCGCTTTGGTATCCCTGTGGGTTCCATCCCCCATAATAGAGCGAACGGTGTACAAATACCCATCATCTTCCTGTGCACCTGCAATGTGGGAAATAAGTGTGTCGAGAAACAATTCGAGTTCATGGTCGGGGTTGGTTATTAAACTATAGCTTGCCCCTTCAATAATTTTGAAAACGTCCGAATCATCAAAACCTCTTCTTCTCTCAGGAAATGTGCCTTCTTCCAAACCGGCTGCAATGCGGAAATTAGCCAATCGCCCGGTTTCTTCGCTTCGTTGGAAAGCAATAGGAATGGTTACTTCTTTGTTTGTTTTAAAACGCTTTTTCCAAAAACTATCCGTCAGTTCAACTTCCGTAAAAGGGACAGGTGAAAACGGGTAAAAATCTTTTGTTTGAGAAAAACCACTAACCGTTGCCAGTGCAACTAAAATAAAATATAATACTAGTTGTTTCATCATTAATGTTGTTTTATCGTTTCATCAACGAAGGCTCTAAATAAAACAGAACTTTCGCCAGCCTAATTAATTAAAAATTTAAGGTTCATAAATATCATCTAATGGATTTTGAACAGAAATACCACCAAAATTCATTATAATCATCCGGAAGCAATTTTTCATATAAGCGATAATGATTTTTTCATTATTAGCATCTTAAAGCAGGTTCAAAGATTAATATACAAGTAGTCTTTTGACATTAATTGTATTCCCGTCTGACAGCGGGTTCCTGGATGCAACAGAAGTAATCTTTATTGTATGTTCACCTTCTTCAAGCCCCCTGATAAACCACCTGAACGGAACTTCACTCTGGTCAAGCCGCGATAGTACACCCGTATAGCCATATTGATCCACTTCAGCCACTTCTTTACCATCAATTGTAACCTTTGCAATACCGGCGTCCTGAGTTCTCATGCCTTCCCAAACCAAAGCTGTACCTTCAAACTTAACTTCAAAACTGCTACCGTTCCCTGTAGCATAGTGAACTGCATCTTTCGGAACCCATTTTCCATGATATGTCAGTTGTTCCGGTAAAATAACGGTTCTGCCTTCAAGCTCGAAATACATTCGATAGAACTCACCCATTATTGTTTCGTAGAACGGTCGAAATACTTCATTGGAACGATATCTCCTTCCCCGGTGAACCGGGGCTTCCATCGAAAGAGGATTCCATGACACCGGTATTCTGCCATCACGACCGCTCAGCCAGTCTGCCGGAAACCTTAAGCCCTCTTCGCTTGCGATCCAGTCTTCATTTTCCCTCGCAGTTGTCCTAACCATTACCACAGGCCCGCGTAAAACAGCAACTGGTGACACATATCCGGGTAATGGCTCGATCCGTGTTGAAAGATCAAAGCGGAGTGTTACTTTATCATTAAAGTTCCAATCCCGCTCAATTACAGCCCATGTCCCCGGCTCTGTAGCAGTTTTATAAATCCCGTTATTAACTTTCACTTCAACACCATTATGAGCCCAGAGAGGTACACGGAATTTAAGCCCAAAACGACCCGGGTGATTTGTCTGGACCTGAAGGTTAACAATTTCTTTCTCGGGAAACCCGGTTTCCTGAATTACTGTTACCTGGCCATTGGGACCTTCCCAATCAACCTTTGATGGTATAAAAAGGTTTACGAAAAGGTTTTCACTATCATGATAATAGATCAGATTGTGATAATCGCTTACACAGAGAGGACGCGTTCCCGAACAGCAAAACCAAACAGTACTCAAGGTTTTACGGGCACCGCACATATGATAATGTGACCCATACATGATCATGCCATGTTCGTTCATAGGAGGCTGTGCCCCTATCCCGTTATAGATCAGTCGTTCGATCCAGTCCCCGTAACGGGCTTTTCCGGTAAAAGACTGTAGATACCTGGCCAGCTTAAATCCTGCCCAGGAACCACATGCGGTTTCGAAATGAAATACCAGATCTGAATTCAAATCCCCATCTTTAACCGGTAGCAGGGTCTCAGGTAACCCGTCGGGTACAATTAAACGTTCCTCAGGTCCATAGCCCCCTGTTGCAAAAAGCTGTGTGTTCTCTAAAAACTGATAAGCATTCTCTATAGTCTCAAGATAGTATTTTTCCCCGGTAATTTTATAAGCCATAGCAGCTGAATTGAAAGAATTGACATGACTGTAAGCATGATAGCCATTGTGCTCAAATTTATCAAGCTCTGCAAATACATCCCGGTGCTTGAAAAAAACATCCCAGAAATCATCATATTCCCAGACTTTCGCAAATTTCAAGTATCGTTTTATCCCTGTCAATTCATAAGCCCGGTAAAGATTCTCAGAGAGCGTATACCATTCCGGTCCGGGGCCCCACGCCGCATCAGAGTATTTATTTGAACGGTCAAGATTCTTTTCAGCCCAGTCAGTAATCTGAGCAAGATAGTCAAGAGCTCTTTCATTCCCGATGTATTTATATACATCCACCAGGCCCTGGACATCTTTATCATAAGTATAATGGCTCGGATTATAAACAACCTCTATAGTCTTAGCCCATTCATCCATAAGGTAAACCGCTTTGTCTTTAATAGCTCTGTCACCGGTAAGCTTATACATTCTGGCAAATGCTCCAAGCCAC
Organism: Prolixibacteraceae bacterium; assembly: GCA_028282195.1. Lineage (GTDB taxonomy): Bacteria > Bacteroidota > Bacteroidia > Bacteroidales > Prolixibacteraceae > Sunxiuqinia. The sequence continues at coordinate 21,975 of JANQII010000103.1, forward strand.
TGCCCGAGTGTAATACTGCTCCTGCTCAATTCTCTTCCTGAACCCGGGGGGAGGCCGGCCCTTTCCCTGTAGTTCTTAAGAATATCCTCATCCCTGAGTAAGCGGTAAAATTTCATAACATCTTCAAACTGGTCCTTAAGCCGGCCATCTAAAAGTTGCACTCCTTCATAATCAAAAGGCTCGATTACCAATTGGGACAGGCTAATTCTATCTGATTGCGATACAGATAGTTCTGCAGCATTACCATGCTGTGGAAAAGTGTTTGTGCCTGTAGCTATAATCAGAAAGATGGCTATCAGGCCTGCTATTCTTGTACCCATGTTGATTATATTTATTGATTTTTTGTTTTTTCTCAGATAGCCGGCTTTAGACACAGCCCCTAAGCTAATTAACTAGTAGTGTGTTCATAAAGTTTCGTTGAAAAACTCATCGGATGACTCTGCTGATATTGAGTATTTTAGTCATCCGATGAGTGACACGTTAATTCAAAAACCCACTATTCGTTCAATAATTTATGGGATCCGGATTATTATCCTAATGACATAGTTCGGCTAAAATTCATTGGTAATAAAAAGTCATTCATCGTCATTTTGTCGTTATTACATGGCCATTTGTTGTTCTCAATAATGACTACCATTGACTATTTAATGACCATTTACTAACTTTCCACAGGAAATGAAATCGACATATCAATTTCGGATAACGATGTGATAGTCATTTAATAACTTATTAAAATGAAAACTAATGAAAGATTTTAAAAAATACTTCAAAATTACGGCTGCACCGAAAGATGTTTACAATGCATTGACGAACAAATTCATGCTCGAAATATGGACTGGTGAAGCTGCAGTGATGGAAGAAGTTCCCGGAACGGAATTCTCGTTGTGGAATGGGAGTATTTGTGGTAAGAACCTTGAATTTGTTAAAGATCAAAAGATCGTTCAGGAATGGTACTTTGGTGAGCAGGAAGAGCCTTCAATTGTAACCATTAAACTGCATCAGGATAAAAATGGGACAAGCATGGAAGTAAAGCACACCAACATTCCTGATGAAGCTTTTGATAACATTGCAGAGGGCTGGACTGAAGATTATTTCAATGCCATCAATGAGCTATTCGAGGAATAATAATTCAATAATTAGAGACTGTTTTTATTTTATTGTAATCTATTAAAACCACCTTCATTGGTGGTGGTCATGTTTAAAGGGCTGTGCCTTTATTTTCATACCATGAAATGTAAAATATCGAATAAGCCTGCCTGTCGGCAGACAGGAAATATCCAATCAGAAAGTTCCATGCTGCTCCTTATCCATTTTTTGTTGCTTATTTCTTATTTTGACTTTCCGTGTTGTTTTCCTTTTAAGCTCCCTATGGTGCAAATCAAACCCACTTTCTTTGAGGGTGGATATTTAATTTTCAGCCCCGGGAATTTAAATCAGTGAGACTATGATTTCAGGATCCGGCAACCGCCGGAGAACTGAATTATCTAAGTCGAACTGATCCCGATCGAGGGGCGTATCGGTTCCGATAGCTATCGGGACTTTGGGTTTTAACTTGCCATCCCTATCGGAAGGAAATCCTGAGGGCAGTAAGGTTTCCCGTCCTGGGACGATAATATGATAATTCTTTAGCAGATGCCCCGTTTGCTTACAACGGGGTAGTTCATTAGTTTTTTGGAATGAGCAGTTTCGTGTTCAATAAGAATTAGTTGCTTGTTGTATTATAATTCAACATTGATTAATTTTGAAAGTGAACTATTTTGAGGTAACATACCTGGATGAGGCAATTGCTTTTATCAGAAGCCTTGATAAAGTTGAAGCCAAAAAGATACTGTACAATGTTGGGAAAGCCCAGCAAACAAAGGATCCTGCAATTTTTAAGAAGCTGAAAGGCTCAGATTTCTGGGAGTTCAGGGCGAAGGTCAGGGGCAACCAGTGTCGTGTCATGTCTGAGATGACGGTTAAGTTGAGGTTGTTTTGGTTTTTGACAAGGTAAAATATCCGCGCATAGTCCGGCAGCTGCCGGATAAACGATTTTTTAACGCAGTCAAAAATCAAAAGAATCCCGAGTACTCGGGAGGCTGTCAGGTCAGGCGTGACACGACACTAATATCGGTTATTTGCATTTTGGGATAAAGAGAATGGAGCTTATGTGATTTGTACCCACGGGATAATAAAAAAGACACAGAAAACTCCGTTGAGAGAAATCAATAAAGCTGAACGAATTAGGAAAAATTATTTTAACAGGAGGGATAAGGGATGAAAACAATGATGCATAGTGAATTATTAAATGAAATTGTTGGAAAGAAAGGAACACCTGACAGGGGGGAGTTTGAAGATGAATTAAGTGCTGATGTACTGGCATATAAAATTAAAAAGTTAAGAAAGGAAAAACACCTGACCCAAACACAGCTGGCAGAAAAATTGGAGGTTGACAAAACGCAAATATCAAAAATAGAAAATGGCAAGCTAAACATGACCATTCAGTCTATCAATAGGGTTTTGAGGGCTTTAGATGCCAGGATCAAATTTGATATACAGCCATTGTAAAAATGGACTTGATTTAAGAGAAAGTCAGCTTGATGTGTTAGCGTATCATAAGAGCCTAATTTTAAGAGAATTGTCCAGGTTTTGGGTCCATAATGGGACGTTAGCTAAAACGGCAGCAAATAGCCTTAGTTGAGTATTGAAATAAAATTTCAGGGAATGTAGCTGAAGCATGTAACACATGAAAAATTAGATCATTGCTTTTGAAATACGATTTGAAATCATAGTCTCACTGATTTAAACGCAGTAGTAGTGAAAAGACGAATAACTGAATAAATACTATTTTTTTTAAATCCCTGAATATTATCAGCTTGTTTTATTTAAGTTAAAACTGATGCTTTGTACCTTAAAAATCAAGGTTTACCAGTTCAAAAACCTTTCTTTGCCAGCAAAAAAGTATGTGGGTAGTACTGGCACTTTCTTCGGCATTTGTTCTTGGTATTTACGATGTATTTAAAAAATTATCGGTAAATAAGAATGCTGTTCTTCCTGTGCTTTTTTTATCAAGTTTCTCAGCTGCTGTTATAGTGCTTCCGGTAATGATTGGCTCACACTATTTCCCTGGTTTCTTTTCTTCAATAAACCTTTTTGTTCCACCTGTCAGTCTTGAGGAACATATCCAAATTCTGATAAAAGCCTTACTGGTAGTCTCTAGTTGGATACTTTCGTTTTTTGCTTTAAAGCATTTACCAATAACCATTGTGTCGCCAATTCGGTCAACCAGTCCTCTGTGGACTTTGTTTGGGGCAATACTCATTTTTCATGAGAAGCTTAACTTAATGCAGTGGACAGGAGTGATTATTACCCTTTTATTTTTCTATTTATTCTCTACTGCAAGCAAGCTTGAAGGCATCCATTTCAGAAAAAACAAATGGGTATTTTTTATTATTGTGGCAACATTGCTGGCATCGGCAAGTGGCCTTTATGATAAATATATAATAGGAAGAATTGATCGGCTTGCTGTACAGGCCTGGTTCTCAGTTTATCAGGTATTATTTCTGGGACCGGTACTAATACTTACCAGGTATTCCATTAAGAAAGAAAAGCGGGTTGTTTTCGAATGGCGCTGGACAATCCCCGCCATCGCAATCTTTTTGCTGCTGGCCGATTTCCTGTACTTTTATTCACTTAGTTATCAAGACGCTATGATCTCAATAGTCTCTGCGCTTCGCAGGGGTGGAGTTGTTGTTGCATTTATTACCGGTGCAATTATTTTTAAGGAGCAGAATATTCGTAAAAAAGGGATATATCTACTTGGTATTCTGGCCGGAATCCTTTTAATAAGTTTTGGTAGTGCCTGACTTTAATCAATACTTAGAAATAGTTAACTTTAGAGTATGGAAAGAATTGTATTATACCAGGGGGATATTACAGAAATGCATGTAGATGCTATTGTAAATGCAGCAAACAAAAGCTTACTGGGTGGTGGTGGCGTTGATGGTGCTATTCATCGTGCTGCAGGGCCAAAACTTTTGGACGAATGTAAAAAACTGGACGGCTGTGAGACTGGCAAGGCTAAAATAACCGAAGCTTATCGGTTAGCTTGCCGGTATGTAATTCATGCGGTTGGGCCTGTTTGGTATGGAGGCAAAAACAATGAGGAAGAAATGCTGGCTTCGGCATATAGAAATAGTTTGCAACTGGCGGCTGATAAAAAGCTTGAATCTATAGCTTTTCCTAATATCAGTACAGGCGTTTACAGGTTTCCTAAAAAGTTAGCTGCAGAAATTGCAATTAAAACTGTAAGGGCCTTTTTGGATAAAGAAAGTTCACTGGAGCAGCTTTTCTTCTGTGTTTTTGATGATGAGAATTTTGAAATTTACGAAGGTCTTTTATCCTAAGCTGCCAATTGTTTAATTTTATTTTTTAATAATAAATACAAATAGATTCTGAATTGTTAAGGTTTAAAGAAACGAAATCTATTTCTTTGTATATCAATTTAAAACTTAAACCATTGCTTAATAACACCTTTTTTGCGTAAAATGAAAAAAAGCAGGATTGAAATATGGGTAACGCTGCTTGGAATATTTATACTGGCAGTTGTACTTTCGTCAGGATATCTGGTTTACCAGAGTCTTTTGCAAATTGTTAATTCAGTTCATAAAGAAGCAGCCCGGCCCGATTTGGAGTTAATGTTGGTAAAAGAAATTGACTCTGAATTATCTAAAGTTGAAAATACAATATGGTTGTATACCTTAAGTGATAACAATAAATATCTTCGTCCATACCGGGATTTGAAACAATCTGTTGAAGAAAAACTGATCAACCTTGAAGATTACTTAATAGCAGATACAGCCAATCAGGTATACATTGATTCGTTGCAGGTACTTTCATATGAGAAACTGACAGTGTGGGACAATATCCTTCAGCTACATTCATCAAAAGCAGATGCTTCTGTTACGTTTGATGAACTTTATCAAAAGATTGACACAACGGTTGTTGAAAAGGATACAATTTTTATTGAACAAGAACCACTGCCAGAGAAAAAGAAGGGGTTTTTCAAAAAATTGTTTGGAGGAAAGAAAGATAAAGATACTACAGTTTTAGCTCCTAAAACTGTTATAGTTGACAAACAAGTCGATAAAGAAAAAATGAAAGCGGATATTGCTGCGATTGAACAAGAAATTGAACGAAATGAACAACTTCTTGCAGCACGCGAAACGCAGCTTATTCAGGAGAATATTCGGATTACTGATTTACTCAGAGGTATTGTTAGTAAGCTGGAACAGGTTGAGAAACAAAACCTGTTTAAGAAAACGCAGGAAGCCGACAGGTTAGCATCAATCACTTATAAGAGGCTGGCCTTGTTTACAGGCGCTGCTGTTTTTTTAATAATCGTTGTTTTATTGCTTTTTTACAATGATCTGAGAAAAACAAGGTCATATCAGAAAATACTTCAAAAAGCAAAAACCGAGGCAGAAAAACTGGCAAGGGCAAAAGAGCTGTTTGTTGCAACGGTTAGTCATGAAATGCGTACGCCGGTAAATGCCATTTATGGTCTGACTGAACAAATCTTAAGGCGCAGGCATGATGCAAAAACAAAGAAGGACATTGAAGTTATACATAAATCTACACGCCATTTAATAACTTTAGTAAACGATACATTTGACTTTTCTAAAATTGAAAACCAAAAACTTCAGTTAGAACCAATTGATTTCTTGCTTGACGAACTGTTGGATGATGTCGTTATTTATAACAAGAAGAATGCGTTAGATAAAGGAATACGATTAGTTCTGGATAAAAAGAATACTTCCGAGGTTGTATTGTATACCGATCCGGTTCGTTTAAAACAGATTCTGATTAACCTGGTTACAAATGCAATTAAATTCACTGATAAAGGTGAGGTTACGATTAAAGTAAGGTGTGATGTGTATGCTAATTCGGTAACCCTAAATGTAGATGTGATTGATACCGGAATTGGAATTGCTCCGGAAAGCCTTCAATTGATTTTTAGCGATTTTATACAGCTTGAAACTGACATTACCCGTAAAGCTAAAGGGACAGGACTTGGACTTTACCTGGTTAAGCAACTGACAGACTTGCTTGGAGGACAGGTTAGTGTTGAAAGTGAACCCAATGTTGGATCGACCTTTAAAATCAGTATTCCGTTCTCTAAAGGTAATGCAGATAATATTCAGTCTCTTAAGCCTGAGATTGTTGTACCTGATGAATTAAAGAAGATCAGGATTTTGATTGTGGATGATGAAGAGTTTAACCGTCATTTATTAAAGAATATCCTGAATGGCTGGGGATTAAAATTCAAGGAAGTAGAGAATGGTAAAGAGGCAGTTGATTTGGTTGCAGAAGATAAGTTTGATTTGATCCTTATGGATATTCGAATGCCTCTAATGGATGGTTTTGAGGCCACAAGTACGATTAAATCGATGGATTATCCGGCTAAAATAATTGCATTGACTGCTAATAAAGAAGATGGAAACCTGAAGAAATATGAGGATGCAGGCTTTGACAACTACATGCACAAACCTTATGCTGAAAAGGAATTGCTCAAGAAGATTAAAGAAACATTGAGAACAGAGACTAAAACAGAAAACGAAGTAAAAAAAGTGGAGATTCCCTCAAACCCTAAACAGAAAGTGAGGATTGAAGACCTGGAACGTATGGCAAACGGAGACTGGGAGTTTATGCGTGAGATGATCAATATTTTTATTATTTCAAGCCAAAACAGCATTGAGTCAATTCAGCAAAACCTGGAAGATCAGAATTGGCAGGAAATAGCTGATACAGCACATAAAATGGCTGCACCCGCTAAACATATGAACCTGATGGATTTGCACGGAAGAATTAAGCAAATCCAACAATTTGCAGAAAGTGGTGAGAACCTGGATGAATTAGCTACTTTGATTGCACATTTGCGTAATGAAGTAGCTTCAGTAAATGAGTCTTTAAATAAACTTCTGGAAGAAATAACCTCTTAACATTGGGCTTGCTTAAGTTTAATATATTGAAATATATCACCATTTTTACACTACAATTAAAATTATTCCTATCTTTTGATTATAATTTGATGTAAGCGATTCGTACTATGGATGAAAAACCCTTTAAAATATTTGTGGTTGAAGATGATGAGTGGTATAACCGCTTGTTGGTACATAACCTTTCCCTGAATCCTGATTATGAGATCCAATCATTTATTGATGGTAAGTCGTGCCTTCAGAACCTGAACCAAAATCCGGATGTAATTACTTTGGATTATCGTTTGCCAGACATGAAAGGTTTGGAGGTTCTCAAACAAATCAAAGACATTAATGAGGATATTCAGGTAGTTCTTATTTCTGAACAGGATGATATTGAGGTTGTTGTGGAATTATTGAAAGAGGGGGCTTACGATTATATTGTAAAATCAAAAGATATTCGCGAGCGTTTATTAAATACAGTAAATAACATTCGTAAGGGTACAAAACTTCGCAATGAAATTCAGACGCTTCGAAAAGAAGTAAGGCAAAAATACAGTTATCAAAATACGATTATTGGAAATAGCCCTGCTGCCAAACGAATTTTTGACTTAATTGAAAAAGCTACCCGAACAAATATTACGGTTTCGGTAACCGGTGAAACCGGAACAGGAAAGGAGCTTGTTGCTAAAGCGATTCACTATAATTCCAAGCAGGCTAAAAAACCATTTGTGCCGGTGAATGTTGCAGCTATTCCAAAAGACTTAATTGAAAGTGAGTTGTTTGGTCACGAGAAAGGTTCGTTTACTGGTGCGACATCCCGTAGGATAGGAAAATTTGAAGAGGCCAATAAAGGCACACTTTTCCTTGATGAAATTTCAGAAATGGATATCTCGCTGCAAGCTAAGCTTTTAAGAGCACTCCAGGAGAAAGAAATAATTCGAATTGGAAGCAACACGCCAATTAAAACAGATTGCCGAATTGTAATTGCAACCAACAGGAACTTACTTGAAGAAGTTAAAAAGGGCAATTTTAGACAGGATTTATACTACCGCCTTATAGGTTTGCCTATTGAACTTCCTGCTCTGCGACACAGAGGCAATGATGTAGTTTTGCTTGCGAACCATTTTATCAAGCAGTTTTGTAAAGAAAATAAGCTTGAAAAAAAATCGCTACACCCCGACGGTGTTGCAAAACTACTTGCTTATTCTTTCCCCGGGAATGTTCGTGAACTGAAATCATTAATTGAGTTAGCTGTTACTTTGTCCGATGGTGATGAAATTGGTGCAGATAATTTAATTCTTGGTTCTGCCGGTGATGAAAGTGATATCCTCAATGAAGAAATGACTCTACGGGAATACGACATACGGATCGTAAAAAAGTTCCTTCAGAAATACGACAACAATACGAAAATAGTTGCTGAGAAACTAGACATTGGGGTTGCCACCATTTACCGCATGTTGAAGGAGGACAAATCTTAAATTTTTGTTGATTAAATATTAATCTGAAACCTTTTTTCTCATATTGAGAATTTTGCTGTTTTTTTACTGTTTTGTAAGTTCCAGATTTTGAGTTTTTTGCAGGATTATCTGTTCTGTGGCACAGCTATTGTTTAGATGTATGTACTCTTAATATTGCACAGGACTTAAAAGAAAAGACAAATGATGGATAAAAGTAAAAGAACTCAATGGATAACAATGATTATCATAGCTGTGGTTATTGTTGTCGGGGCAGCCAGTGCTGTCTATCTCTACTCCCAAAAGCAAAATGAAGTGCTTTCCCTTCAAACACAAAATAAAGATTTAAGTGTGGTTCTAAATGAGCGTGATTCAGTTGTGAATGAACTGGTAGACGCTTTTACCGATATAGAAGAAAATCTAAAATTCATAAAAGAGAAAAGAAGTCAATTGACCCTGGAGAGTAAGGAAGCTAAAATTGATAAAAAGCAAACAATTATTGATGATATCAATTTAATGAACAAAATGCTTGAAGAAAGCAGTAAGCGTATTGATGAACTCGAAAAGAAACTTAAAAACTCTGGTTTTGAATTAAGATCGTTCAGAAAAAAAATAGTTAAGCTGAATAAAACAATTGATGAGCAAAACGAACAGATTGCAATTCTTAAAACAGAAATTGAAAAAAGAGATGTAATGCTTGCTGAACTTAATGGTAAGGTTTCTGAAATGGAAACTGAAATTGCTAAACAATCTGATACGATTCAGGCAAGGGAAAAGGTAATTGAAGAAAAAATTAATGAGTTGAACAAGGCCTATATGGCGTATGGTACTTATAAGGAATTAAAAGAAAAAGGTCTTTTAACCAAAGATGGTGGGTTTATGTGGATTGGCAGAAACTCTACTATTCGTGAAGACTTTGATCAGGAATACTTCACAGAGTTGAATATCCAGGATACCAAAACAATTCCTTTGCATGCCAAAAAAGCTCATATCGTATCAGAACATCCAAACAATTCTTATACACTTGTTGAAGAAGATGGGATGGTAGCATATTTGAAGATTGATAATCCCGAAGAATTCTGGAGAATTTCAAAATATGCAGTTATTGAAGTGAAATAGTTATTAGTTAGATCATAAGCCATTGAGTGTATCCACATTCTAATGGCGCCCAATCCAAAAAAAAGTCAATTTACCAGAGGGGTTTTCCATTAGGATTACTCCTTTAGTTTTTGTTAAACCCGGATTATGTATTAGAACTTCGTGATGAGAGCTAAAAATGCAATAAAACAAGAACTTACAAAACGGAAGCATAGCACCGCTATGGTGAGGCTTTGAAAGTGAACGTAGTGCCTTGTTTTGAAGCAGTTTTAGATCGTAATACTTGCCTGCTGCAAGCAGGGATTTTCT
>JANQII010000110.1 GCA_028282195.1 Prolixibacteraceae bacterium
TTGATAACACCTTGCACAATCAGCCTATCAACCGAATCGGAAGAGGTCAAATCAAGGATTTCCCTGAATATTCAGCTTCAACCCTTGATTCACATAATTCATCTATTCCACTTACGTCATTTTCAAATTATATGACATCCTGTAAATAGTATTTCGTATATGATTTTCAGGCTGTGATTGATCCCCGTAGTTCACGTTTAATCAGTTCACCCACGGATCATCCATGCTTTTCAATAAATGATCTAGCTCTTCTTCCATTTTTTTATCAAAAGTTAAATCCTTGCCCCAAATATTTTCCATTTGGTAGGGATCGTTTTTATCATTATACAAGTAATAGAACTTCTTTCCATTGTTATCTTTAACTACAGCAAATGTATAATGCTTATTCCTGAAGCCCCTGGTTCCTGAAGAAGGATCAGATGGCTCTGAACCAAAATAGAGCTGTTTGTCTGGCCTGGATACTTCCTTCCCAAAAAAGATGTTGGAATAATCTTGCCCTTCAATTGCATCAGGTATTTTATTACCCAAGCCCATTAATCCAAGTAAGGTAGGCATATAATCAGGGACACTTATCATTAGCTCTTCAACTTTTGCTTTTACTTTTTGAGGGAAATGAACGATAAATGGAATTTCATATGCTTCCCTAAACCATACATTTTTATGCATTAGTCCCTGGCTACCCATCATTTCTCCATGGTCGGATGAAAAAACAATAATGGTATTATCATATAATCCCAATTCTTTCAGCTGGGTAATTACACGCCCAATCTGGTCATCCACACCATTGATCATGGCAAAATAATCAGGGGCATATTTTATATTTCTCTCTACTCCTTTATCTCCCCTTTTTAGTTCTGTATTGTAAGTTAAACGCACATTGGGCCTTGTCAAAACATCTTTGAAACCCTTCCCGGCAAACTGTGCTTTATATTTTTCAGGAACTTCACCAAAAGGGGTATGGGGTGGGTTGATTGACCAAAACAATGCAAACGGTTCTTTTTGCTCACGCTGCCCTTTATTATTCTTTAAATAATCAATAATAACATCCGCTTCATGCTCGGGCGACCATTGGTTTACGATTACTGTATCCTCCCTGCTTCCATGAGTCGTCCAGTAGTAGGGGTTGTTGTGGCGGTTATGTGTTCCATAGCTATACCAGAATGAAAAGCCATGCCTGTGGGAAGGGGGGCACCACGCATCCCAAACCAGCTTTTCCCCTGGCTTGGTTGGTTCCGGCCCATCCAGGTGCCATTTGCCTACGTAGCCGGCACTATAGCCATTTTGCGCCAATACATCGGAAAAGCAAACCTCATCCTTTTTCAAATAGTTCCCATAGGCCGTACGCCCTGAATGGCAATTTGCAATAACCCCGTTTGAAAGGGGGTATTTACCTGTCATCAGCATACCCCTGTATGGGCTGCAAAGGGGGTGGTTGGCTACAGCCCTGCTAAAAAAGACGCCCTGTGTGGCAAGCTTATCTATGTTAGGTGTTGATACCGGGTCTTCATTCAGAAACCCCAGAGAAGCCCTTCTGTACTGGTCTGCAAAAATAAATAGCAGGTTTGGCTGTCCGGATTCTTGTTGGTTTTTTTCTTTAGATTGACAAGCAATGAACAAAAAAGGAAATAGTATAAAAATAATAACTTGGTTTTTTATAGTTTTCATGTTTGCTATTCAATTTTAGTAATTATTAGAAAATCCGTCTATACATTATTTACCCATCTTTACTTTATATCAAGTGTTATAACTGTACAATTCTTATCGGGTTGGAACTCGGGAAGGAAAATTTCTACCCCCTTCTCAACCTTTTGAACTTCCAATACTTGTCCTGTCTCCAATACACTTGTTTTTTGGGGAACTTCCGCCAGGTTCTTGACCAATAGCCCATTGCCCTCACCGGGCCAGTCAAAAACAAACAAATACAGTTTTTCCCCTTCACCCGTTCCTTTAGAAGTTATATAGCCCCATTCCTGCTCAGCAACCGGGTTAGGGTCTGCCCCATAAAGCCCTTCCCCGTTTATCTCCATCCAGGTCCCAATTTCTTTTAACCTCTTGATACTCGGTTTTGGGAAAGTACCATCAGCCTTAGGCCCTATGTTTAATTGGTAGTTGCCGTTCCTTGAAGCATTGGCCACCAGGTTCCGTAACAACTCTTTGGTGGGTTTCCAGGCAAAATCGAGCAAGTGGTACCCCCACGAACGGTTCATGGTGCCTGAAGTTTCCCAGGGTTTTTCAATATAACCATCCGGGAACCTGTTGTCCATCATCGAAAGGTAGTCCACTTTTTTATCAATGCCCGGGTACTCAAATGCAATGCGGCTGTTAATAAGGCATTTATCGCTCAGCTTCCTTACATGGGCAATCAGTTCATCCACTTTTTCATCTGTAATTTGTTCTGATTCTTCCCAGGTATCGAACCAGAAAAACCAGGGGTCGTAATTCCCGATAAGCTCCTGTACCTGTGGCAAACATATTTTATCCCAATACTTTTGAAATTCTTCTTTGGTTGGCTGGGGCATCTCAGGTTCTGTCCCCAGGCTTTTGGATGGCCATGGCGGCATTGCACCACCTTCATGCCCCCAGTCCTGCCAGTGCGAATAGTAGAAGCCAAGTTTAATGCCATATTTTTTGCAGGCTGAAGCCAGTTCTCCAAGGATATCCCGTTTGAAAGGGGTTGCGTCAACTACGTTGTATTTCGATACTTTGGTTGGCCAAAGGGCAAAACCATCATGGTGTTTGGCCGTGATCAAAAAATATTTCATGCCTGCCTCTTTTGCCAGGCTGATCCAGGTATCAGCATCGAACTGTTCGGGGTTGAACTGCTTTGCAAATTCCCTGTACTCGGCATCCGGGATACCATTGGGCCAGTCACCCTGTGTACGGATCCATTCAGCATACCAGTTACGCCCCATCGTCTCCCCTTTGTAAACGCCCGATGGCACGGTATATAAGCCAAAGTGGATGAACATGCCAAAACGGGATTCTTTCCACCAGCCCATTTTATCCCCTTCATGGGGTAGCTGCGCCTGGGATGGGTTTATGCCAACAACCATAAAACAAAAAGTAATTACAAATGCTATGATTAGGTTTTTCATAATGGTATATGTCTTTTCAATCATTTTTAAATTTTATCTTTTACAATGTTTAAAACTGAACTTTAAACCCAGAAATTGGGATTTCATTTTTTTGGTATTTTGGAAGTTTGATGCTAAGACCTTCTAAAGTTTGTTCCCATTTTACAACTTTGGAGGATCCCAAAAGATTGACACGGGAGATTGGTTTTGTTTTATTTTTTGATAATGACTTTATCAATGCCTTTTCACCGTCCCAACTGCAAACGAATACATATAACGCACCCTCTTTTTCAGTAAAACACACTTTTGGAAAAACTTCTTTTGAAGTAGCGTCATTGTCTGTATCCTTCATGGTATTCTTTTCAGGTTTAGATAGGTCAGTGCTCCCAGTCTTCTTGTGTCCCGGAATTTCGTTTGCCCTTATCCAGTAAGAAGTACCATAAATACCTTCTTTATTTCTGGCTACCCACTCACCAACCGCTTTTAAGTTTTTTATGGCCTTTCCAGTCATCGTGCCATCTGGCTTTGGGCCATTATTAAGCAGGTAATTCCCCCCTTTGCTTATAATATCCAACAGCTGCCTGACCAATACCTCAGGCGATTTATAAACTGTATCATATTCGATATACCCCCAGTTCCTGCTCATTGTGACACATGATTCCCACGGTTCTGAGATAATTTTCCCTGAGATATCTTGTTCAAGTACCCGGTAGTCGCCCAAGCCATTGCCTACCCGGCTATTGATAATGCAGTTTGGGTTAAAGCTTAACACATAATCCCTTAGTTCCTGGCTTTCAGTTTTACTGATAACGCCTGGCGTGTCGAACCATAAAATATCAACCGGGGCATATTGGGTCATGATTTCTTTTATCTGGGGTTTAACTTTCCTTTCAAAGTAACGGTTAAACACTTTGGCATCTTCATCCGGGTAATCCCAGGTATTGCTCCTGCCCCCTTTTGTTGGCCAGTTTGTAGGGGCATCCGGGTCTTGCCAGTCGCGACCCAGTGAATAATAAAACCCCAGCCTGATCCCGTATTTCCTGCAGGCCTTTGCCAGTTCCTTCATTGGATCCTTAGCATAAGGGGTTCTGTCAATGATATCATAATCGCTTAAGGGGGAATTGTACATGGCAAAACCATCATGGTGCTTTGTGGTAATCACAAAATATTTCATTCCTGCATCCCGGGCTGTTTTTATCCATTCGTCTGCATTAAACTTTACCGGGTTGAATTCATCTGCAATTTTGGCATATTCTTTCCAGGGAATGCGCTCATATAGCATAAAATGCTCATTCCCTACAGCTTTACGGCCATCCCAGAAACCAGCTGTTTGTGAGTAAAGCCCCCAATGCATAAACATGCCGAATTTTGCATCTTTCCACCAAGCCATTTTATCTGTATCTTGATTCGGTTGTGCACCGGGACGGTTAATCCCAATTATAAAAAGACAAGCAATTATTGCTACAAATTTTTTCATCGCCTCCAGTATTTTTACTTAGTTCTTAGATAAAGCTTTAGCCCGGTATATAGCCTCCAGCAAATAATAATCCGCATAAACCAGGGGAACATCAATCTCAGCGCCATGTGGTATACTTCCAACACTATGGTTTAAAATGAAATATTTATTTTCCTCCCCATAGGCCATATATGCAGGTGAAAGCAATGATCCCAGCATCTGGTCAGCCGCAGTTAAAAACTTATCTTTTTGCTTGGAATATCCGGCCAATTCATACAGGGCGGAGCAGGTTATTGCAGCAGCAGATGCATCTCGCGGGATTTCCCGGAAATCAGCAGCATTGTAGTCCCATTCAGGAACAAAACCTTCATCAGGCACATTATAATCCCAGAATGGCACCAAATCTTCAGGCAGGTTTGGATGATCCAACATATAATTGGCAATATTCTCGGCAAAATCCAGGAATTTAGGGTCTTTGGTGTAGCGGTAACACAATACATAACCATAAAACCCCCAAGCCTGTCCGCGGGCCCATGCTGATGCATCGGTAAATCCCTGGCAAGTCGCTTTATCCAGTACATTTCCATTAATGGTATCGTAATCAACAACATGATAAGATGAAAAGTCATCCCGATAATGATGTTCCATAGTTGTTTCCGCATGTTGAATGGCTATTTTTTTAAAGCTGTCATCCCCGCTCAGAAGGCTGGCCTCAAACATCAGTTCCAGGTTCATCATGTTATCAATAATAACCGGGAAGAACCATTCTGTTTTGCCATCCCATGCTTTGCGGTAATTCCATGATTTAATGACCTTTGTGTTTTCATCGTACCTTTTGCTCAACGATTTGGCTGTTTGTACCAGAATATCCTTGTATTCAGTTTTACCGGCAAACTTCAGCCCGTTACCATAACTGCAATACATCATAAAACCAACATCATGGTTGCCACTCCAATACTGGATTGTATCCAGGGCTTCTGTCCATTTAATGGCTTCATCCTTCCATCTCTCCTCACCAGTAAGGGCATACATGTACCATAAATTGCCTGCATAAAAACCACTGGTCCAGTTGTAAATACCAACTGTTTTCAGGCTTCCATCTTCCAGGGTTGTCCTGGGGATTTTTGTTGGGTCTTGTGCTATTGCCAATGTATTATCAAACTGGCTTTTAATAAAATTCATTTGCTCAGGTGTTACCACCTGCTCTTTGTCTGTACTGCATCCTGCAAAAAAAATTGCAAGACCAATTCCCAATACAGTTAAATACTTTTTAGTCATCAGCTGTTATTTTTAAGTAGTTAGATCAATTCTGATTTTACCGGTTAAACTGTTAGAATTTAGTTTAAATACAATTCGTGTCAGGCTTTTCCCCCATGTACGCTGAAGCTTTTTATCCCTTATTTGTTTTATTTCAATTACAGGGGTTAATACTTTTGGATCAAACTTCATTGCTAATGTTTCCCCTTCCTGTATCAACTGGATTTCGCCTGGTTTAACCATTTTGCATTTACTTGATGTCATAAAGTTCAGGCTGGTTTTCCCATTGTTTTCGTGAAGTATGAATGAGTCTTCAATGCTCAGTCTCTTCCCTTTATGTAAGGAATATTTACGTATCCATGATTTGACCTCTGCTTCTTTAGGATAAGCACCTGCTATTTCAACTTCAAATGATCCCGAATTTTTTGTGGATTTAAAATTAATTTCTCCGGCCTTGAAGTTTTTACCATCTTTTTGCTCAACACCGTTTATTACTGGTAAATTGTGATAGCCTGACTGCATCGTCCATATCTCATACCTTTTACTACTAAACGTCTTTCGTGTGTATGTGCCCACTCCCACATCAATCAAAACCGGTTTCCCATTAAAATAAACCAGGCATGAGCCCACATCATTATGGTTATGGCTTTCCCCGTTATGTCCACCTTTTGCTGCAAAATAGAACCCCTTATTTGTGCCTTCTGCTTCCCGAACACCTGCCAACTGGGTTTCCGGCAAATAAAATTCTTTCAGAAGTGGTTCTGCAGGTTGAGCAGCTTTTATTTCTTCCAGCTTAAACAAATTTTCCAAGGCCAATTCAATTTTCCCGGTTATAGGTTTTTCTCCAAAATGATACTGCTTTGCAAGGAATGCCCCAAAGCCTGACATTACAGGGTCCTGGATCCGATTGCCATAGCGGAAGATTACCCCCGGACGTGAATGCACACGAGCAGAGGCATCAGCAAAGTTGGTAAAATATTCTCCACTAATGTAGGCCCTGTAAATGTAACGTCCCATGTTAGCAATTAGCTCATTATCATAAACATTTACTTTTCCACCTGTGGCTTTGTAGAGGAGTTCCAGGTAATCAAATAGTTTTCCTCCTGCGTGGCTCCAATAGCCAGGCCCTTCATCACAGCCACCATCATTTTTGTAATAATTCAGGAACTTATCTACTGATTGTATTGTTTTGTAAACATTTTCCGCCCTAACATCTTTATCATTTTCCAGGAGCATTATGCAATTCAAAACATTGTAGTTGCACCATGGATTCCAGTTGTTTACAAAATCCCGGTTGAACCCCATCCACCAAAAATCTCTTCTTTCATAATATGGGGTAAGAACCTTGTTCCTTATTTCTGTTACAATCCGTTCTGAGATTAATGGATTTACTTTATCAAATTCTTTATGAAAAAAATACCATGCCCAGGCCAGGTTTGTTGCAAGCTGCCCAACCCCCAGGTCAATGGTCGGGTCATTAACATCAGGCAGGCCTGCCCCCCTTTTTTGCAAAGTAAGGTGGGCTGACAGGCCCCAATACGTTTGCTCACAAATGGCAAACACCCCGTTTATAATATCGTCTAAAAAGCGCCCTTCACCTTCCATTAATTCTGCCATAACCAAAGCTTCGAATGCTTTTTTGCGTTCCCTGTATGGTATTTGCATTATTTCCCGGTCGCCAGTTCTTATAAATTCAAGATAATGGGTTGCCAGGATTGCAGGCCATTGATAGCCTTTATACACTTCGCCTGCCTTAATGTATCCTTGTCTTAGCTTTTCAGGGATTTGCTCCCAGGCTTCCCTATTGATGTAGCTGGGATAAGTTATCCAGGAATTATCCTTTATCAGCAATTCTGTGATTTCACTTTCAGAAAATGTAGATACCAAAAGGTTACGTGGTTGTGCTGACACATAATCCATCAGGATAAACGTAACTATACTGAATAGAATATTCAAACTAAAAAATGAATCCCGAACTCTTTTTATTAACCACATACTCTTTATTTATCAATGCATTGTTTATTTAGGAACCTGTTACAAATATAAAATTTTATATCAAAAATGCAATCGATTGCATTACCTGTATAAACTTTTTTAATTTATTGTTATCAATCCAATTAATTACAATACGCCTTTATCCAATTAATTTGATCAAATACCCTTAGAGACTGTTAGGAATTTATCATTTTTTTATCCCCTCTGGTTCTGTAGTTTTTTCAGGATCAAAAGGGTTGAAATAGTAAATATTATCTTTTTGGTAACGCTTAATCATTTTTTTTAACCGCCCCATAAAAGCCAGGTAGTCTTTGTTTTCCTCATTAGTCCATGCAGCTTCAGCCATAGCAGATAAACGGGGGAATGTCATAAAATCAAGGCGTTTGTTGTTTTGGATCCGTTCTGTCCATACGTTTGCCTGTATTCCGATAACTTTTTCATTGTACCTGCTATCAATCTTGTTATTGGGAAACGAATATACCTTTTCAATATCACAAAAGGCGCCACCCCATCTTCGTCCGTATTTGTGTGTTTCGTGCTGGTCAAAATCGAAATACAAAGGGATGCGCGGGCATAAAACAAGTTGGTAGCCGTTATTGATGGCACTGTCCAACAAATAAGGTTTATCGTGTCGCCACCACATGACCAGGGTTGACTCTGGATCAAGCCCTGAGCCGGTCACTTCATCCCAGCCGATTACCTTTTTGCCAATATGGACAATGGAGTCTGCCATCCGGCGGACAAAGTACTGTTCAACTTCTTTCAGGTTACCCAGTCCCTCAACTTTCATAAGTTTTTGTACATCCGGGTCTGTTTTCCACTGGTGGTTACCAAAATGGACTTCGTCACCCCCAAGATGGATGTATTCGGATGGGAACAATGAAGCAACTTCTTTTAATATATTGGTCAGGTACCCATAAGTACCTTCTTTCCCCGGATGGAAGGTGAACTCCGGGTATTTTTCAGAACCGCCGCCACTAAATTCGGGGTAAGCACGATTGGCTGCAGTTGCATGGCCGGGCATGTCTATCTCGGGGATAATTTCAATAAAACGCTCCCCTGCATAATCAACAATTTCGGCAATATCTTCCTGGGTATAGAACTTTGCCCCTGCATTGGGATCATGGTAATTTCCAATCCCCCCAACCGAGGTTAACTTAGGGTATTGTTTAATTTCAATGCGCCAACCCGGCACATCGGTCAGGTGCCAATGGAATTTGTTCAATTTGTGCAAGGCCATGTAATCCAGAAGTTGCTTAACCTTTTCCTTCCCAAAGAAATGCCTTGATTCATCCAGCATCAGCCCCCTCCAGGCATATCTGGGCTGATCTTTAATAATGCAGCATGGTATAACTTTTTTCCCATTCTCTTCCCCGGCAGACATGACCAATTGGGCAACCGACATTAAACCATAAAACAAACCTGCCCTGCACGGTGCGGTCACCTTCATTTTTAGAGGTGATATTTCAAGTTGGTAGCCTTCCATGTTACATTCACTGTTTTCTTCAAGTTCCAGTTGGATGGACGGGATGCCCCCATCTTCACTGAACCGGACTCCGGCATCAATGAAATTGTTCATAAAACTTTTATAACTACGGATTAACCCATCCATCTCATTGCCCGGGGCATCTATTGATAATTTGTTTTTAAACACAAACATGCCCGTTGTTAGTTCGGTGTTATCGGGTAAAGGGATAATCGTGCTTTTTCCATCTCTGGCAGTAGTAAATACTACTGAAAACATCAAAATAAAAGCTAAGATAATTTTTGAATACATATTGTCATTTTTTAATTGGTGCCGCAAACGCAATCAAGTAATAAATCTGAAGGAAATGGTGAATATCGTGTTTTTTTAATTAGTGAACAATTACCTTTTTCACCAGAATGGTGTCAGCCCCTATATATTTAACAAGGAAACTTCCTTTTGATTTAAATATTGTACTTGCATGCCATTTCGTTATGCCATCTATTTTATCCTGATAAATTAATTGCCCCTGAAAATTTATAATATGAATGGTTCCACAGCGGTCATCCTCAGGTGGTTTTATTGTAAAAATACCATCTTTTATTGGATTTGGGTATATATCAAGCCCCTTGCTACTTGTAGTTGGAATAGGGGACATTGGAACACTGGTTGGCATACCTCCATAATTAGGGATATCATAAAATGGGATTGTATATGCTTCGAACGGTTCAGTCCTTTTGCTGTCTGGTTCGCCTGAAGCATACGCCGTCCCTGCCGGATGAATTGGAATCAAGGTATTTGTCCCGGCATAATAATTTGTGGCATAAACATGATGCTCTGCCAGGTTACTACCGCCTCCAAGATAGATGTTGCCGATACCGGGAGCACAATTATATGTATTCTTATCATACTCAATGTTAATATCCTCTCCAATTCCTTTATTTTCCCAGTAGCTAATTCCCAGCCTTTTAAAATCCAGCCCTTCGGAAATATCGAACCAGTTCCGGTAAATTAACACATTTTGGTAAACTTCCGGGACAGCTGTGGCTTCATAAGTATATTGCAAGATTGGGGTATTTACAAAATGATTTGCAGCAACAATTGCCGGGCCATACGCGTTGCGCATTTTGAGGCCGCCGTGTGGATCAACGGGCCAGCCCCTCATCCAGTTACCAACAATTTCAAGGTTTGTATAATCTTTGGTGTAAATAACGTGGTCGCGGCCATCACCATAAAATGGGCTGCCATTGAAAATATTATCGTATATTTTTTCGTCTACCACCCTATTGGGATAATAAGCTGCTTTAAACCTACCCTGATCCCAGTCAAGATTAAAAGTTGTTTGTAAAGATTGAAGTTTTTGAATCAAATTATTCCAGGACTCATAGCCTTTCCATTCCGTGGAAAGCCATTCGAGCTGATTTAGGTCCAGACCCCAAATATTTCCCTTGATTAAACAATTATTCGTTTTAAAATTGGATATGCCCGGGCCTTCCTGGCAAACACTTTGTCGAAGAAAAAGGCAATGCTCTACAGTCCCTTCCCTGACATAAATCCAATTTAATTGAGCTTCTGTTTTAAAAAATTGGGAATTGGCCATAAAAATACACCTTCGTACAGTATGCCCGCTTTTGTATTGACTTCCTTTAAACTTTAAGGTGATATTATTAAAATGCAAATCCTCAATATTGATATTGTCCATATCTGCTCCAGTACCCGTATCCCCAATATATAAAGCCCCACTACCTGCTTTCAGCACCGACAAGCCATCCTTATCTCCATATAAGCTGACACTATCCTTAGCCTGAATATTGCTTTTAACCAGGTAAATACCGGGAGGAAAATAGACATTCTTTCCCTGTGAGAATGCCTGGTAAATAACCGAATTAATTATACCCGCATCGTCAGTTTCACCATCCCCGGCTGCTCCACCTTCAGTAATTATATTTATTGTGTTTGCCGGCTGCTGGGCAAATCCAAAAAGTTGAAGGCAGGTTAATACAGTGATGTACCCCAATGTCATTATTCGTTTTTTTATCCGTTTCTTCATTCGTGACTGCATCTCATGTTTTACAATTATTCATTCTGATTTCATAAACCCTATGTTTGCAATGGTCTGATTTTATCCTGGTATACCACTTCTGCAATACCCTAATTTCAGTAAAGGCTCCTATTGGGATTGGAGCCTTTACTAAAAAATATCTAAGACCAATAATTAATTTATTCAGGGTAACCGGAATTTTGCGTCAAATTTGGGTTAATATCCCGTTCATTTTGTGGTATAGGCCACCATTTATGGTAATCAAAATATTGCCGTGTTACCACTGGTGAAGTAGCAAATGTTGATTTTGAGCTATTGTTGGACATGCCCATCACTTTAAAGCCATCATTCAGTTTAAGCCAGTCCCAACGCTTAAACCTCGGAAATAACCATCCTTCAAATGCCAGCTCCCGGATACATTCATCATATATATTTTCTAAAGTAACATCACCTGCATTGTATAATGGTAGCTTTTCAGATGCCCTTGCCCTTACAGCATTAATTGTCATATCCGTTGTAGCCTGATCGAGTTGCCCCAGCTGTTTTTTTGCTTCGGCATACATCAGCAATAAGTCGGCATATCGGAATAAGACCCAATTGACCGGAGAATCGTAAGATATACCACCATCACCTTCAATAATCGTCTTTTTAATTGTCATACCTGTTTTGCTATGGTGGTAGTTACGGATACCATATGGATAGAACTTATCTAAACCTCCCTGTACAATTGTGTGTCCTCCCGGGCGTAAAATAGTTGCATCCATCCGTGGGTCCCGGCCTTCAAAATGATCATAAACCTCCGGTTGAATCCGGTCATCCTCGATGGTATATACAGGATTTTCCTCTATTTTTTCAAATTTATCGACCAGCCAGAGTGTAGGGCTTAGCCAAGACCATCCCCAGGCAGAATGCGACCTGGTAGCATACATTTTATCGAAAGTTGCCCCATCGCCCACAAAAGAGATAAACTGGATATCAAATATTACTTCGGAGTTATTTTCATTTTGCCAGTTAAAAACATCTTTAAAGTTTGGTTGCAATGCGTAAACCCCCAGGTCAATCACTTGCTTTGCCGCAGAAGCAGCTCCGCTCCAATCTTCTTCCAACAGGTGGGTTTTGGTTTTTAAGGTTAAGGCTGCGCCTTTGGTTGCCCGGCCAACATCAGCTCCTGAATATGAATTAGCCAACGAGCTGACAGCAACATCCAAATCACTGTGCATAGCAGCAATAACATCAGCCTGGGAAGCCCTTGAGACCAATGCCTCTGAAACTTCCTGAACGGTTAAAATCAAAGGGACATCACCATAGGCAATTGTCAACTGATAATAGTATAAAGCCCTAAGAAAAGAAGCTTCCCCTTTTACCCGTGCCTTAATATGCTGTTCGTTTTCAGGATATGGAATATCATCGATATGGTCTAATACATCGTTGCAGCGGGCTATTCCCTTGTAAGCCACGCTCCAGTAGTCCCTCGCCAAAGCATTGCTGGGGTCATGCGTACCTTCCGCTATTGCATTGTATTTAGCCTGTCTTGAATAGCTTATTGGAGTTAAAGCATCCAGCATTCCCCACAGTTCATAAGCCGGGTTTCTGGTTTTTCCTTTGCATTGCAAAACATCGTAACAAGCCTGTATACCGGCATCGGCATCTTTAGGCGATAACCAGAAAGTAGCTTCTGAAATTTCTCCTAATGGCTGTTTATCCAACGTGTCTTCACAGGCCATAAACAACATCACCATGGATGCAAATAATATTATTTTTGTTTTCATCATAATTTAATTTTGATCAGTTAAAATGTTACCTGTACACCTGCAGAAATAGTTTTTTGCAGCGGATATTCGGTTATCTCGTCTTCGGTCTGGGATCTTTCCGGGTCAAATCCATCAAAGTCAGTAAACGTGAACAGGTTTTCACCATTCGCATACAGTCGAATTTTTTCTATACCCATTTTTTTCGTTCCAGGTAAAGTATACCCTAACTGGATTGTTTTAACCCTTAAGTAAGAAGCATTTTGTTTCCAGAATGAAGAGAAACGGTAATTGTTAGGGTGGCTGGTTGGATGAACTGCACGCGGCAAAGTCGCCGTTTCCCATGTTGATTGATCATCGGGGATATACCTGTCTGTTGCCCATTTAGATGGGAAAAGCCCACGGTCCCCATTGGCACCGACGGGAAATACACCTACCCCGCCTAAATAGGTATCACGTCCGGCAACCCCTTGAAGAAGAGTGGTCAAATCAAAACCTTTATATTCCAAATCCAAGCTAAATCCATACGTAAATTCGGGGATTGTTTTACCAAACACGTCCCTGTCATTGCTATCGATAATCCCGTTACCATCCAAATCTTCGTATTTTATATCGCCGGGCTTTGTTTTATTGTTGATGTACCACGCCCCACTATTACCTGATAATTCACGGGCTTTGGCATTCAATGCGTCCAACTCTTCCTGAGACCGAATGATACCATTGGCAATATAACCATACATTGATCTAATTGAATATCCTTCCCATATTATAAAGTTTCCCCCGGAACGCACTTCGCCCTGATATTTGGTTACCTCGTTATCCACATTACTTATATTAAAGCCAAGGCGATAGTCTAGTTCTCCAAACTTATCCTGATAATTTGCACTGAATTCCCAACCCTTGTTAACTACTTCAGCCAGGTTGACAACCGGATTTGTTTTATCACCCATGGTTTTCGGAATATTCATTCCGATAAGGATACCGTCGGTAAGTCGATGAAAATACTCCGCGGTTACATTCAGCTTCCCGAATAATGTTGCATCCACTCCAACGTTGGAAGTAGTTGTGGTTTCCCACTTAATATCAGAATTGACCACAGCCGTGGAAGTAATCCCGGAAGTAACAATTCCCCCCATGGTATAATTTTGTCCAAGGCTATATGAAGTCTGGTAAGGATAATAATTTGGGTTATTACCATTCATTATCCTTTGGTTCCCCAATTCACCCCAGGAAGCCCTTATTTTGAGGTTATCAAGCCAGCTAATATCTTGCATAAAGCCTTCTTCGGAGATACGCCATCCGGCAGAAAATGATGGAAATACCCCCCATCTTTTACCTTCTTTAAATCTTGAAGATCCATCGTAGCGTACATTCCCTTCAAATAAGTACTTGCCTTTATAGGCATAATTTACCCTGGAGAAAAAGGAAACAAGGCCCCATTCATTTGCAGATCCACCAACTTGCGGATTATCGAGTCCGGCACCCAGGACAAATAGTTCATTGTTATGGAAATTATCGATGCTGGCATTAAACGAGTCTCCCCGATACTCTTCAACACTTGATCCAACCAAAATATTTAAATCATGATCACCAGCAATTGTGGTGGTATAATTCAAGGTATTATAATTCGTAATTGTGTAATTCTCGTTGCTGGTATTCCTTGCCCGCGTGAATTGATTTAATACCCTGTCTACTTCATTGGTATTAAAATTCCATAGTTCTGTTTTTCCTCCAAATGACCTGTTCAGTTTGTTATTGAATTGTATGGCCGAATTTGTTGAAAATGTTAAGCCTGGTATGATTTCCCAGTTCAAATACAGTTTTCCCAAAAAATTGGTATTCCGTTCCAGGTTATGTGTACTTTCCCACCATGCGCGTGGGTTAAGAACAGTACCTACCCCGCTGACCTGGGCATTACCATAACGCCCGTCCGGATGCAACTCGTAAGGGATTCCGGGAACAATACCAAATAGTTCACTAACATCCGGGTTCTCAAGATCTTTCCATACACCCGACAGGTTTGCACCAATTTTAAGATTTTCCAAAATACTACCTTCCCAGTTCATCCTGAAGTTGTACCGTTTTGCATAGGTATCAGGGGTAATACCTTGCTGATCAAGGTACCCCAGTGAAAAATTGTACAATGTTTTATCTGTCCCTCCTGAGAATGCAAGGTGGTGTGAATGCATGGGGGCAGTATCGCCATACCACACATCAACCCAATCAACACTTGGCCTCAGTACCGGATCAGGGTTGTTACGGTAAGCAGTAATATCATCCTGAGAAAATATGGCAGCCTGATCGGTATTGACCCATGCTTCATTTGCAATTTCCATATAGCTTGCAAAATCGCTTAAATAGTCAGGCATCCTGCTGGTTGATTGCCAGCCATGATACCCGTTATAACTAACTTTAAGGTCTCCTTTCCTTCCTTTTTTAGTGGTAACAAGAATTACCCCATTTGCTGCCCTGGAACCATAGATTGCAGAAGATGCTGCATCTTTCAATACTGAAATGCTTTCCACATCATTGGAATTGATATCCCCTATTCCGGCTTCGATCCCATCAATTAAAACGAGCGGATCTGCATTATTTAGTGTACCGACACCCCGAATTCTAATGATTGCACCATCTTTACCTGGTTGCCCGTCGGTTTGTGAAATGTGCACCCCTGTTGCCAAGCCGGAAAGTGCTGTAGTCATATTGGTGATTGGACGGGAATCCAGCTCTTCGGACGAAACACTTGAGATTGCCCCTGTCAGGTTTACTTTCTTTTGCACGCCATACCCAACAGCCACGACTTCTTCAATACCAATGGCATCTTCTTCCATTTGAATGTTTATGACGACTTGACCTGCCACTTCAACTTCCTGTGTTTTCATGCCCATAAACGAAAATTGCAAGGTGGCATTTCCAGGGACTTTATCAATGAAATACTTTCCATCCTTATCGGTAATTGTGCCCTGTGTCGTTCCTTTAATTACAATAGCAACCCCAGGCAAAGGTTGCCCGGAAGAATCACTTACAAAACCTTTAATACCAAGTTCTCTTTGTATTACAGAAATATTGTTTTCAATTTCACGTACCACAATAAGATGATTGTCAATAAAACGATAATCAAACTTCCCCTCTTCAAAGATCTCTCCTAAAATTTCATCAACAGTCATATTTTTAAAATTAGCATCGATCTTTCGCTTAACGTTTACTTTTTCAGTTTGCAGAACAAATCGGAAATTTGTCTGATCCTCAATCTGATCAAGTACCTTCTGTAATTCAACATCATTCATATCCAATGTTAATTTCGTGTTTTGAGAATAAACACTGGCATTAAGATGAACTGTAAATAACAATATTCCAATAAATGTCAATTTCATAATCAACAACAGTTTTTTTAACCGATGGCTTAAGGACCACCAGTTGTTCCATTTTTTTTTCATAAATTTGAGTACTTTTAAAATTAATAATGAGCTAATGAGAACATTAGCAACTTGTTAATCATAAATCGGGAAATGTATCCAGCATTTTCCGATTTTTTTTTCACATAGGCATAAACAGTTTAGTTTTTAATTATTTTTCTTTAATGTTATTCCGTTGGGATCAATTTCATAATCTAATCCTGCGGCAGATGCAATTGCTTCAACAATTTTCTCAATAGGAACATTTTCGAACACCCCATTGAAATGAAAATCTTCAATCTCTAATGACTTATCAATAAAAATATCTACATCATATACCTTCTCCAATCTCAACATAAGCTGAGCTAATGGTTCTTCCCTAAGAATAAGCTTTCCATCTACCCAATCACAATAGGTATCTGTATTCACCTCTTTCAAAACATAACTATGTTTTTGGCCATTATACCTCATCCACTGACCAGGTTTTAGTAATCGCTCTATTGAGTCTTGTTCTTTTGATTTTAAGCTTACTTTTCCTTCTTCCAGGGTCGTTTCGATGATCTCCTGTTCCGGATAAGCCATAACATTAAAACGGGTTCCATGAACCTGAACATCCAACAGGTTATTTGCATTAACAATAAATGGAGTAGACATCTTACTTACATCAAAATAAGCCTCGCCAACTAAAAATATTTTTCGATTGTCCTTCCCAAAATCGGTATTATATTCAATATAAGTATCAGAATTAAGCCAAATAGTACTACCATCAGGTAAAGTAACCTGGGAATGCCCCCCTTTTGGTGCATTAACTTTTACAAGCCTATCAGAATCATAAATCAAAATATTCATCCAATAAACCCCAAATACAATTAACAATGAAGCAGCGATCCCGGATATTGCTGAAAGAACTATCTTTCTTTTTTGTTCTTTTCTTGCTTTTATTTTTTGGCCCAACTGGTAAAATGACTTTATTGCATTTGTTTTTTGATAATTTTTAATTTCACTTGATTCAATCCATAACTTTTCCACTTCAGCATATAACTTTTTGTCATTCTCATTCTGAAGCATTGCTTTAAAGACATCTTTTTCTTCATCAGTAGCTATTCCTGAAAGAACAGAATAAATTAGCTCAAACCTTTTCATGAATAAATATTGTTTATTTATCCTTATGACATTTTAAATTAGCAAAGGTCGTACGCTAATTCGACAAAAAATTATAAAAATTCAGGATAGCCCTTATTTATACATTCTTTTATTAGCCTCAATGCTTTGCCAACCTGGGCTTTTACTGTTTTTTTCGTAATATTTAATGAATCTGCAATTTTATCTTGTTTCAGACCATCAAACCTACTTTTCTTAAAAACTTCTAAACAACGTGGTGGTAATTTATAAATGCAGTCCAAAAGATAATTCCGAAATTCTTCTAATTCAATCTCAGATTGATTAATTATAGTCTGATTCTGTATAGAATGTATATTTGTATGTTGTGCCCTCTTTTGTTCTGATTTAAGGTAGTTTAGACTTGTATTTTTAACCGCACTAAATAAATATGATTTTATATCCTCCGAAATTCTAAGTCCCTTACGTTTTTCCCAAATTTTAATAAAAACATCCTGGACGATATCATCTGCGATGAACGATTCTATAACAAAACGTTTGGAAAAATTAAATAACAATTGATAATACTTTTCATACAGAATCTGGAATGCATGATAATCACTGTTTCTAATTTTCTCAAGTAATAAGAAATCTGAATAGTTCATCAAGTTGAAGATTTTGACTCTCAAAAATAGAAATTATTTCTTTGGGTAATTTCATAGTAAAATAAAGAAAATTCTTAAAGTTAACTATTCCCGTGGCAGAGCCAAGGGGTATTACGCCAACTTTATTTCAGCTTAATCGCTGAAAATCGAATTTTCTTTATTTCACCCCACTGTCATCCGGCAGTTGCCGGACGACATCTCCCCTCGCCTGGGGAGAAAAAGCGGAACCCCGTGGCAAAGCC
>JANQII010000125.1 GCA_028282195.1 Prolixibacteraceae bacterium
CTAGTAGTGCGTTCATAAAGTTTCGTTGAAAAACTCATCGGATGACTCTGTTGATATTGAGCATTTTAGTCATCCGATGAGTAACACGTTAATTCAAGAACTCACTACTAGCTCAATATTTCTGTTAATGCTACAGGTCTTCCTTCATCGACTGATTTTTTGGCTGCCAATCCAATGGCAATTGACATTAAGCCATCAGTTCCATCAACAGGCATATCTTCGTTATTAACCAATGCATCAATAAATTCACGGATTTCCAGATTATATGAAGCATCATATCTTTCCAGGAAGAAGTGTAATGGCAAATCCCCTGAAATACCATTTTCAGTAAATAATTTGTGGTTATTTGGAAAATTATTCTCAGCCTGTGCCATTCCCTTACTCCCAAATACTTCCAGACGCTGATCATAGCCATAAACCGCCTTTCTGCAATTATCAATTACAGCCAGGGAATCATCTTCGAAAGTCAACGTAATAACAGCTGTATCAACATCACCGGCTTCTCCAATTTCAGGATCAACTTTAACGGCAGCTTTTGCAAATACTTCTTTTACCTGTTTTCCTGAAATGTAACGGGCCATATCAAAGTCATGGATAGTCATATCCAAAAACATTCCTCCCGAAACTTTTACATAAGAAACAGGAGGTGGTCCCGGATCACGACTGGTAATTTTAACAATCTGAGGATCACCAACAGCATCGTTAACTACCAACTGCCTGATCTTTTTAAATTCAGGGTCGAACCTGCGGTTAAAACCAAGCATCAGCTTCACACCTGTTTCTTCAACAATTTTTAAAACCTCCTGCACACGATCAAGTGATAAATCCAAAGGCTTTTCGCAGAAAATCTGTTTACCGGCCTTAGCTGCTTTTACTACAAAATCAGCATGCGTATCGGTAGGTGAGCAAATCACCACAGCATCCAAGTCTGGTGTAGCCAACAATTCATCAAAGTCTTTGGTGAAGTTGGGGACATTAAATTCCTCAGCAATTGCTTTTGACTCATCCATAACGTCCATTACGGCAATCACCTTAATTTCAGGAAAGTTACGGCATAGGTTTTTAAGGTGAATTTTTCCAATCCTACCTAAACCTGCTACTGCTACATTTATTTTATTCATTTTGGTTATTTTATTCTGTAAAATACTTTAGCATCTGTAAAAAAGATGGAATCCCGAGCTATCGGGAGGGAGCTGCCTACCTGGACAGCCAGGGAAATTAGAAGAAGAAAATTTGACAATCACATTGCTCACTCTCCCACTCTCTCATTCTCACTTACAATCCTAGCGACTTAATAAACTCACGGTTATTTAAGGCACATTTTTTTGGTGATCCCATGCCCGGTAAAACATCTTGTTCAACAACGATCCAGCCATGGTAAGCTTTCTCATTAAGCATGTCTACAACCGACTGAAAGTCGACACTTCCTTTGCCCAGTTCGCAGAACACCCCTTGTTCTACTGATTTAAAGTAATCGTAGCTATTCTCAACGGCAGCACGTCCAACTTTTGGATCATAGTCTTTAAAATGTACATGCCACACCCGGTCATAATATTTCTCAAGCGCTTCAACAGGATCGCCGCCACCAAATGCATAATGCCCCATATCAAGGCATAAACCGAGCAACGAAGAATCGGTCAAACTCATCAGCTTCGCAAGCTCAAGGGGAGTTTCAACATAACCTCCGCAATGATGATGAAAAACCGTACGCATTCCATACTTCTCTTTAACTGCCCTGGCTACCTTTTCAGCTCCTTCTGCATAAACTTCCCACTGCTCATCTGTTAGCCCCATTTCAGGCCTGATTCTTCCTGCATTTTTAGTTCGTTCATCTACCGAACCATTTTCATCTGCCAAGACAATAAAAGCATCCGTATAACCGGCTTCATTCATCAAGCCTGCGGTTTTCAATGCAAGCTCAACTCCTGCCTCATGGGCTTCCGAATCAACCATGGCTACAGGAACAAAAGCCCCTAGTAACTTCAGATCTTTTCGTTTCAGAACTTGTTTCAAATCGTCAGGATTGGTGGGCATAAACCCCCAATCACCCAATTCAGTACCCGCATAACCGGTTTCAACCATTTCATCCAGAACCTGCTGATAACCCAGTGATTTGCCTTCCAATTCAAATTCTAAAGCTCCCCACGAACAGGGAGCATTGGCTATTTGTATCATCGTTTTTCTGTTAGTTGATTTTGAATTAGAATTTACGTGTCCACTCTTTGGGCCAGCGTTCAATCACAACTTTTGTTTGTGTAAAGAATTCAATGGCGTGTCTTCCTTGTCCATGCAGATCACCAAAGAAACTGTCGTTCCACCCACTAAATGGGAATTGGGCCATTGGAGCAGCAACACCAATATTGATTCCAATATTACCTGCGTTCGCCCGGTTGCGGAAAGTACGGGCATTCAAACCGCTTGATGTGAACAGGCAAGCCATGTTTCCAAAGTTGTTTCCATTTACAAAGTCAATCGCCTGATCGATCGTATCCATTTGCAGTAAACTCATAACCGGACCAAAAATTTCGGTTTTAATTACGTCACCGTCAAGAGCTACATTTTCAAGGATTGTCGGTTTTACAAAGTTTCCACTCTCATAGCCGGAAATGTTTGCATTACGACCATCAAGAACCAGGCTTCCACCTTCCTGAATACCTTGAGCAATTAAACTTTCAATACGTTCTTTACTATCCGGAGTAATTACCGGCCCCATTTCAATACCTTCATCCATACCAAACCCGGTTGTTTTGCTTTTTGCAGCTTCAACCAAAGCTTCTTTCGCAATCCCTTTTGAATCACCAACCGTAACAATATTCGAAGCCGCAAGGCAACGCTGACCCGCACAACCGTATACACTATCAGCAATAATCTTAGCTGTCATTTCAATATCAGCATCAGGCATTACAATTACAGGGTTCTTTGCCCCTCCCTGTGCCTGGACACGTTTGCCATTAGCAGCACCTCGCTGATAAATGTATTGAGCAATTGGAGTAGAACCAACAAAACTAATTGCTTTAACTTTTGGACTGTCAAGTAAAGTATCAACTGATTCTTTACCACCATGCACCAAATTGATTAAGCCTTTAGGAAGATCAAGCTGATCAATCAGTTCAAATACCTTCATCATTGTTAAAGGCACTTTCTCTGATGGTTTAAGAATGAAACTGTTTCCACAGGCAATAGCATAAGGCAGAAACCAGAAAGGGATCATTCCGGGAAAGTTAAACGGTGCAATACATGCACAAACCCCAATTGGCTGACGAATCATAAACTCATCTACTCCACTGGCAATATTTTCTGAAAATTCGCTTTGCATCAAAGTGGGAGTAGCACACGCAGTTTCAATATTTTCAATAGCACGTTGCATTTCAGCTTTTGATTCGGCATAACTTTTACCGCATTCCAAAGTAATCAAACGAGCAATTTCCTCTACATTTTCTTCGATTAACTGCTTCAGCTTATAAAGAGGCTGAACTCGTCTCATTACAGGTACATTGCGCCATTCTTCCAAAGCAACAGCAGCAACATCAATTGCTTCTTCCGCATCTTTTACCGTATTCGCACCAAATGGGACCCTGGCCAATACTTTCTGATTGGCCGGGTTAACGACATCGATGGTATTTCTCTCCTTACTTTCGGACCATTGCCCGTTCATATAATTCCTTAAAACTTCCATGATAGATATGAGTTTATTATTGTTTATTAATTGTTGTATCCCAGAAGGATATAGATTAAAATTGTGACAATGACCAGAACTGCAGACATCAGTTTTGCATACTTCCAGTAAACCATTTCCATTTTGATTGGAGCAGTGCGAATGCTGAAATTTTTACGGGGATAGTAATAGGAGACCGTGAACATGATAATTACATTCAGTACAAACTCAATTCCCCAAATATGTATAAAATGAATATCTACTTTTAAAATGAAGGTCATCAAAATGTAGAAACAGAGTCCAAAAATAAGTGCTGCTT
Organism: Prolixibacteraceae bacterium; assembly: GCA_028282195.1. GTDB lineage: Bacteria > Bacteroidota > Bacteroidia > Bacteroidales > Prolixibacteraceae > Sunxiuqinia. Next base: position 3,975 of record JANQII010000125.1, read on the forward strand.
TTGCTCCCACTGCTGATATCTTTTCCATAAAAAAACCAGCCAGCATGATTGATGCAATTGGAATGAAAAAGATGCCATTTAGCTGTTGCAATAACTGGTATAAACCATCAGGCGCTGAGGCAACCAAAGGAGCAGTAAGAATAGCAAACACAGCCAAGACTGATGAAACTGAACGACCAATCCACACCAGACGTTTTTCTTTTACATCTTTATTGATAAGCCTTTTATAAACATCAATACTGAAAATAGTAGCCGCACTATTTAATACACTGTTGAATGTACTTAAAACAGCACCCATGACCACTGCTGCAAAAAAACCTACGAGGCTCAGTGGTAATACCTTTTTAATTAGTGCCGGGTAAATATGATCCTGGTTATCAAACATTGAATCACCGAAATAGTAGAAACCAATTACACCTGGCAGAACAATGATTAATGGAACAAGAATCTTAAGGACACCGGTAAAAAGCAAACCTTTCTGTGCTTCTTTCAGGTTTTTGGCACCCAGGGCGCGTTGAATAATCGTCTGGTTCATTCCCCAGAAATAAAGCTGGTTAATAATCAAACCTGTAAATAGCACACCAAAGGGCATTACTGAATCTTTTGCACCAATTACATTAAATTTTTCCGGGGCATGCTCGTAAACTTTTGACATTCCTGCAAGAATATTGCCATCTCCAATGTGGAACAAGGCAAATACAGGTACCAAAATACCACCAATAAGCAATCCGTAGCCATTAATGGTATCAGAAACGGCTACCGCTTTTAATCCACCAAAAATGGCATAAAAAGAACCTATCAAGCCAATTCCAACAACAGTATACCACAAGCCTTCAGATTTGCTGACCCCCAGCACTTCTGAAACATTAAATATACTTTCCAGATTAATCGCTCCCGTATAAAGTACAATCGGCAAAAGTGTTACAACAAACGAAATTACCAGGAACAAAGCAACAAGACTTCGCGTAAGCGGATCAAAACGCTTTTCCAGGTATTCAGGAATGGTTGTTAATCCCAGTCGCAGGTATTTGGGAATGAAATAAATGGCAGCCACCACCAAAGCCAACGCAGAAGTTACCTCCCAGGCAATAATGATAAAGCCATTTTTATAGGATGACCCGTTCATCCCAATTAAATGCTCTGTAGAAATATTGGTTAGTAACATTGAGCCTGCAATTACCACCCCGGTTAAACTTCTTCCCCCAAGAAAATAACCATCCGAAGAATCCATTTTTTCTTTACGAAGTTTAAACCAGGCGTAAAATGCTACAAAGGCTGTAAATCCGAGAAAAGTAGTAAGCGTTAACATCGTTTAGTTAGGTTTCAGGTTAAAAAAAGTAACGCTGATTTTTCTTCTGATTTTCGTAGTTTTCCCTTGCTTTCTGTACCGATCCTGATTCAGAAACTTCAGCAACAGGAACATCCCACCAGGCGTATCCGTAACCGGCAATCTTCCGCTCAGGTACAGTTTGAATATAGATTACAGACGTTCTTGTTTCTTTCTTAGCTTCTTTCAAAGCCTGGTTTAGCGAAGCGATATCTGTAGCTCTGAAAACTTTAGCCCCAAGGCTTTCCGCATTAGCCGCCAGGTCAACCGGCAATCGTTCACCTTCCAATTGTCCGGACTCCTGATCACGGTACAAGTATTTTGTGCCAAAACCTTCACCGCCAATTGATTTGGACAATCCGCCAATGCTGGCAAAGCCATTATTGTCGATCAGGATTATATTGATTTTTACGTCTTCCTGAATAGCTGTTACAATTTCTGATGGCATCATCAGATAGCCTCCGTCCCCAACAACAGCATAAATTTCGCGATCGGGACAAGCCATTCTTGCCCCCACAGCGCCGGGGATTTCGTACCCCATACATGAATAACCGTATTCCAAATGAAAGCTTTTCGAATCTTTGGAACGCCACAACTTATGCAAATCACCCGGTGCACTGCCTGCTGCACAAAGAAGCACATCTTTATCATCAGCAAATGTATTGACCGCTCCAATCACTTCAGATTGGCTTGGTAAATCAGCAGGGTCTGCGTTGTAAGCTGCTGCGACTTTTTCATCCCAGCTTCTATTATAATCTGCCACGCATTGACGGTAAGCCCCATCAACTTTGAAGTCGCTTAATTTATCTTTTAATTCTTCCAATGTAGCCCGGGCATCACCAGTTAAGGCAAGGCCATTGTGCTTGTGCCCGTCAAATTCAGTGACATTAATATTGATGAACTTAACATCCTTATTTTGAAAAGCTGTTTTCGATGCTGTTGTGAAATCACTGTAACGGGTTCCAATGCCAATCACCACATCTGCTGCGGTACTGATTGCATTTGCCCCTTCCGTTCCTGTAGCACCCGTAGCTCCCAGGTTATGTGGGTCATCGTAATTTAGTGAACCTTTACCAGCAAATGTTTCGCCTACAGGAATACCAGTCTGCTCAACAAATGAACGAAGAACCTTTTCAGCTTCACTGTAAACCACACCACCTCCGGCAATAATCATCGGTTTTTTTGAAGTACGAATCAATTCAACAGCCCTTTCAACAGCATTTTCATCCGGACGCTGACGAGGCACGTGCCAAACACGCTTTTTAAACATTTCAATTGGGAAATCATAAGCCTCTGCCTGTACATCTTGTGGAATACACAAGGTAACCGCTCCGGTATCTGCAGGTGAGGTCAGAACACGCATTACTTCAGGCAATGCAGTAATTAATTGATCGGGGCGATTAATTCGATCCCAATATTTTGAAACCGGTTTAAAGCAGTCATTCACAGAAACATCTTGTGAAATTGATGATTCCAACTGCTGAAGCACCGGGGCAACTGTGCGTTGTGCAAAAATATCGCCCGGCATAATTAGTACCGGCAGGCGGTTAATTGTTGCCAAAGCAGCTGCAGTAAGCATATTGCTGGCACCAGGCCCTATCGAAGAAGTACAGGCGAAAGTTGAAAGCCTGTTTTTCATTTTTGCGTAAGCCACTGCAGTGTGAACCGCAGCCTGTTCATTTCGAACCAGATAATATCTGAAATCCGGATTTTGCTGCAAAGCTTGTCCTAAACCCGCCAGGTTACCATGCCCAAAAATACCCATACATCCGGCAAAAAAAGCTTGTTCAATACCATCCCGTTCAGAATATTGATTTTTCAGGTATTCAATCGTAGCCTGGGCAACCGTTAATCTTTTTATTTTCATTTCGTTTAGTTTGAAGTTGGAAGCAAGAAGATGGAAGTAAGAAAAGAAACAAGCTCAAACTTCCAGTTTCAGGTTTCCAGCACATTAAAATCCTCCTTTTATTTCAATGAATTCCAAAATGTCCTTTTCATATGGAGTAAAGTTGGCACAGCCAATCTGGGTTACTACATGCGCTCCGCAAGCATTGCCCATTCTGCAGCATTTGTACCAATCCCAACCTTTCAGAAAACCGTAGATAAACCCGGCAGCAAAAGCATCGCCAGCTCCCAGAATGTTGAGTACTTCTACCGGGAACCCAGGTACTTCCTGAACCGTTCCATCCGGCAAATAAACCACTGCACCACGCGAACCGGTTTTCATGATCAATGCATCAACTCCCAGCAGAAGAATCCCGTTAATCGCTTCATTTAAATCACCCACAATCTCCGGTGCCGAAATTTGCTGATGACTAATATTCAGTTGAGATTCATCACTTAAATACGCAGCCAGAATTTCTTCTTCAGTTCCAAGAACGATATTTACATTTCTCATAAAAGCACGGGAAGTCACCCCAAAAGCACGGATGTCATGCCACTGGTCGGCACGAAAGTCCAGGTCCAGCATAACCGGGACATTGTTTTTTTGAGCGATTTCAGCGGCTAGAAATGCAGCGCTTCTGGTTGGTTCTATATTCAATGCTGTTCCTGAAAACTCGATCAAACGGGCATTTTCTATACCCGCTTTAAGAACATGGTCAATATTGATCTGTGAGTCGGCACAGTTATCCCGATAATAAACCAATGGGAAACGGTCCGGTGGTTCTATTCCCAAAACAACTGCAGAACTTCTTGTTCCATTAATCACCGGAACATTTTCAGTTGCTACGCCTTCCTTCTTCAAAAAATTCAAAAGAAAATCCCCGACCTTGTCGCGACCAACGCCTGAAAGTAATGATGCTTTTAACCCTAAACGGCTACAGCCAACAGCAATGTTTAGTGGCGAACCACCAACAAAAGCATGAAAGCCCGGAATATCCTCAAAAGCAGCACCTGGTTGTTGTGAATACAAATCAATCGACGATCTTCCGTAGGTAATTACATCGTATTTTTTTTTCTGTGTGTCCATCTTCTAGTTATTTTTCATTATTCATTTCTGCTGTAACCATTGGGATTCTTGGATCAAGCCCTTTCCATGAACCATAAATCCATTTGTGATCAGGGTCATCGGTATTGGCCAATGACTGGTCGCTTCCTGTCAAAAAGTTCAGATAGTAAACATTATAGCCATGACCAGCGGCAACAGGGTGATATCCTTCCGGAACCAAAACCACATCGTTATTTCGCGCAACAGCAATCTCATCCACACTACGATCATCATTATATATTTGCTGAATCGCAAACCCCTGTGGCTTATCAATTTTGTAGAAATATGTTTCTTCCAAACAAGCTTCCAGCACATTGCCCTCTTCATCTATTTTACGGTTATCATGTTTGTGTGCAGGGAAAGAACTCCAGTTTCCTGACGGTGTATAAACCTCAACCGACACCAGGCGGTGACAATCAAAACCAGGTTGAAGCAAACTATTGATCTGACGGGTTGCATTGTCCCCTCCCCTAATCTCAATTGCTGCCTCTTCCGGACGTTTAAAATAAGCCGGATGATCTTCGTCTGTTTCACACCATCCGTAGGCAATATCCAAAATATCACTTTCGGCTGTCAATTCAAATTCAGTATGGCGTGGCAAATAAAGAGTATGTGCTATTCCGCTGAAAACATCTTTACGCCCGTTAAGCGTTTCCCAGTTTCCTTTATCCGATTTTACCGAATAATTGCCTCCCAGAAGAATAATAGCATACTCGTTGTCGCCAGTATTATCAGACCAAACTTCCCCCTTCTTCATTAACCGGGCTTGAAAATTCAGGTACTGCCAGTCGGTTTCCTCTTTCAAAACACTTTGGTAAATACCAGTTTCTGCAACCGGTTTTGCCAATAGTCGGTATTTCTTATCTCTTTTCATCTGTTTAGTTTTATAGTTATTTCCTGCTTTCTCATCTTCTCAAATTACCCGCCTTCCCTGTTGCTTTTAGTAAATCAAATTTTTCAAGGTTGAATTCCTCAAATGCTTTCATATAGGTTTTGCCCGGGATAATCGGGTCAAACTGTGCAGGGGAAAGATTAAAGAATTCACGATGCACCCGGGTCCAGATCAAACGGGCATCGGTAGCTATATTAATTTTGCAAACACCATAACCAATGGCCTTTAACAACTGCTTATTGGATACGCCTTTCGCATCAGTTCCCAATTGTCCGCCAGCCGAATTAATACGCTGAATTTCTTCTACATTTACGGCTGATCCCCCATGAAGCACCAGTGGAAACCCGGGCAAACGCTCCTGGATTTCTTTTAATATATCGAATTGCAAACCTTTGCCCCCTGAAAATTTATAGGCTCCATGGCTTGTACCAACAGCCACCGCCAGACTATCGCAGTTGGTTTGTGTAACGAAATCCTCAACCTCGGCAGGCTGCGTAAATTTCTTGTGTTTTTCATCTACTTCTAAATCATCCTCGATGCCGCTAAGCACACCTAGCTCAGCTTCAACCGTTATATTTTTTGCATGGGCCTTTTTTACAATAGCTTTGGTTAAAGCGACATTCTCTTTATAAGGCTCATGCGAAGCATCAATCATCACCGAGTTGTAAGCGCCGGAATCAATGCAATCAAAAGCATGCTCAGTGTTACCATGATCCAAATGAATAGCAAAAACTGCTTTGGGGTAAATACGTGCTGCTGACTGAATCATCGAGATTAGCATATCACCATTTGCATAGTTACGTGCAACAGGGGTCGTTTGTACAATAAACGGTGCATCCGCTTTTTCAGCAGCACGAAACAAGGCATGAACCTGCTCCATACACCACACATTTACTGCAGCAATTCCGTACTTACCGTAACAATCTTTAAAAATATCTTTTGTAGAAACCAGCATTATTAAAACAATTTATTCAAGTAAAATTAAAGGGCAGGCATGCTGAAAATAAAATATTTACACAGAAATCTTTATGCAAAGGTTTGCATAGTACCATTCAAGCGATTAAACTTAAATCACACATTTACAGCCAGGAATAGCATAAGAGGCTGTCCAAAAAGAATAAAGTTCAAACCGCGAAGAACGCATAAGATTACGCAAAGAACACTAAGATTCTGATATATAATGACTTGACTCTTTGTATCTTTTGCGGTTCCTTAAAATACTTAGCGGTTAAGTTAACTTTTTGGACAGCCTCTTGGTGAGCGGTTACCAATTCAAGGGCTTTAGTCCTGAATGATTATCAATTGTTTACAACTGGTTTGCCGGTCATGATCGAAAATTTTAAGATATAACCGGAAACTAATGAAAAAAAAGTTTTAATACTGTACATACTGTGAGTTTTTCAAGAAAGTAAATGATGAAGAAGGGATGAATTTTATTCTGTATCCTAAAACAGGATGATGAGTTAACTCAATGATTTCTTTAGGCATGCGCTTAGCAGATAAACTGCTTAGCGTTTTTTTTAGCCAGCTGATACATAAAAATGATTAATTTAGGCTTCAATTATTATTTAACCGGCAACAGACTTATTCCTAAAATTAAAAACGCAAAACGATGATCTACCCTTACACAAAAAAAACGGAAGTATTGAATACAAACGAAGCAATTGGTTACCTTTTGGCATCAACTGACCATAATGATTTGGTAGAATTACATATTCATAAAAACGGGCTGGTTCCTGCACACGCCCTACCCATTGATGTTACGTTTTATGTTGTGTCCGGTAAAGGACAGATAACTATTTCTGATGAAAAAATTGATGCCTCGCAAGGGGATGTTATTGATGTAAAAAAGAATTTGGAAAGAAGCTGGCTCAATTCATTCTCCGAACCTTTAAAACTTCTGGTAATAAAACAAAAGACCGTTCTACCCCAGCACTCATCCTAAACAACTGAATTAATGGATATTAAAAACAAATAACATCTATAAAAAATAAATACCACCGGTATGTGCATATACGTTAACACACTTTTTGACTAAAGATTTAAATGCCAAGAAACAAGACATGAAACGAATAATAACAGTTGCAGAATTTAGCAATGCGCTTGATGTAAAATACAATCTTTTAAAAGATATGTTGGAACAAGCTGAAATACCTTATATCATTTCTAATGAAAATGCCCGATTAGTCGAACCATTTATTCATAGTCCGGGCAATGAGGCTATCGAAATTAAAGTCTATGAAGATCAGTTTGAGGAAGCAAATGAAATTTTCAAATCGATTCGATAACAATTGACAAAAACAGGTGATAAAGGGCCAACATTTTTACAATACTTTATCTCCTACTGAGAATTTCTGCGTAGCGGATAAAGTATTGTAAAACAAGGTAAATACGAAGTAAATTATTCCACGTAGTGGATGAACAAATTTTACCCGGACAATAGTGATAAAAAATAAATTCTATCTCACTCTTGGCTCGAGTCTTTTTGAGTGGTGCACCATTAATAAAATACAGACTAAATCTGTATGATTATTGACCAGCACCAGTTTGAAAACTGGCGCTGGTGGGAGGAAGTTAGCCCCGACTTTAGCCGTTAAGTAGATACTTGAAACAAATACCATATAGTTACAGAAAAAATAAGATTCTACAAAAAAGGATGTTTGACTATCTTTGAACAACAAATTGAATTTCAAAGAAATGACAAAAGAAACCGCAATAAAATTATTTCAAGACCAGAGAGTAAGGGTTCTTTGGGATAATGACAAAGAAAAATGGTATTTTTCCATTATTGATGTAATAGAGGTTTTAACAGGAAGTCCTCGACCAAGAAAATATTGGAATGCGTTAAAAACCAAATTGAAAAACGACGGAAGTGAACTATCCCATAATTTGGGACAGTTGAAAATGAAAGCAACAGATGGCAAAATGAGAATGACGGATGGTGCTGATTGGAGTTCTCAAACTCCAGAAATATAAAAAGCGAATACCTTAAATGGTTAAATCCATTAACTTGCATTTCATGCACCCTAAAAGGGGTGGATACGGGATACATAAAATTCTTTTTTGATTTCTTCGTTTTCAAGCTGGAACTGCCTTTAACGGTTCGTTGTAGCTCATTTGAGAAGAAGGTATAGCTCAAAACTTAATTATTATTGAGCTAAAAGAAGTAACTTTATGAGCTTAAAATTAAAAAATGAATGGTAATAGAAAACAACAAATAATTGATTTTGTAAAAGAAAATGGACAATGTTCATCTAAAGAGATTTTTGATGGGATTGGTGAGTCTTTTAGTTATGCGACTCTGAAACGAATTCTATCAGATTTAAAAACAGACAATTATTTACAGACAAAAGGACAAGGTAAAGGGACAAAGTATCTTTTGTCACCTGCTTATGAATTGATTTGTCCGATTGATATTGATAGATATTATGAAAAAGAAATTGATGAACGACAAATCATTGAGAACTTTAATTTAGAGGTAATCACCGAAGTACTAAAAAAATACAACACGTTTACTGAAATCGAATTAGAGAAATTGGCGTTGTTGCAAAAAGAATATCAAACAAACATATCAGAACTGTCAGAAAATGAATACAAAAAGGAATTAGAAAGACTCGCGATTGATTTAAGTTGGAAGTCATCACAAATAGAAGGAAATACATATACGCTCCTGGAAACTGAACGATTATTAAAAGAAAAAGAAACAGCCTCCGGAAGAACAAAAGAAGAAGCAGTAATGCTATTGAACCATAAAGACGCCCTTGATTTCATTATAGAACATGATGATTTTTTAAATCCATTAACTGTTTCTAAAATAGAGGACATTCACAGCATTTTAATAAAAGAACTTGCTGTCGAACGAAATCTAAGAAAAAGACGCGTAGGTATTTCAGGAACGAACTATAAACCTCTTGACAATGAGTTTCAAATTATAGAAGCACTTAGAAATACCTGTGATGTGATAAATTCTAAAAATAGTGTGTTTGAAAAAGCATTGCTCGCTTTGGTTTTGATTTCTTACATTCAGCCATTTGTGGACGGAAATAAAAGAACTGCAAGAATTGTAAGTAATGCAATTCTAATGAATTATGATTATTGCCCACTGTCTTTTAGAACAGTGGATTCAATTGAATACAAAAAAGCAATGTTGCTATTTTACGAACAGAATAATATATCAAACTTCAAGGAAATTTTTATAAGTCAATTTGAGTTTGCAGTGAGAACATATTTCTAGTGCGTTCATAAAGTTTCGTTGAAAAACTCATCGGATGACTTTATTGATATCGAGTGCTTTAGTCATCCGATGAGTTACACGCTAATTCAAAAACCCACTACTAGGATGAAGGAAAAACAAGCTCACCGCTAAAGCGAGTCCCTTTGACTCGTGCCCTATTAATAGAATACAGACTTAGCCTGTATAATTATTGACCAGCACCAATTTAAAAACTGGCGCCAGTTGAGGACTTTGAGGAAACAAACTAAATAATGAAAATTATTCATAAAATATCCCGAGAACCTATTCACTGGGGTATCATTTTTTGAAAAGACGCCTACTGCTTACATAAACACAGAAAGTTAAAATAAGGAACAAAAAATGGATAAAGATTAACAAGGGAATTTCTGATTTTTTATTCCTTATTCGATATTTTACATTTCCCTGCATGAAGATCAAGGCATAACTGTTTAAACATCAGGAGGTGTATCAAAAGGTTAAAAATCAACATTTTTATTACACATCAATATATTAAAATCGATTCGGATATGCTGGGCATTCGGTAATTAGTCTCCCAACCCCGTGATCCGAAACCGGTAACCCACGCATTATCTTACCCCTAAACTAATCCCTGCATTAAACGATGTATACTCAGCCTGATTTACTGAAGCATATAGTTTAAAGAATGACAATTTCAATCGTAATCCGGCATTATAAGCCATGTTAGTTGAAGAACCAAGGTCAAGCATCAGCGGGTCTTTTTCACTTTTGATAATAACCTCGTCCCCTCCGTCTTCCAAAATCGGATAATGTCCCAGTACATCAATATTCGTTTCTGTTTCATTATTTCCTATACTTGCAAAAACAGTGAGTATGCCTACTTTTTTAGATAAGATTAAACCATATTTCATGGCATGGGTATCAAACTCCAAACGCTGGTCATCTTTAAAGGTAAACTGGTCATCAACAAACTGCGGATCAAGTTTAACGTTGTAATCAGCAGAGGTAAAATTAAAACCGGTTTCGGCATACACTTTTGCATAGGTAAAATACAACGAAGCATCAAAAGGCAGGCGCTTTAAAAAGGGAACCCAACCTGTAAAATTATGCTTTACACCGATACCGCTTACACCAACCTTCACATCGTCATCGTTATTTGAAAACTCCAGTTCAGGGACATAACGGCCAACCACATCCGTATAAGGCAATAAACCAAAACTAAGCTGTGCCATAGGAACAGGCACCATATCCAGCCCGGCACCACCCGGGGCATTAAATGTAAGAAGCTCTTCGCTTGCCGGGTTATTGGGCTCCCTGTATACCCGTAACGAAGCTCCTGGCTCATCCGGTCCGGCTACTGTTGGAACCTTTCCATCCCCCGGATTTACCAACTCAACCTGCTCAAACGAAAGCCCATTCAGCTTAAAATACTGATCACTTGCAGGGATTTGAACAGCACTTACATTCAGGGAAAGGTCAAAACCCAGGAATTGATGGGTTTCGGCTGTTTGAAACCAGCCATTGTTCAAACCTTCACCCAGTGCCTGAGCATAAGGATCAAGGTAATTTTCGAATAAAATCTCCGCATCATGCGTACCTGTTTTAATAAAATCAATAACATTCGATTGTGAATAAGCGAAGTTAGCTACTATAACCAACAACAATAAGATAACATTTTTTTTCATACATACTTTTTTAAGAAGTTTATAATCAATTTTTAAGTCCCTGTCTCCAATCACAATTTGAAATTCTTTTTTTTGAATAGCCACATTGCTGGTGCAGATTTGTAATCTGTGCCAATCAAGCATCCAGCAATTTGACACAGATTCTGATCCGGCAACTGCCGGACAGAATGACGTTATCAGGATTATCCAGTATCCAGCATCCGGAAACCATCATCCAGTATCCAGTTCTCAATGAACATCCAATGTCAAATGACAAGTTTTCAGTCGCAATCCCGGTTAACAGTTTCCGGGATTAAATAACAAACCCGCAACCCGCAACCTGAAACCAATCTCCAGCTTCCAGCTCCCAGCTCCTGGCTTCCAGCATCCAGAAACAGATCCCGGATCAGGTCCGGGATGACGTGACCGATGACCAGCATCCGGTTTATTCGCGGTTAAAAACCGCGGCATCCCTACCGATAGGGCAAATCAATATAAAACTCCAAAGTTTCCCCATCCTGGCTCAAACCAAGCTGTCCCGACATCAGATGGGCCAGGCCCCGTGCCAGGCTTAAACCAATCCCCAATCCCCCGGTTTTTCGTGATAAACTCTCATCATACCGGGAAAAAGGATTAAACAAATGGCCAACTATTTCGTGCGGAATGGGTACCCCCGTGTTACGAACATAAAACCTCACAATTTTCCTTGAAACCATCTTAACCCCAACTGTAATATCCCCTGAATAGGAGAATTTAATGGCATTATCTGTCAGGATATCCATAATTTGGATCATCTTTCCCATATCCCCCTGTATCAGGAGCATTTTCAAACTATCATCAATAAGAAGCTTCCTTCCCTTGTATTTTGTTTCAAAAACTTTCCGGTATTTGCCACTAACAGATTCCAGCACTTCACTTACGTGAAACATCCTGTTATTCAATTCCAGTTTTCCGGCATAAAGCCTGGACAAATCCAAAACCTCGGTAAACATTTCATACAAACTATAAGCTGAATCATGTATATACCCGGAAAACTCACGGGTTTCTTTCTCGGTTCTTTTTTTTCCCCGGATTATTTTGGAATATCCGATAATGATATTCAGAGGGGTTAGTACCTCATGACTGATTGTTGTTAGAAACTTGCTGTTCAATAAATCATGGGACCTGTTACAAACCCGTTCATTCTCTTTCCCACAGTAATAACCTGAAGAAATCATGCCGCAGGCAACCAACTGTCCGGAATGCAGGTCTTTAAAACACTGCATGGACAGCCAGCAGGGTATAACTTCGCCTTCTTTTTGTTTGATTGTAACCTCCAGGTTATATTCCTTGTTATCATTTTTGCTTAGTTGCAGAAATCCTGCAATTTGCCTGAGTTGGCTTTTTGATAAGAAACCTGCAAGCTGTTTCAAAGAAAACATCTGCATGCCGGATTGATACCCCAATAGTTTTGAGGCGCCTATAGAAGCGTAAAGCATCCTCCCGGGAAAAGAAAAACTCCAATAGCCCTGAAATGTATCCATAATCTTTTAAATCATCTCTTCTTCAACAGTACCAGGTGAATTTATTTTTTAAGTTTGGCAACCATAATTTCACTTCAATTCCAAATGTTCAGTATTGATTCCTTTTGGTCCTGAAACCCAAAATCATTTAGAAACGAAACAATATCATTGACAATCAACTCGTACACTTCAGGATGCCCTTTGGATGATTTTTCGATTACCAGGTTAAGGTAGGTTGGCAACAGGATCGAAATCTTTTGATTGCTCAGCATCGCGTACAAATCAATGTAGGCATAATACTTACTCATTAAATTGCTATAATACATCGAGTTGATTAAAGAATCATCTTTAAAGTCCTCATAAGCAAAAAAATGGGTAAGCAGTTCCCTGTATTGTATGGCAGTATCTTCATATATTTCCAGCAAAGTCTTTTTTTCTGTAGCCCAGAAATGGCTTACCCACAACTGGTCATACAACCGGATCTGATAATCAATCCAGTTATTCATATTAAAGCAATGCATACGGTACTTCTCCCTGATTTGTACCCAATCTTCCATGTCCACACCCATTTCAATATTTAAAGGGATTTTCAGTTTATTAATCTCTGCCAGCCGGGCATATAAAATATTCCTGAAATTTTGAAAGGCAATATTTTCCTGGTCCCCATGCCAGTTAACTTCGCGGGTTGCCGGGTTTAAGCCTAGTGTTAATGAATCTGAAGTCAGAAAAATCATCAACCGTTCAGGAGGTGAAAAACCGGAAGCACTGGTTTTAAGCCAGTATTTTAATACCAACTGACAGGGAACCATTTTGCCGTCAAGTTCATAAACCATCTGGCTCGAGCTGCTAACAACCGGTTCTATATCGGGCATTAATTCACCAGCCTCATAAGCCATTAATGATGCACGAACATCCATTCCCCCTTCAAATTCAATATATACTTTTGCAAAATTGTTTTCTTTGGCTAAGCTCATATTCGTTACTATCAATAAGGTTAATAATAAAAAATAGTGTATGTTGATTTTCATAATTTCGGGTTACGGGCCTGTCTTTATCCCGGTTTTACTTTTCTGTTTCATTTTTATATTTATAAATTACTGAAACCTTCAAGGTTTTTTAAACCTTGAAGGTCTTAATTGACCAATTACCAGCATCCGGTTTATTCGCGGTTAGAAACCGCAACACCTATTCAGCATCTAGCTTCTGGCTTCCAGCATCCAGAAACACCCCGAATCCTCGGGACCGGATCTTCGCTACTCCCGATAACTATCGGGACGGGATGACGTGACCAGTGACAAGTTTTCAGTCACAGTCACAGTTTTCAGGATTGAATAACAAACCCGTAACTCACAACCCGTAACTCGTAATCTGAAACCAATCTTCATTTTCCTACCTTCTCCCTTTATTATTTCAGCCAACCGACATAGATCCCGGATCTCCATTTCATTTCGTCCGGGATGACGTGCTATTTTGCTAACTGGTTTTCAATCCTGTTTCCCACAGTCTCATCTTCTAGCTTCTAGCAACAAGCTTCCAGCATCCAGCCCATTGCTGGCGCAGATTTGTAACCTGTGCCCCCATCTTTCCTGAAAGCAATATCAAGCTGTAAGAATCAAGCATCCTGTAATCCGATACAGATCCCGGATCAAGTCCGGGATAACGTGACCAATGCAATAACAAGCATCCAGTATCCAGCATTCAGCATCCAGCATCCAGTATCCAGCATCCAGTATCCAGTATCCAGCATCCAACTCCCAGTCACAAAATATTTTATTCTTTTTATTTTATCCATTCAAAAATTCTTTTAGCTCCTGCATCGTTTTGGGCATTTCCAGTATTTTCATATTGTGGTCAACAATATAAATCACCGGCGTACTCAATAAATAATAGCTGTTTGCCAACTCACTGTTTATACCACCTTCCACCCAATGATCAGTCCAGGGCAGGGACAAATCTGCCATATTCTTTTCCCATGTTCCTTTTTCTTCATCAAAAGCAAAGCCTGCAACATCAAACCAAACATGGTTCACATCGTACGAGTACCATTCCTTTAATTCTTCTAAAAACTGTTTGCAATGCCAGCAGCCCGATTCGTAAAAAATCATTAACCCATAGCTTTTATCTTTATGGGGTTTATATTCACAAACCTTCAACCCGTTTTTAAAACTTACAGGTGGGGCAATACCCCCTACCTTTATATGTTTCAAGCCTTCCAGCCGCCTTTCAATTTCCTGTTTTTTGGCAGTCATACAATGAGGTTGTACACTATGAGAGTTCAGCATACGAATGCCTTCATCAATGCCATACTGTTCATAGCCATTATAAAAATAATCAACCATCCAACCGTATATTTTTGGATGGCCAACGGATACCATTGAACAGGCAAGCTGCCCGGCTAAAACAAAAATGGAATCTTTTACTTCTTCGGAAGTGACCATACTGCCCCATAAAGCCATGTAGCGCGCCATAAACTGGTTGAGCTGCCTGCTGCGTAAAATCAGGCTGTCCTGTATATCAAGCCGCTGAAAATAACCATGGAGTAATTCATTGACCTGTTCGGTTTCGGTAGCTTCCCAGTTAACCGGAACCATAGCATCAAAGCCAAACAAACGTGAAACGTATAAATCATTACGGGCATGCTGTTGTTTTTTAATCCATTGGTTCAGTTCTTCTACCCGGGCATTGTAAACAGCTACAGCTTCCCGGTACAAGGCATCGCCGGGACGGTCGTACCCATTAAGCAATTGCTCTATCAGGGCGATGGTTTGTGTTTTTTCGGACAAGCCTTTTTGGTACGCAAAAAACGCTTTGTTTTCCAAATCATTTTCTAAAATAAGGCTGTCACCACTGAGGTAAAGTGGGTTTGCATTGACGGAAATACTGTTTTTATTTAAATACAAATGTAGCTCAGAAGGATAAGGGTGGCTGACTGCATCCTTTTTATAATCGAAACGGACCAGGAATTCCCCGGGCAAAAAGGCTTCAGGTACATGGAACAATACGCTTTCACCCGCTGCTACCGGATCATGCACAGCAATCGCCTTAGCCGTTTTCACCCCGTTAAAGGGCGACAGGCTAATTTTCGAACTGTATACCCCCCTTAGTTTAACGTTTAGTTCCAGGGAAGCCCCAAACACATTACTTCCTGGGCTACATGTTAAAAGCAAACCCATAATGGCTAACGCAAAACCTCTTATCATCATCAAACCATTCATTGTTTTATCTTCATTGTAAATGCACCAATTCTATTCCTTAAGGCAACTGCAGCCAGTTTATTGTTTCGGAACCGGTCTGGTTACCCGTTTGTGCCACAGGTATTACCCCGCAACCAATAACCTGCCCACTGGTAAAACCTGACACATCCAAACTCAGGTTTGTCTCCCCGTTGAGTGCTACCCGGGAATCCCCATTGGTATTGGCTGCTATATACCATTGGAAAGTGGTATTGCCCTCCGCATCGCCGTCGGCGTCCGCGTAAACATACTGGGCCACTGCCGTACCACCGGCAAGGCCCTCCACGAAAACATGCGGCACGTAAGGCGCGCAGGCATCCATCAATACACGGCCGGAAACCACCTCTGCCCCCGTCGAATTACCGGAAACAGCAACTGGCGTGACACCCACGCTCACATAGCTGCCGTAGCTGCCGCTCGCGTTCAAATCAAGCGTACTGCCAGTGGCACCCGCG
>JANQII010000206.1 GCA_028282195.1 Prolixibacteraceae bacterium
TACTCTCCCCTAACCCCTCTCTATTGATAGAGAGGGGAAAATTGAATCCAACAATGTTGGACTCAATTGGGGTGAGTTAATTGATAACACCTTGCACAACCAGCCTATCAACCGAATCGGAAGAGGTCAAATCAAGGATTTCCCTGAATATTCAGCTTCAACCCTTGATTCACATATCTTATGAATGGATATCTAAAAACGAAATGATATGAATAAGCTACTATTACTTATAATTTTCACCGTTAGCGCGGATCTGTGATCCGTGTTTTGCTTTGAAGAAGCAATAAAGGTAATTGGCACAAATTACAAATTTGCGCCAGCGAGGGCTATTATTACTTTCAGTATAGGTTATGGTGATTGCCCGGCTGGATGTATTTACCACAAATACTGGGAATTTAAAGTGTCAAATGGAATAGCAAAGTTTATAAGGACTTATTGAGTTGTTATAAATATTTACTAAGCACTTTGCGCTGCCCGAAGAACCCAAGTGATACTCAATGTTTTCCATAGATTTTAAACGTTGTATTGCTTTTCATTGTTATTGATTGACTTTATAGTTATCTTTGGCGTCAGTAACGTAAGTTGATAGCATGATTATCTCATTCGGCTCAAAGGGCACAGAAAAAATCTGGAACGGAGAGCGGGTTAAAAAGATGCCTATAGAGGTTCAAAAGGTTGGTAGACGAAAACTCAGGATGTTAAACAACTCAGTAGACATAGCTGATCTAAGGATTCCACTTTCGAATCGATTAGAGAAATTAAAAGGGACAGATTTTTATAGTATCCGGATTAATGACCAGTGGCGCATTGTATTCAGATGGGATAATGGACATGCAAATAATGTTGAGATTTTGGATTATCACAAGTAAAACGGATTAGAGATGGAAAGATTAGATAACATACACCCGGGAGAGATTTTACTGGAGGAGTTCCTGATTCCGATGGAGATATCAGCATACAGATTGTCAAAGGATACGGAGATTCCTCAGACAAGGATTTCCCAAATAATCAAAGGCAAGCGCAGGATTACAGCTGATACAGCATTAAGATTGAGTTCTTATTTTGGAAATTCAGCTAAGTTTTGGCTCGGATTACAAGATGATTATGATATCGAGGAAGAAAAAGAGAATCGAATGGATATTTTACGTAAGATAAGTGAAAAGCGTAAAGCAAGGAATACCACGACACCACAACAAAAGTTATATTAATGCGGGATGTAGTGGTAATTTCTCCCCGTTTGCGCCTTCCGATTACTCGTAATGTAACCCTGTGTGCCTGTAAACAAAATAGACAGTTTAAAACTGTTTAGCAGATGTTTACTCCTGTTTGTAATTTTATTAAATTGCAGTCTTATAGCGAACTAATAGCCTAAAAGCAAATGACAGATGAGGAAATTTGGAACATTGATTTAATTGAAATTCTCAAAGAAAATTTGACAAAGGAGTTTCCGAAAATTCTGATTTTTAAAGGGAAAGTCCTCAAAGATATATTTCTCTATAAAAATCAGAATTCACATGAACATAAAATTCAATTTGGATTTGTTGACCAAGACATTGTGTTTTATGAGAACGAAATGGATATTTCAAAATTTTACGAAGTTGAAAATATTTTAATTCATAATAATTCCAGTAGGAAAAGCAAAATGGTAATACCAAAATTGATTTGTGAATTAAAGTATAATGGAATTAATTCTCACGGACTAATTACCTATTCAGATTACGCTTCTGATATTAAATCAATATTCCCAGAATGTAAATATTGGTTAGCTATGCGATATCGTAAGAGTAGTACTGAAAATAAACTGAATAGACACGGTAAAAATTTTGATAAAATCATTTTCTTCGACTTTGGAAAATCAGAAGGAGCTTATACAAAAGGGGACTTCAGGAAACAATTAGAAAAACAAATTGAACTGAAAAACAAATTTTCAGAATTTTTAAATGAAATAAAAGAAACATTAAGAGAAAAGGAAACTGTTTTTATCAAATAATAGGGCTTACTTGAAAATGGTAAGATTGATATTCAAATATCGACTTTGTTCAAAATATTCGAAAAAGGTTTGGGACGTAAAATCGGTCTGACGTTTCTATAAAAACTACGACACCAGCTAGCGCGGACTTGTAGTCCGTGTTTTGCTTTGCAAAAGCAAGGAATAGTTGGTACGAATTGCAAATTCGCACCAGCGGAGGGATACCAGCTATAGGTACATGCGCAACCAAAAAACGATAGATTTCATCTTGAAACAGTAAGTCCATAAAAAAATACGATATGATTAGGGTGGTAATTCTTACAATAATCGTCTTGATGGTCATTAGTTGTTCGAAAGATAATGACTCATTGATGCTAACTGAGCTTGATAATCCAAGTGTCATGATTGTTTTTTGCCAGTCTTCAATGAATGATATTTTTAGATTGGTGGAGTACGAATATGATGATGAAAAATTGATAACAGAAACTTTATTTCAAAATGATGAGATACAAAGTAAAACAACCTACGGGTATAATTCAGACAATCAGTTAATATCGGAAGTCTACCTGGCCAATCGGATAAAAACAGAAAAGACCTATGTTTATAATGGGAATAAGCAATTAATCAATATTCTGTACAATCTCATTAGCTATGATAGCAATGGACAAATTGCCAATGAAACCAAAATTAAAGCCCCAAGAGAGTATGAAAACAACCGATTAGTAAAGGAATGGGAGTTTTGGGGTGGGTTTAACACATATGAGTATAGTGGAGATAAAGTTGTAAAAAAGATTGATTATACCAAAAATGGTGAAAAACATCATATCACGACTTATAAATATTCAGGAGATTTATTGATTGAAGAAATAAAGGAAAACAAAGTAGGTGGGTTGATTTATTTAAAAACCTATATGTATGATTCACAAAACAGGTTGATTAAAATTAAGGATGGAGAAAATAGTATAGAGGAGAATGATTACATTGACAATAAGTTAATTGAGAGAAGAGCGTATTATTTTGGAATTGACCCATGTTTTGCGCCTTGCTGTGGCAATTTCGTATACAGGTTTGAATATTAACTACCACCAGCAAAGTGCCCCACGATCGTACCGTTAGCGCGGATCTGTGATCCGTGTTTTGCTTCAAAAGCAAGAAATTAATGGCACAAATTACAAATTTGTGCCAGCGAGGGGGTTTTGAACCGCTCAGCGGATTACTGCCCGAAGACATTTAAGAAAATCCTGTATTTTACGTTTTCAACCCTATTAACAAGCAGTTAACAATAATTGAAACCCATTAACAACAATAAAACTTTTGACCCGATACCTTTGGCACTTAAAAAATATCAAGTATGAAAAATGTAACCCTGATTATGGCGTTGGTAACGCTGTTTTTTATAAGTGCCGGTGCACAAAATAAATCGATCCACACGTTTAAGGCTAATACGATTTATGGTGAAGAACTTGATTTCTCTACACTGAAAGGGAAAAAGGTATTAATTGTCAATACGGCATCAAAATGTGGGTTAACCCCTCAGTACAAAAGCCTTCAAAAGTTATTTGAAACTTATGGTGGTGAGAAATTTACAATTATAGGTTTTCCTGCTAACAACTTTGGAAAGCAGGAACCCGGAACAAACGCAGAAATAAAAGAGTTTTGTACCAGGAATTATGGAGTCACTTTCCAGATGATGGAAAAGATTGATGTTAAGGGAGAGAATATACATCCTATTTACCAATGGCTGACCAGTAAATCCAAAAATGGAGTTTTAGATGCACCTGTCACATGGAATTTTCAAAAGTTTATGATTGATGAAAAAGGTAAATTAATTGATTTTGCCCCTCCTAAAGAAAAACCGGAAAGCGAAAGGATTGTTAATTGGATTGAAAACACATTGTAGATTTTTAATTATGAAGCAAATTATTGTACTAACACTATTTTTAGGAGTTGTGACATTTTCATTGCATGCACAACTTCCGGCTGAGGCCAAAGATATTTCCCCTTTACTGGTTGGGGAAGAACTACCTTTTGCAGGTTTAAAAGCACCAGATGGAGAACTGGTAAATACAAAAGAGCTATTTGCTGAAAAACCATCAGTAGTATTGATATACCGTGGTGGATGGTGTCCTTACTGTAATGTCCATTTGTCAGAAGTACAGGAAATCGAAGATGAAATAATTAAGTTAGGATACCAGATACTGGCTATTAGTCCTGATTCTCCTGAGAACCTTGAATTAACAACTGAGAAAGAGGAACTTCAGTATAAACTTTTTTCTGATGCTGATGGAAAATTCATCAAGTCTGCCGGGATTGCATTCAAAGCTCCGCAAAATTACAGCAGCTTATTAGACAAAAAGAGTGATGGATTAAACGATGGGTTTTTGCCTGTACCATCCGTATTTGTTGTTGATAAATCAGGGAAGATTGAGTTTGAACATATTAATCCGGATTACAAAAACAGGTTGTCAGCTAAGCTTTTATTGTCCGTTGTTACCAGTTTACATGAAATAAGAGAACATCAAAACTAAGTATCATGCATTTAAAAAAAGTATTTTCAGTTTTATTCATAACCATTGCCATGTTAGGCATTGGTAAAGTTTCGGCTCAAAACGCTGATGAAAGAAAAAGCGAAGTAAACAAATTAGTTGTTCTTTGGACAAGTGATGACCCTTACGTTGCCGAGCGTGTAGCATTAATGTACACACATGCGGCTAAAACAGCCAAATGGTTTGATGAGGTAGATTTAATCATCTGGGGGCCGTCTGCCAAGCTGACTGCAGAGAACCTTAAAATTCAGGAAAAACTGAAAGCCATGCAAAAAGATGGTGTTACTATTGAAGCTTGTATTGTTTGCGCCAAAGCTTATCAGGTTGTTGACGATCTTAAAGGTTTAGGTTTCGAGGTTAAAGGTATGGGAAAACCATTAAGTGGTCATTTTAAAAATGAAAAGGCTAAGGTGCTGACATTTTAGTAAGTGAAATAATCCGAAAAAAAAGACATTGAGTGAGGCATGAATTTATAGTTCATGCCTTATTGCTTTTGTTTAATTGAAAACAGATTACAAAATCATACAATTCCAATACTATGAGAGATGAACAACTAAAAATATACAACGATTTAATAGCCCGGTGTTCACGTTTTGAAAGGAAAGGAAAAACAATGCCTTATACTTCAGCGAATGGTCATATGTTTTCGCAATTTAATAAAGCAGGAGAAATAGGAATAAGATTTTCAAATGAAGTACAAAAAGAATACATTGAAAAATATAATACGACAATCTTTAAATCTTACAATTCAGTAATGCATGGTTATATTCTAATAACGAAAGAAATGCTTAAAGATTTGGATAATGTTGTAAAATTATTGGATGAAAGCTATGATTATGTAATGAGCCTTGAACCAAAATAAAAAAGAATAAACCGGTTTTACACGATAGAATATGAGAACTTCCTCATTTATTTTTTAGAATCCTTTTCTCCAACCGATCTTGTTTATCGTATCCTTTTTTTACTACCAGGAAAAGCTGAAGTAAATTACTGAGCAGGCTGTTAAAGAAGATAATAATCATTACCATTACCTGGTATTTAACTGCAAGAACAGGATCAGAACCACCCAGGATTTGCCCGGTCATTACCCCGGGGAGTGAGACCAGGCCTACAGTGGCCATGGTAGCTATGTTCGGGGCCATCGCTGTTCTTATGGATTCTTTAATAAATGGGCGGGCGGCTTCCATACGGTTGGCGCCGTTAGCCAGCAAGTATAGATAGGTTTTATTTTCTTTTTGTGCCTGGTTGAAAAAGATTTTTAGCGCCACAATGTTCGATTTTAAAGTATTTCCAAGCATTAGCCCGGCAACAGGGATGAGTATTTCAGCCTGAAAAACATTGTCCAGTTTGACAATGCTTTGGTTAAAATAGAACAAAGTAAAAAGAGAAGGGAAAAGCATGGATAAAAATGTTGGGAACCAAAGCTTTTTGACATTCAGGTTTGAAGTTCGTATGGCAGAGAAAGCAGCTATCAAAACCATCAACACTACATAGGCGATATTAACAAAAGCATTATTCAGCAAAAAAATGTACTTCAAATAAACAGCTACAAACCCAAGCTGGATCAGCATTCTTATAACGGCTATTGAAAATTGTTTGTTAAGCCCCAGGCGTAACTGCCAAATTAAGATCAGGCATGGGGCAACCATCAGCAAGCCAAATAGTAATCCGCTTATAGAAATATCAATTGCGTTCATCCAAGCAAGCTGTTTATATGGGTGAAATCAGGTAATTGCCAATCGGGATCATGGCTAACACAAAGCACGGTTTTTTTCGTTTTGGAAATGTAGTCGATAAAGAACTGTTTTTGCTTATCATCCATTGCCGAAGTTGGTTCATCTAACAAATATACCGACCGTTCCAGCATCATAATGAGCACCCAGCCTAAGCGCTGGCGTTCACCACCGGAAATATCGCTGGTGTTTTTCTTGATGATTTCTTCAGAGAGGTTTACCACTTTCAGTATTTCAATTAGTTTTTCTTCGGTATAATGAAGATGCTTGTTGGCAGTGTAGTTAAAAATCTCCTGAAAAACATCTGTAAGCTTGCCGTTTGGAAAATCAATGTCCTGGCTAAGGTAGCCAATTTGTCTGCGAATTTTTTGAAGATTTTCCGCTTTAACTTCTTTCTGATTGAAAAGGATTTTACCTTCATCAGTATCCGTAAAACCTAAAACCAATCTTAAAAGACTGGTTTTGCCGCTACCGGATGGAGCTGAAAAAACAACCTTTTCGCCTTTAGCTATAGACAGGTTAAAGTTCTTCATTAATAGCTTATTCCCCAGTGTGAGGGAGACATTTTTAAATCGTATCATGAAGAATAAGAATTAAAGTTTCCCTTCGTTGGGAGACCGATTCTTAAAGATAAAAAAAGTTGGCGAGTTTACTGTTAGGGGTTACGGGTTTCGTGTTTCAGGTTTCGAGTTGTCTGTATAAAATATCGAACTTTGTGTTCCGGTTCCCTTCCTTCATAAAAAACATACATGATTCCCGGGAATCACCAACAGAAATGAAAGTCATATGCAGTGAACCTGGGTACATCAAATTTTATTTGCTGGCTTAACAATGCGGATAAAATCCGCATCACCCGGAAGACTTTCATAAAAAAAGCCGGACAGTGCCAGCTTATATCATTAATTAAATTGCTCTTAATCGTTGTGTGCTTCCTGGATCGATCTTTCTTTCAGCGTAGTCGCGGGTAATCAAAAGTTCTTTAATTCCTTCAGTTGGACTGTCGAACATAGCATCAATCATAATACTTTCACAAATTGAACGAAGTCCACGGGCTCCCAATTTAAATTCAACTGCTTTGTCCACGATAAACTCAAGGGCATCATCGGTGAAAGTCAATTCAATATTGTCAAGTCCAAATAACTTAACGTATTGCTTGATGATTGAATTTTTTGGTTCGGTAAGAATATTACGTAATGCTTCCCTGTCAAGAGGTTGCAAATAGGTAAGCACAGGTAAACGACCAATAATCTCCGGAATTAAACCAAAGGTTTTAAGGTCCTGGGGTGAAATATACTGTAATATATTTTTGCGGTCAATCTTCTCAACACTTTTCTGGGCACCATAACCAACAACTGCAGTATTTAGACGTTTCGAAATTTTCTTTTCAATGCCATCAAAAGCACCACCGCAAACAAACAGGATGTTCTTTGTATTTACGGGTATCATTTTTTGTTCAGGGTGCTTACGCCCACCTTGCGGAGGAACATTCACAACAGAACCTTCAAGAAGCTTCAACAGCCCCTGTTGAACACCTTCTCCGGAAACGTCGCGCGTAATTGAAGGGTTGTCCCCTTTGCGGGCGATTTTGTCTATTTCATCAATAAATACAATTCCACGTTCTGCTGCTTCAACATTGTAATCAGCAGCCTGCAGAAGACGGGTCAATAAACTTTCAATGTCTTCGCCCACATAACCGGCCTCAGTTAATACAGTAGCATCAACAATGGTAAACGGAACATGTAACATTTTAGCAACAGTACGTGCAAGTAATGTTTTTCCGGTTCCGGTTTCACCAACTAGAATAATATTGGATTTTTCAATTTCGGTTTCGTCGTTCTGTACTTTTTGGGTCAGGCGTTTATAGTGGTTATATACTGCCACAGACAATATCTTCTTTGCCTGGTCCTGCCCAATTACATATTGATCGAGAAATTCCTTGATTTCGCGAGGTTTCAATAGCTTAAGCCCATTCAGGTCAAACTCTTTGTCTGACTTAAATTCTTCCTCTACGATTGTGTAAGCCTGTTCAATACAGCGGTCACAAATGTGGCCTTCCATACCGGCAATTAACAGGTTTACCTCTTTCTTCTCTCTTCCGCAGAAGGAGCACTTGTCCATGGTTAATGCGTCTTCTTTATCCAAAATACTAGTTTCTTACTAAAATTTCGTCAATCATTCCATATCCCTTAGCTTCTTCTGAAGTCATCCAGTAGTCGCGGTCAGCATCTTTTTCAACCTGCTTGTAGGTTTTTCCTGAATGATTGGCAATAATTTCATACAATTCCTTCTTCAACTTCAGAATTTCGCGAGCTGTGATTTCAATATCCGAAGCTTGTCCGGAAGCACCTCCCATTGGTTGGTGAATCATTACCCTTGAGTGTTTTAAAGCTGAACGTTTGCCTTTCGAGCCTGCTGTTAACAGGACAGCTCCCATAGATGCAGCCATTCCGGTACAGATAGTAGCTATGTCTGGTGCAATGTATTGCATAGTGTCATAGATACCGAGGCCAGCATGAACTGAACCACCGGGAGTATTAAAATAAATCTGAATGTCTTTACTTGGGTCAGTTGATTCAAGGAAAAGAAGCTGAGCCTGAATAATATTAGCAATGTAGTCGTCTATTGGAGTTCCCAGGAAGATGATACGGTCCATCATCAAACGGGAGAATACGTCCATAGATGCTACATTCAACTGACGTTCTTCTATAATGTAAGGGGTCAGGCTGTTTGTAAACATTGAATCATACCTGTGCATGGTAAGACTGCTGATCCCAGCATGCTTAGTAGCGTATTTATTAAATTCTTTTTTGTCGCTCATAAGTTATTATTACTCTATAAAAAAACTTTGTAAAATCCGGTTTTTTATAAAACTGCACTGGCAGTTTATCATCCGATTTTTACAAAGTTAAAAAATTATGCTATTAGCCTAAGCTACAGCGAAATTATTTTTCAAGTAATTTATTGAAGTCTTCAAGGGAAATCTCTTTTTCATCAACATTCACATTACTTTTAATGATCTCAATAATTTTATCTTCCTGAACTTTAGTTACAATACGTCTTCTTTCTTCTTCGTTTTGAAGGATTTGATCAGCATAGTTATTCAGGTAGTCATCAGGCATCGTAAACATCCCGTATTGGCGGAATTGCATCAATGCCATTTCTTTTGCAGCGTCTTTGATATCTTCTTCTTTTACATCAACTTCATTGTCCTTTGTTAGCTTGTCTTTAATCAGTTGCCAGCGAAGGTCTTTCATGAAATTGTCAAAGTCGTTTTCAATTTGCTCGTCAGTAAGCTCTTTATTTGTTGCTTTTAACCAACGCTTAAGGAATTCTTCTGGAAGTTCCATTTTGATTTTTTCAACCAAAATATCACGACTATCCAGGGCAAATTTATAGTTGCTCGATTGTATGAAGTTATTTTCCATTTCAGTTTTTAGCTTCGCACGGAAATCTTCAACCGTTTTGATTTCTGTGTCTTCACCAAAAGCTTTTTTGAAAAGATCTTCATTCAATTCAGCTTTTTCAAAACGAAGAACCTCAGAAATTGTGAATTTAAAATCACCTTCAAGTTTTTCAGCTTCTTCATGTGAGACACTAAGAAGGTTACCAACTTCGTGTTTATTGTCGTAAACTTTCATTGGGTCGAAAACCAATACATCACCTTCTTTTTTCCCGATAGCTGCATTTTTCACTTCTTCGTCTTTCATCAAATCAATAGCAATAACTACTTGCTCTGCTTTAATGCCTTCTTCCAATTCGTTGCCATCAGCATCTAACTGTGCAAAATCTCCGCGGAAAGTGTCTTTCTCTGCAGCTTCTTCGTCCACTTTTACATTTTGTCCAAACTGATTTGAGTAAGCATCAACTTGCTTATCAATTGACTCTTCGTCAACTTGAATTTTATAGAGAGGATATTTTTTACGTTTATCAAGTTTTACTTCAGGTTCAGGTGCGATTGCGATATCAAAAACGAATTCAAAATCTTCAGCATTTTCCCAGTCAATCTCAGGGGTCTTTTCATCATTTGGAAGAGGTTCTCCAAGGATATTCAGTTTTTCTTCAACCAGGTACTTTGTAAGGTTGTTAGATAACACCTTGTTTACTTCTTCTGCAAGAACTGCTTTACCATACATTTTTTTAACAAGACCTGCTGGTACCTTGCCAGGACGGAAGCCAGGCATGTTTGCCTTTTTGCGATAATCTTTTAGTGTGTCATTAACCGTTGCTTCATAATCTTTCTTTTCAATTTTTACGGTTACAACTGCATTTAGCTCGTTGATGTTCTCTTTTGTAATGTTCATAAAACCTCACTTAAAATATGGAAAATGTACGGATAACCAGTTAGTTACCTCAAAATATGGGTGCAAAACCCAGTGCTATAAATCAATAAAAACCGCATGCCAGGTGTTTCAAAACCAAGCATTGCGGTTGAGCTTTTTGTGCGGGCGAAGGGACTCGAACCCCCACGTCAAAAGACACTAGATCCTAAGTCTAGCGCGTCTACCAATTCCGCCACGCCCGCTAATCGCGGCGCAAATATAAATGAATTTTTTTTAATTCACCAAAGACCTGATAAAACTTTTTTGAAAAATGTTGTAATGATTATCTCAAAGAGAAATTCTGTCCAAGATATACACGGCGCACATCCTCGTCATTAGCCAAATCTTCGGCCGTTCCAGCTTTAAGAATTGAACCTTCGAATAGCAAATATGACCTGTCCGTAATTGAGAGTGTTTCGTGAACGTTGTGGTCGGTAATTAATACACCAATGTTTTTCCTTTTCAGTGTTTGAACAATTTCCTGGATGTCTTCAACAGCAATTGGGTCAACTCCGGCAAAAGGTTCATCGAGCAAAATGAATTTAGGATCGATAGCTAAAGCCCGTGCAATCTCTGTACGACGGCGTTCGCCACCAGATAGCTGAAAACCTTTACTTTTTCGGATGTGCTGTAAACCAAATTCTTCAATAAGTGATTCCAGTTTTTCTTTTTGGTACTCTTTGGTGTAATCAGTCATTTCCAGAACAGCCCTAAGGTTGTCTTCAATGCTCAGTTTCCTGAAAACTGAGGCCTCCTGGGCTAAATAGCCAATCCCTTTTTTTGCACGCTTGTAAACAGGCATTTTGGTAATTTCCTCTTTGTCAATAAAAATCTTGCCGGAAAGGGGTTGGATCAAACCAACAATCATATAAAAAGAAGTGGTTTTCCCAGCTCCATTTGGACCAAGCAGCCCAACAATCTCTCCTTGGTTTACTTCAATAGAGACTCCTTTAACAACCGTTCTCTTTCGATATTTCTTGACAATGTTTTCTGCCCGTAGTTTCATGTTAATTTGTCTTTATGTTCTTTTATATGGCTTCCAGTTCTTCTTCTTTCTGTTTATTTACACGTTTAGAAATCACAATCCCAATTTCATATAAAAATACCAATGGAAAACATACCATAATTTGGCTAAATACATCAGGAGGGGTGATGATCGCTGATAAAAGCAATAAGGCTACATATGCATGCCTCCTGTATTGTTTCATCATCTCAGGGGTAAGTATCCCTACTTTACTCAAAAAATAAACAAAAATTGGAAGTTCAAATATTACACCGCTGGCCAAACTAATTGAAGTCACAGTTCCGATAAAAGAACGCATGTTAATTTGATTGGTTACTTCTGCCGAAATTGAATAAGAACCTAAAAAGTGGATTGAAAGAGGCACAATTAAATAGTAGCCAAACAAAACACCTAAAATAAATAAGACTGACATGTAAAAAACTGCACCTGAAGAATGCTTCCTTTCTTTATCATAAAGTGCGGGTTTTATAAACCTCCAAACTTCAAAGAAAACATAGGGTGAAGAAATAATCAGACCCGCAATAATAGAGACCATAATATGGGTCATAAAGTTATCGGCCATTTTGATACTGATCAGTTCCAGTGGGGTAGAGTTAATACTCAATGATTCAACACCCGTTAATTCAGCTAGCTGGGCAAACATTCTATTGGTCCAGAACTCAGGGGTTTTAGGATTAAAAATTATGGTGTCAAAAATGAAATCCTTACTGATAAATGCCAGAATAGCGAAACCTACAATGGCCAAAACCGCACGGATAATGTGCCATCTTAATTCTTCAAGATGATCAAGGAAAGACATTTCCCCGGATTTTTCCTTCTTTTTTTTGCCCTTCTTTTTTGTGCTTTGTTCTTCAGTATATGTTTCTTCAGTCATTGTTATTTTTTTAAAATCAAAAGTTCAAGTTGGCTTATCTGAAATAAATCGCGACAAATATAGCTTATATTCATGATTTCATTTTTGTCTGGCGACTTAAAATTATTTAAATCAGTTGTAAAAGTCTTTAAAATGAAAAAAAATCATTGGTTAATCAAAGAGTTTTTAGCTATCTTAGATTTTGCATATAATATTACGTGAAAAGATTTATTAATTAATAAGGCTTTATGAAGAACGGGCTAAAACTTGTCGATCATCTTCAGAAGCATTTTGGGTTCGATCGATTTAAAGGACAGCAGGAGGATGTTATAAAAAGCGTCTTAGAGGGGAATGATACATTTGTTCTCATGCCTACAGGTGGCGGTAAATCATTGTGTTACCAATTGCCTGCATTAATAATGGATGGAACGGCCATTATTATCTCACCGTTAATTGCTTTAATGAAAAACCAGGTTGATTCGATTCGAAGTTTTGGGACTGACGATGGAATTGCGCATTTTCTTAATTCATCGCTTAATAAAGCAGCGATACAAAGAGTTAAGGAAGATGTTACAAATGGAAAAACGAAGTTGCTTTATGTTGCCCCCGAGTCACTTACCAAACAGGACAATATTGATTTCCTGAAAAATGTAAAGATTTCATTTTATGCAATTGATGAAGCACATTGTATTTCAGAATGGGGGCATGATTTCCGCCCCGAGTACCGAAGGATTAAGCCTATTGTGTACGAGATTGGGCAGGCTCCGATAATTGCGCTAACAGCTACAGCTACTGCGAAAGTTCAACACGATATCCAGAAGAATTTAGGCATGCTTGGTGCCGAAGTTTTTAAAGCTTCTTTTAACCGGCCAAATTTGTATTATGCAGTTAAGCCAAAAGTAAATACTGAAACACAGATTATAAAGTTCATAAAAGACAATGAAGGAAAATCCGGGATTATTTATTGCCTAAGCAGAAAGAAAGTGGAGCAATTAGCCGAACTTCTTCAGGTGAATGGAATAAAAGCATTGCCTTATCATGCAGGTATGGATTCGGCTACCCGTTCCGGTAATCAGGATAAATTCCTGATGGAAGAAGTGGATGTAATTGTTGCAACAATAGCTTTCGGGATGGGAATTGATAAGCCGGATGTGCGTTTTGTAATTCATTATGATATTCCAAAGAGCCTGGAAGGATATTATCAGGAAACCGGACGTGCCGGGCGTGATGGCGGTGAAGGGCAGTGCATTACTTTTTATTCGTATAAAGATATTCAGAAGCTTGAGAAGTTTATGCAGGGTAAACCCGTTGCTGAGCAGGAAATTGGCAGGCAGCTATTGCTGGATACGGCTTCTTATGCAGAATCAGCTATTTGCCGGCGGATAATTCTTTTGAACTATTTTGGGGAAACTCTTGAAGAGCCTTGTGGCAATTGCGATAATTGCCTGAACCCGAAAGAGCAGGTTGAAGCCAGTGATGAAGTTACCCGTGCATTAAAGGCTATTCAGGAAGTAAAAGAAAAATACAAGGCAGAACATATTTCAGATATTCTTACCGGCACTAAAACGGCAGCAGTGAAATCATTTAAGCACGATCAGCTTGAAACTTTTGGTTTGGGGGATGACCATAGTGCCCGGTTCTGGAATGCTGTTTTCAGGCAAAGTATGATTGCCGGATTGATTACCAAGGATATTGAGAATTACGGTTTACTTAAGATTAATAAAAAGGGGCATGAGTTTATGGCTAAGCCTGTAGACTTTTTGCTGGTAAGAAACCATAACTACGAAGAACAAGAAGAATCAAACGGTGGAGGCGTCCCTGCTGGTGGAACTGGCGGTGATCCTGAGTTGTTCTCCATGCTGAAAGACCTTCGGAAAAAAGTAGCCAAAAAGCACAACTTACCTCCATTTGTAATTTTTCAGGACCCTTCTCTTTCTGATATGTCCATTCAATATCCGATTTCTTTGGATGAGTTGAAATTTATTCAGGGTGTTGGCGAAGGAAAGGCCAGGAGGTATGGAAAGGATTTTGTTCAGTTGATCAAAGCTTATGTCGAGGAGAATGAGATTGAAAGACCTCAGGACATGGTTGTGAAAACTGTTGCTAATAAATCAAAACTTAAAGTATATATCATTCAAAGCATCGACCGGAAATTATCTTTCGAAGACATTGTTGATGCCAAAGGTATTGAAATAAAGGATTTGATTATGGAAATTGAAGCGATCGTAAATTCTGGGACTAAAATTAATATCGATTATTATATCGACGATGTGCTTGATGAAGATCATCAGGATGAAGTATATGATTATTTCCGGGAAGCGGAAGATGACACCGTTGATGCAGCCCTTGAAGAACTAGGGGAAGATGAATACACGGAAGAAGATATTCGATTGATGCGAATAAAGTTTATGTCCGAAATGGGGAATTAAAAGGAGCACTTCATAATTCAGGTTGGTGAGAGGGTGAAAAAGTGGGAAAGGGAGAAGCTGAGAATATGGGTTGTGGGTTACGAGTTGTACAGGGGTTTCATCTTTCCAAAAGATGACACCCATTGTTTCCAAAAATACAGAAAGTCAAAATAAGAAATAAGGAACAAAAAATG
>JANQII010000209.1 GCA_028282195.1 Prolixibacteraceae bacterium
CCATCAAGAATCAAGTATCGAGAATCAAGAATCAAATTCCCCCTATACGAGGATCAGAAATTCAACAAAGTTACCCACCCGAATATTGAAGTGATCCAATTAAAATAGCAAAAGGTATAAAAAGAGGCTGGTCAATTTGATCAGCCTCTCATGTTTTATTTCGATTCCTTAATCTTCTCTTTCTTTTTTACTTTGCTGCCTGGATATACTTTCAAAGCTTCTTCAAGTACTCGCAGGGCATTGCCTAAATCTTCTTTATTAAGAACATAGGCTATTCTTACTTCATCTTTTCCATAACCGGGTGTTGTGTAAAATCCTGAAGCGGGAGCCATAAAGATCGTTTGGTTCTCGTAATCAAATTCTTCAAGCAGCCACTGGCAAAATTTATCTGAATCATCAACAGGTAACTGTGCAACCGTGTAAAATGCTCCCATCGGAATCGGCGAATAAACACCATCAATCCGGTTAAGCCCGTCAATTAAAAATTTACGTCGGTTAACGTATTCGTTGTATGAATCCATTAAATAGTCTTCAGTATCTTCAAGAGAAGCTTCAGCAGCTATTTGCCCAATTAACGGAGGGCTTAATCTTGCCTGGCAGAATTTCATCACATTCTTTTTAACAGCTTCATTCTTGGTTATAAGCGCACCAACGCGTAGGCCACACTCGCTATATCGTTTAGAAACTGAATCAACTAAAACTACATTTTGCTCAATCCCTTCCAGGTGAAAGGCAGAAATATATGGAGCACCCGTGTAGCAGAATTCCCTGTAAACCTCATCCGAAAACAAGTAAAGGTCATATTTTTTTACCAGGTCGCGGATTTTATTCATTTCCTCGCGGGTGTACAAATATCCGGTTGGGTTATTGGGATTGCATATCATGATCCCCTTTGTCTTGGGGGTAATCAATTTTTCAAACTCTTCAACAGGAGGCAAAGCAAATCCTTCTTCTATTTTAGAAGGGATTGATTTAATAATGCCACCGGCTACAATTGCGAAAGCTTCGTAGTTCGCATAGGCTGGCTCAGGTACAATAATTTCATCGTCAGGGTCAAGGCACGACATAAACGCAAAGGTAACGGCTTCGCTTCCGCCTGAAGTGACAATGATATCGTCAATATCTACCTGTATGTTGAATTTGTGATAGTATGCCGCCAGCTTTTCACGAAATGAAAGGATTCCTTCACTTGGAGTGTATTCCAGAACTTTTCGGTCAATGTTTTTGATTGCATCAATTGCCGATTGAGGGGTCGGTAAATCTGGTTGCCCAATGTTCAGGTGGTAGACCTTCACTCCTCTCTTCTTAGCCTGATCAGCATATCCCACTAACTTCCGTATGGGTGAATCAGGCATTTTATTTCCCCGTTTCGATGTACTTGGCATGTTTTAAAAAATAATTTCGCTAAGTCGGCAAATATACAATTAAGAATTCTAATTAAAAACTCAATCCAGATGTCGATTTGATATTTTAATATAGGTTTAACCGTTGATTTGAAGGGTGGTTTTTGAGTATTGCTTTGTAGGCTAATGAGTTTAAACACTGACATTTTTCATAGGTTTTTGTCATGGTTTCAGATTTTTGCATGGTTTAATTTTGAACCAAAAGTAAATAACAATTTAAACTTGTAAGAGATGATCATAGGTGTACCAAAAGAAATTAAGAATAATGAAAACAGGGTAGCACTAACTCCAGCAGGAGCAGCTGAGTTAACTAAGCGCGGTCATGAAGTATTTGTACAGGAAACTGCCGGGAATGGAAGTGGTTTTAGTAATGATGATTATATTGCTGCCGGCGCAAGTTTGTTGCCTGCGATTGAAGATGTGTATGCAAAGGCTGAAATGATAATTAAAGTAAAAGAACCAATTGCTGAAGAATATAAACTTGTTCGTAAAGGACAAATCCTTTATACCTATTTCCACTTTGCTTCATCTGAAGAATTAACAAATGCAATGATTGAAAGCGGATCAGTTAGTCTTGCTTATGAAACTGTTGAATTTGACGACCGTTCCTTACCATTATTGATCCCGATGTCAGAAGTAGCTGGGCGTATGTCAGTACAGGAAGGTGCTAAGTATCTTGAAAAAACTTATGGCGGATACGGCGTGCTTTTAGGGGGTGTTCCCGGGGTTCCTCCTGCAAAAGTATTGGTAATTGGTGGTGGTATCGTAGGTACAGAAGCAGCGAAAATGGCAGCAGGCCTGGGTTCTGATGTTACAATTATGGATGTAAGCCTCAAGCGCATGAGGTATTTGGATGATATTATGCCTGCTAATGTTAAAACCATGATGAGTAACGAATACAACATTCGCGAAATGGTTAAATCTCACGATTTGATTATTGGTGCAGTGCTTATTCCAGGTGCTAAAGCTCCGAAATTAATCACCAAAGATATGCTTTCTACAATGCGTCCCGGAACAGTAATGGTTGATGTAGCTGTAGATCAGGGGGGATGTTTTGAGACAACAAAGGCAACAACTCACGATAATCCTATTTTTGAGATTGACGGTGTTACTCACTATTGTGTTGCCAATATGCCAGGAGCAGTTCCCAGAACTTCAACTTTGGCTTTGACAAATGCAACACTTCCTTATGCTATTGAATTGGCCAATAAAGGATGGAAACAAGCGTGTATCGACAATGTACCTCTTCGCAAAGGTTTAAATGTTGTTGATGGGAAAGTGGTTTATGAAGGAGTAGCAGAAGCGTTTAACCTACCATATATTGAAGTTGAGAACGTTTTATAAAACTGCCCGTTAAAATAAAAAACCAAACTATATAACAAAGCCCTGCTTCGATATGAGGCAGGGCTTTTCCTGTTTTTAGAACTAATTTTTATATTGAAGTTGTCCTATTTTCTCCCATTCAGGGTTAGGTTTCATGACAACAGCAATGTATAGGCCGTCTTTACTTTCCAGTAAAGTAGTATTGCCATTTTTTAAGTCAGCACTAATTTGATCAGGTGTTAATTTATACATACCTCCTGTGATTGCATCAACTGCCAATCCAATTATACCTCCAAATATTATATTTCCGGCAATCCATCCATCAACTTTTCTTGTAAATTTAGTTTCATAAGGCAAGTACCCGTCAAGATTAATTTCTACTGTGTGATGATCTTTTCTTTTGAGGTCTATTGTTAAAGGGGTTTTCCCTATTTCACGGCCATCTACAGTGACAAAAGCTTTGGATGGATTACTTGAAATTGAAACTGATTGTTGAGAGCCATGAATAATTGTTGCACAGTTAGTAAATGTAAATACAAAAAGTACAACAAAGCCTAAAGTTAAAATTTTCTTCATACTTAATTTAGTTAATTGATTTATAATATAAAACATACTTGGTTGTCTTAATTTTCTGCTTATTAATTACATATAGGTATGGGATGGTTAATAGCTACTGCAAAAATATGAATGATTAATTTAAATAGCAATAATTATAAAGAACAAATGATAGTTTTTACTCTGTGTTTATATTTTTTGGGGATTTGATATTTCAAAAGAAGTGGAATTGTTTAAGTATTTACATTATTACACAAGGATAGTTCTGTTTAATATTTCACCAGTTTTTTTCAATTTAAGGACCTGATATCCCATTTGTTTAGTCGTAAATGCAAATTCTTTCGAAAGGGGTACCCATTGCATACAGGTTGATAAAGGGCTGGTTAGGAGAATATTATTCAGGATCATGCTAACAACCTGGTGTACGTGTCCGAATAGAATCCCTTTCACATTGGAATGTTTTGAAATCACTTGCCAAAAGTCTTTTTTATTTCTCAATCCAAGCACATCAATAAATTCAGATTGAACATCAATGGGTGGGTGATGCATGCAAACAAGTGTATGGTTATTTTTATTTTCGGTCAGGAAAGAATTTAGCCTGTTTAATTCATTCGCTTTCATTTCGCCATGATCAACACCTTTAATTGTTGTGTCTAAAAAGATAATTTCCCAGTCACCCAATTTTATAGATTTTAGAACGTGTTTTTCTGAAATATGGCTTGGGATATTGTCGAAATTATCATGATTACCGGGAAGCCAAAACGAAGGGGTTTTTAGTTTATCTAATTCTTCGTTAATATTTTGATAAGATTTTTCTGATCCATCTTCAGATAGATCACCAGTGACAATTATTGCATCAATATCATTAATCTTTTTCTGAAGGTTTTTTACTACCAGCTGAAACTTCTCAAACGTATTTACAGCTCCTTTTAGAATTCCATCTTTATTTTTAAAAATATGTAAGTCTGAGATATGTGCAATCGTTATATTATCCATCTGGAAAGAAGTTGTTTTTATGAAACAAAAAAGTGCTATTTATAATTTTCACTAAAATAGCACCTTCAGTCAGTTTTTTGTAATATGCTTATTGTTATTCTTAATTAATCATGTAGTTTAATTCTTCCTAAATTTTTATAAAAAATAGTCATTTGGTTGTCATTTCTTGTTTTAGTACATTACATAGTGACAATATAATGACGATAAATGACCTGTCTGGTGGATATTTATAAAACTTGTTCATTAGGGAAACGATCAGGTTTTTATTTTTAAATAATTGATTTTAAGCATCCAGCTTTTTGTAATACTCAATCTGATTCCCTGCTTTTTCAAAAACCTTGTCAACTAATGCTTGCCTGTTTGCTGCCGAAAGGTCCGTAAAACTCTTTGCAAGCTCTATCTTTTCTTCCAATAACTCTTTATTTTCCGCACCGGTTATTAATACGCTAACCGGGAGTGACCATGCAAAATAAAGGGCTTCTTGTACTGAAATATAATTGGGGATCAGAGGATCATCAGAAGTCCATAAAACCCGGTCTTTTAATTTCTTTTCTTTGAAAAAACGACCGTCTGAAAGTGTTTTCATGGCCAGAACACCAAAGTTTCTCTCAATGGCAATTGGCAGCACATTTTTTATAAAGCTATGAAAGTGTGAATCAATTACATTAATCGGCATTTGTACTGTTTCAAAAATATCATCGTCAGCCGTGCGGTCAAGCATTTGTTTGTGGGCAAAAGGATTTTGGTGCCCCGTAAATCCGATATGTTTTACTTTGCCTTCAGCTTTTGCTTTTTCAAATACTTTCAAAATCTCATTGTCAATACGATTATCTACATCAGCAGGGTTTTGCAGGGAATGAACCTGCCATAAATCAATGTAATCACATTTCATTCTTTTTAGGGAATCTTCCAGGTGTTCAAGTGCTTTTTTACCATCTGTAGCCGTTGACTTGGTCATGATGAAAACCTCGTCACGGTATTTTGGGACCAGGTACTTGCCATATCTGGTTTCACTTCCTCCTTTATCATACGATTCAGCTGTGTCAAAAAAACGGATACCCCCCTCAATAGCTTTTTCAATTACTTCTTGCGCATCTTTTTCGGTAGTCCATCCAATATGGTAGCCACCAAGGCCTAACATGGTGACATTTAGGCCAGTCTTTCCTAATTTTCGCAATGGGAGAACTTTCCCTAATTTATCAGTTGAACCTGAAGTTGTGCATGAAAATGGGATCATCATGCTGCTGGTTACTAAAGCCAGTTGTTTTATAAAATCACGCCTTTGTTTCATGGTTTATCGATTTAGTTTTGAATATGTTGGTTTTGAGTGTATTAAATTAGTGAACATTCCAGAGAGATCAAAGTTTATTTTCCAGTTAATAGTTAAAACCCCGCTCCCGAATCCACGGGGTTATTTTTTATAAACTTATTTTCTTGACCGAAGCCCGGAGTTTGGATAATAACATTGATTTTTTTCTTCCCTGTCTGCCGTCCCTACAGGAGGAAATCCGACAGGCATCTTCCGACTTCTGTCTTTCGTCAAGTTATAGTTTATTATTTGAATTTGATTCAATTTTAAACTTGTGTATTTCCAGTGCATAGTGGTTTATTTTGAGTTGAATAATTTGAGTTTTATGGAAATAATGGTACAGATTAGATTTTTAGAAATGAAAATTTATCCCCAACAATAAAATCCCGGAAAATCAGGTTTTTTAGTAAGTTTTCAACGGTTTCTTGTTAGTTATTGACAATTCCGATGAACTTTGCAGCACTTTTGTTTTCTTTATCTTTGTGACAAATTTCTAGGTATGACTCCAAAATACGACGAAGGATCAATTAAGACGCTTGATTGGCAGGAACATATCCGTAGACGCCCGGGAATGTATATTGGGAAATTGGGGGATGGATCTGCGAGTGATGATGGAATTTACGTCTTGTTGAAAGAAGTGATGGACAACTCCATCGATGAGTTTATGATGGGCTTTGGGAAAAAGATTGATGTTGAAGTTTCCAATGAACTGATTAGTGTACGAGATTATGGCCGAGGTATTCCGCTGGGTAAGTTGCTCGATGTGGCTTCAAAAATGAATACGGGTGCCAAGTACGATTCAAAAGTTTTCAAAAAATCAGTTGGGTTAAACGGTGTTGGTATTAAAGCAGTAAATGCACTTTCCACATCGTTCAATATAAAAGCATTCCGTGAAGGGGAGGTGAAAGAAATTACTTTCTCTCAAGGGATGGTTACCGATGAAAAACCCCTAGGCAAAACAGAAGAGCCAAACGGCACCATGGTGAGTTTTATCCCTGATTCAGGTATATTCAGAAATTATGGTTTTCGCAATGACTACATTGTGAACATGATGAAAAATTATTCTTTCCTGAATTCAGGATTAGTGCTAAATTGTAATGGAGAGAAATTTCAATCAAGAAATGGGCTGAAGGATTTGTTAGAGGAAAATCTTGATGCTGAACCACTATATCCGGTAATTCACCTGCAGGGAGAAGATATTGAAGCTGCAATTACCCATGGTAATCAATACGGAGAAGATTATTATTCATTTGTTAACGGACAGCATACCACACAGGGAGGGACACACCTGCTAGCGTTCCGCGAAGCTATTGTGAAAACTGTTCGCGATTTTTATAAAAAAGATTTTGACCCTTCAGATATTCGTGCTTCAATCATTGCAGCGATAAGTATCAAAGTTGAAGAGCCGGTTTTTGAATCGCAGACCAAAACAAAACTGGGTTCAAAAGACATTGGACCGGATGGACCAAGTGTGAGAAACCATGTGGTTAATTTCATTCAAAAAGAATTAGATAATTATTTGCATAAGAACCAGGAAGTAGCAGATGTTTTGCTTCGCCGGATTCAGGAGTCAGAGCGTGAGCGCAAAGCTATTTCCGGAATTAAAAAACTGGCCAAGCAACGTGCTAAAAAAGCGAACCTTCACAATAAGAAATTGCGTGATTGCCGGGTTCATTACAATACCAATAAAGAACAAAAAGAAGAAGCTTCAATTTTTATCACGGAGGGTGATTCTGCAAGTGGGTCAATCACGAAATCCCGAGATGTAAATACACAGGCAGTTTTCAGTTTGAAAGGAAAGCCTTTAAATACCTTTGGTTTAACCAAGAAGGTTGTTTACGAGAACGAAGAATTCAACCTGTTACAGGCTGCCCTCAATATTGAAGAAAGCATGGAAGACCTTCGTTACAATAAGGTAATTATTGCAACGGATGCCGATGTAGATGGGATGCATATTCGATTACTGCTGATTACTTTCTTTTTGCAGTTCTTCCCGGAATTGGTAAAGAAAGGCCATTTATATATTCTGCAAACGCCGCTTTTCCGTGTTCGGAATAAAAAGAAGACCATTTATTGTTACTCCGAAGAAGAACGTGTTGGTGCAATCGGCGAGCTTGGAAAGAACCCTGAGATTACCCGGTTTAAAGGGCTTGGTGAGATATCTCCGGATGAATTTAAACATTTCATTGGAGAGGATATCCGATTGGAGCCGGTAGTGATGAAAAAGCACGAGTCCGTTTCACAGATGCTTCAATTTTACATGGGCAAAAACACGCCTGACAGGCAAGAGTTCATCATTGAAAATCTGTATGTAGAAAAAGATGAAGTCTGATTATTAATTTGGGTTAGATTGCTATTGTTAATTCATAATATATTTTACCAGTTGTGTCAGAAGAGGAAAAAAAGATAGACCACAAGGAGAGTGAAAAGAAGGGAAATGTAACTTACCTGTCCGGAATGTACCAGGATTGGTTTTTAGATTATGCATCTTATGTAATTCTTGAACGTGCAGTTCCGTATGTGAATGATGGGTTGAAGCCTGTTCAGCGTCGTATCATGCACTCGATGAAAGTAATGGATGACGGGCGGTATAATAAGGTCGCAAACATTATTGGTCAAACCATGCAGTATCACCCGCACGGTGATGCATCAATTGGCGATGCTTTGGTTCAACTTGGTCAAAAAGATTTGCTTGTTGACACACAGGGGAACTGGGGAAACATATTGACTGGTGATGGAGCTGCTGCTCCCCGTTACATTGAGGCACGTTTGTCAAAATTTGCACTTGAAGTACTTTTCAACGCTAAAACAACCAACTGGAAGCTTTCTTATGACGGTAGAAATAAAGAACCAATCACGCTTCCTGTAAAATTCCCATTGCTTTTGGCACAAGGGGTTGAAGGTATTGCTGTTGGTTTGGCTTCAAAAATCCTTCCACACAATTTTAATGAATTGATTGATGCTTCGATTAGCTATTTGAAAGATGAAGAGTTTGAGATTCTGCCTGACTTCCCAACTGGAGGTGCTGCAGATTTCACAAAATATAATGACGGCCTTCGGGGGGGGGCAGTAAAGGTTCGTGCCAAAATTGAGAAGGTTGACAATAAGACCCTGGCAATTACAGAACTTCCATATGGAAAAACAACAAGTTCGTTAATTGAGTCGATCATTAAGGCCAACGAGAAAAGCAAAATAAAGATTAAGCATATTGATGATAATACATCTGAAAATGTAGAAATTCTGGTTCGTCTTTCAGTTGGGGTTTCTTCAGATAAAACCATTGATGCGCTGTATGCTTTTACCGATTGTGAAGTCTCAATTTCGCCTAACTGTTGTATCATTGAGGATGATAAACCACGCTTTATTGGGGTTAGTGAAATTCTTAAAATTAACACGGATCAAACAGTTTCTTTACTGAAATTAGAGCTTGAAATCCGCAAGCGTGAATTGGAAGAAGCCTGGCATTTTGCATCTTTGGAGAAAATCTTTATTGAAGAACGAATCTACAAGGATAAACAGTTTGAGCAGGCCGCCAGTATGGATGAAGCTGTAGCTCACATTGATAAACGACTTGAGCCCTGGAAACCAAAGTTGATGCGCGAGATTACCCGTGATGACATCATGAAACTGATGGAAATTAGGATGGCACGTATCCTGAAATTTAATACGGATAAGGCAAACGATTATATCAAATCAATTGAGGATGAGATTAAGCAGATTGTCAACAATATCAAGAATATCATTCCTTTTACAATTGAATACTATAAGCGCATAAAAGATAAGTTTGGCAAAGGCAGGGAGCGAAAAACTGAAATAAGGAACTTTGAAAATATTGTTGCAACA
Source organism: Prolixibacteraceae bacterium (assembly GCA_028282195.1). Taxonomy (GTDB): domain Bacteria; phylum Bacteroidota; class Bacteroidia; order Bacteroidales; family Prolixibacteraceae; genus Sunxiuqinia. Next base: position 9,430 of record JANQII010000209.1, read on the forward strand.
AAAGTCGTTGTTGCTAACCAAAAATTATACATTGACCGTGAAGAAGGTTTTATGGGCACCAGCCTGAAAAAGTCTGAATACGTATGTGATTGTTCCGATATCGATGATATAATTGTTTTCAGAAAAGATGGTACTTATTTTATATCGAAGGTTGCAGATAAAGCCTTTATAGGTAAAAATATTATGCACCTGGCCGTATTTAAAAAGAATGATAAGCGAACAATTTATAATACTGTTTACCGGGATGGGCGTCAAGGAAACTTTTACATGAAGCGCTTTGCAGTAACTGGTGTTACGCGTGATAAAGAATATGATATCACTCGTGGGGCGAAAGGCTCAAGGGTGTGGTATTTCAGTTCCAATCCGAATGGGGAAGCTGAAGTTTTGAGGGTTACTTTGAAACCAAAGCCTCGTTTAAAGAAACTGATTTTTGAAGTTGATTTTAGTGAACTTGCCATTAAAGGCAGGGGGGCAATGGGTAATATTCTTACCAAAAATGATGTGCATCGAATTCAGTTGAAAGAAAAAGGTGTTTCAACCTTAGGCGGTAGAAAGATTTGGTTTGATCAGGATGTACTTCGTTTAAACTCAGACAACCGAGGTAAGTTCCTTGGCGAATTCCTTGGTGATGATAAGATACTGGTTATTTATAAAAACGGAGATTACCAGCTTTATAATTTTGACCTTTCTAATCACTTTGATCCTGAAATTCTTACCATAGAAAAATTTGATTCGCGGAAAGTGCTTTCTGTTGTGTATTATGATGCTGAGCAGGAGTTTTATTACGTGAAACGTTTTGAGATTGATGAGGTTTTAGGTAAACGTATTGGGTTTATTGGTGAAAATGAAAACAATAAACTAGTTAGTGTAACCTGGGTAAGATATCCTCGTTTTGAGCTTGAGTTCGGCGGAAAAAACTCGGAACGTGACAATGAAATTATTGAAGTTTCTGAGTTTATCGGGGTTAAATCGTTTAAAGCAAAAGGGAAGCGATTGACGAATTATGAAGTTGAGAACATTACTGAAATTGAGCCTGTTGTTAAAGACGAAGATGATAAACCTGAAGAAGAAGTGGTTACTGAAGAAAAAGCCGTTGACGACATTCCTTTTGAAATAGAGCGTCCGGATGAAAATGAAGATACAAACCAAATGTCCTTATTTGAATGAGAGTTTACTTGATTGGTTATATGGGGTGTGGAAAATCCACAATGGGGAGAAAACTTTCCAGCATATTAGATATTTCCTTTGTTGATCTTGATAAATATATTGAAAGTAAATATTTCAAAACAATACCTCAGATTTTTGAAGAAGAAGGAGAAGCCAGTTTCAGGGAAAAAGAACAAGCTTGTTTAAAAGAGGTTTCTGGTTTTGAAAATGTTATTGTAGCTACAGGCGGTGGTGCTCCTTGTTTTTTCGATAATATGGAGCATATGAACCAAACAGGTTTTTGTGTTTTTTTGGATGTTGATGCTGATGAATTAGCTAATAGATTGATAAAATCAAAAACAGAAAGGCCATTGATAAAAGGGAAATCCCCTGAAGAGCTGGTTGATTTTATAAATGAAATGATGGAGAAGCGCAGGCCATTTTATGAAAAGGCACGCTATGTATTGAAAGGAAAAGAAATTATGCCTGAGGATGTAATTACTGCTACAGGAATAGAAAAAAATCATGCTTGAAATTTGTGCACTTGCTTCCGGGAGTAATGGTAATTGTTACTACCTTGGAAATGAACATACTGCTGTATTGATTGATGCAGGGCTTTCTGCTCGTCAGATCCAATTGAGAATGACCTTACGAAACATACCACAGGAAAAGGTAAAAGCCATTTTTATAAGCCATGAGCACAGTGACCATTGTCGCGGTGCGCGGGTTCTGAGTAAACGATTAAGGATTCCGGTTTACCTTACCAGGAAAACTTTTTTGGCTATTAGAAAAGCAGAACAACCAGAATTGGTTAAGTGGTTTGAAGCAGGGGATTCGACACAATTAGATGAATTGACGATACATTCTTTTCTTAAAAACCATGATGCTGTTGAGGCCTGTTCTTTTCGTGTAAGTTATTCCGGGAAAGAGGTTGGTGTAATGACTGATATTGGTGAACCTTGTGAGCGGGTTAAGGAACACCTTTCAAAATGCCATGCTGTATTTATAGAGTCCAATTACGATGAAGAAATGTTGCTGAACGGCCCATATCCGTATTTTCTGAAAAGAAGGGTTTCTTCCGGTTACGGGCACATGTCTAATGAGCAATCAGTTCAATTGGTTAAAGAGCATGCAGGAGATAACCTTCAAACAGTTTTGCTTAGCCATTTGTCAGGTGAAAACAATACGCCCGAAAAAGCAAATGAGGCATTTTCAATTTTAGCAGAGAAGTATAACATTATTCTTACTTCGCGCTCCGCACCAACTGAAGTGATTTCAATTTGAGACATAAAAAAACCCGTCATTTGACAGGTTAATCTTTTGCAGTAGTAAAAAATCTTTTATTCGAGGAGCTGACTTCTAAACTATAAGTCACCGCTCAATATCGGAGTTAATCTACTTTAGTCACGTTTGTAGCAACTGGGCCTTTTTTGCCTTGGTCAACAACAAATTCAACTTTTTCATCCGGCTCTAAACCAGCAGTTGAATCAGCAAGACCTGTATGGTGTACAAAAATATCCTTTCCTTCTTCGTCAAGGATAAAACCATAACCTTTAGCTGAATCGTACCATTTAACTGTTCCTTTCATGATGGAAATGTTTAATAGTTAGACCTGTAATTGTTGTCTCTGCGTTGGTAGCCTCCGCCACCGCCGCCACGGTTGCCGCCACGGAATCCACCACCGCGGTTGTCTCTCTTTTTCTCGATCGACTCATTCACCACCATGTTTCTTCCGTCTACTTCAGCGCCATTTAATTCTTCAATGGCTTTTTGGGCTTCTTCTTCGTTTGGCATTTCAACAAATCCAAAACCTTTGCTTCTACCAGTGAATTTGTCAGTAATAACTTTTACTGAATCTAATTCACCGTACTCCTCAAAAATTTCCCTTACATCATCTTCTGTTAGGTTGTAGTTGAGGTTTCCAATAAAAATATTCATATTAAATTAAATAATTGTGTAACGGCAAATGTAGGCTTATTAAGCCATTAAAAAAATTAAAATCAAATTATTTTAACTTTTTTTCTGCGGAATAATGCTATTTAATTGTTTAAAAGATTGTCACTTAGCGCTTGCAGGGTACGTTGTTTTTGCGATGTAGGAACCAAAATAGAAATGTTGTAACGGCTTCCCCCGTAAGAGATCATTCGAATTGGAATTCCTTCCAATGCATTGAATACTTTTGCCGCAAAACCCTTTTCTTGACCAATAATATCACCTACAATGCAAATGATACTTTGATCCTGATCAACTTCAACTTCACCGTATTCCTTTAATTCTTTTATAATTTTGTCAAGGTTCGTTGTGTTGTCAATAGTCACTGAAACTGCAACCTCCGAAGTTGAGATCATATCAATTGGAGTTTTGAAGAACTCAAAGATTTCAAAAACATTTTTTAGGAAACCATAAGCCATAAGCATTCGTGATGAACGGATTTTGATGGCAGTGATACCATCTTTAGCAGCTACAGCTTTGATACCTTCACTTAATGTTTCAGAAGTAATCAAAGTACCTCCGTCAGTTGGGTTCATCGTGTTTTTCAGGCGAACAGGAATGTTTTCAATTTTTGCTGGCAAAACCGTTTGGGGGTGAAGTATTTTTGCGCCAAAGTAAGCCAACTCAGCTGCCTCATTAAAAGAAAGTTGCTCAATCTTTTGGGTATTCTCAACAAAACGAGGGTCATTATTGTGAAATCCATCAATATCAGTCCATATTTGGATTTCGTCAGATTTGATTGCTGCACCAATCAAAGATGCAGTATAATCGGAACCACCGCGTTGTAGATTGTCAATTTCACCATCAGCGTTTTTGCAAATAAACCCCTGGGTGATATAGTAGTCTGCATCACCAGACTCTTCAAATACAGTTTTTATTTTTGTGCGGATCGCATGTAAATCAGCAGCCTTGTCGCTGTCAATTCGCATGAAATCTAAAGCGGGGAGCAATTTGGTGTTATAACCATTTTCTTGCATTAGTTGCGTGAAAAGGGCAGTGGAAATTAGCTCACCCTGAGCAAGTATTTCTTTTTCTGCTGCTTCTGTAAAGTTATTACTGATATATTTTCTGATATTGTCAAAACAAGTTTCAACCACGTGATGACCTTCAGCTTTTCTTGCTTCTTCTTTTAAAAGTCCATTTACTACCTTTTCGTATTTGGTCTTTAGTTTGCTGGTTAGTGAGCGCGCAGTGTCTTTATTCTTTTTATAAAGGTAATCTGCAATTTCAACCAGGGCATTTGTAGTGCCAGACATGGCTGAAAGTACCACTAGTTTTTTTTCTCCGTCAGTAATCAGGTTCATTACTGCATTCATGTTTTCAATACTTCCTACCGAAGTTCCACCAAACTTTAATACTTTCATAATTTGTAGATTAATGTAATAATATTCCGGACGGCAAAGATTAAAATTTTTAGCGATTTTTAAAACCAGTAACAATAAAATGAATATTTATTCGAAAAAAATGAATAAAAATTCAACAAATCCATCTTCGAGAATTTAGAATCAAAAAAAATAAAAAAAATATTACTGCAAAAGAATGTTCTATCTGTTTGTTAATTAGGGTAGTTTGAACTTATGTTTCGTGAAACATTTTTCATTTTCAAAAAAAAAACTTGAAGATTTCGCAAAATATCATTTAATTTGTACCACACAACATTCGGTGGGTATCCAGTCTCTTCTCAAGAGATATTATGTGCAGCTAGGGGTGGATGCACGGATATCCACCTTCTTCTTTTTATATACCTGATCTTTTGACAATCTTAGCTTTCCTATTTTGTGTTTTACTTTTAATCTTTTGTTTAAAGAAATTGCATTTTACCTTTTTCTGAATCCATTATGTTGCAAGACTGAATTGCGACTAAATGTTTATTCCGTTAATTTGAGAAAGTTATACAGGATAGGATTCGAGTTGGTTTTGTTCCAGATGATCTTCAGTGTTGTTCGTTGTGGGATATTTTTCAATTCAATAAATTTTATCCCAAGATCGTAACCTGATTGTAGTGAGGTAGGAACAATAGATACTCCCAGATTATTTTCGACCAAACGATATATAGAGCTGGCATTAACAGTTGAGTGAGAAACAATTGGGGAAAAGCCACTATCATCAAATATTTGCATAACCTTTTCATAGTAAGACTCACTGTAAGAGGCATCAAATAAAATGAAGTGTTCGTCTTTTAGTTGCGAGATGCTTGTGAAATTATTCGTATTTAATTTGTGGTTTTTAGGTAGAACCAGTGAAAAAGTATCTTCAAATATGGGTTTAATATCTAATTCTCTTGGTATCCTTTCCATACGTACAAACCCAACGTCAATTTCCTGTTTCAGCAAAGCCTGTATCTGGCTTTTATTATCAAGCTCTGTGAGGTTAATGAGCACATTGGGATGCCCTGCTTCCAGTTTTAGCAATAATTCCGGAATTACTTTTTGCATAGCAGATCCCAGGTAGCTTAGTTTTAGGTTTCCATCAATCCCGTCATTCAACAATTTGGCATGAGCAACAATATCATCCAGTCGTTTGAAGTTGTCAGTCAATTCTTTTTGTAAATACTCACCAGCAGCTGTAAGCTCAACTTTTCTGTTATGCCTTTCAAATAGTTTAATGCCCAGTTCTTTCTCCATTTGTTTGATTTGTCGACTGAGCCCGGGTTGCGAAATAAACAGAAGGTCAGCTGCTTTTCTGAAATGTAACTCTTTGGCAACGGCTAAGAAATATCGGTAATGGCGAAATTCTATTTGATTACTCATAATTATCAAATATTGATAAAAGTAGTCTTGTTAAGCATCAAACTTACAAATAACTTTATAAAATATCTAATACTTGAGTTATGTTTACGTATGGTGAGGATAAGTTAACTGTAAATAAGGCCATTGCAATAGCTGAAGGAATGCTAAGTGGAGGTTTAAACGGGAAAGTGATTGAGAAAATTGAAGCTTGCAGAAAATATGTAGATACAATCGCAAGTTCAACAAGGGCTGTATACGGTATTAATACGGGATTCGGTCCTTTGTGTGACACGCAGATATCTCCTGAAGATACCAGCAAGCTGCAAGAGAATTTGCTGATTTCGCATGCTGTTGGTGTGGGAAATCCAATTGATAGGAAGCTTTCAAAAATAATGATGATTTGCAAAGTGCATGCTTTAAGTCAGGGGTATTCCGGCATTCGGTTAAAAGTGATTGAGCGAATCATGTATTTCATCGAAAATGATTTACTGCCGGTTGTGCCAGAGCAAGGATCGGTCGGAGCATCTGGCGACTTAGCTCCATTGTCGCATCTGTTCCTGCCTTTAATAGGGGAAGGTGAGTTTTGGGTAGATGGTACAATTGTTCCGGCAAAAGAGGTTCTGGAGAAACAGGGCCTGGATGTTTTTCATCTGGCTGCAAAAGAAGGACTGGCGCTAATTAATGGGACTCAGTTTATTCTGGCCCATGCAATTGTTGGCTTGCACAAAATGGAGTACCTGCTGGATTTAGCAGATGTGGCTGGAGCAATGAGTTTGGAAGGATTTCAAGGGAGTGCTGCACCGTTTGAAGTGGAACTGCATGCCATTCGTCCTTTTAAGGGGAATGTGCGGGTAGCAGAGCGTATGCGAACTTTGCTGAAAGATTCCGGGAATATGGCTGATCATGAATTGTGCAACAGGGTGCAGGATCCATACTCAATCAGATGTATTCCACAGGTGCATGGTGCATCCAGAAATGCGTGGCAGCACCTTAGTGAAATGGCCGAAATTGAGATGAACTCAGTAACCGACAATCCAATTGTTTTAAGTGATACTGTTTCAATTTCGGGAGGTAATTTTCATGGACAGCCTTTGGCAATGGCTTTGGATTATGGGGCATTAGCTGCTTCTGAGTTGGGAAATATTTCGGACAGGAGGTGCTATTTGCTGCTTGAGGGGAAATATGGTATCCCTCGGTTATTGACAAATTCAGGCGGATTAAACTCGGGCTTTATGATCCCACAATATACAACAGCTGCGTTGGTGACCGAAAACAAATCCTTGTGTTTTCCACCTTCGGCTGATAGTGTGCCAACTTCAATGGGGCAGGAAGATCATGTTTCAATGGGAAGTATTTCAGGAAGGAAATTCAATCAAATATTAGGGAATATTGAAAAAATACTGGCTATTGAACTGATGTATGCAGCGCAAGCACTGGAGTTTAGAAGACCAAATACTTTTTCTGAAATAATTGAAGATACCTTAAGGGTTATTCGGAAAAAAGTTGCTAAAATGGAGGATGATCGTTTATTAAAAAACGACATTGATGAGATGATAAAAATGGTTGTAAACAGGGAATTTACCGTTCGATAAATTGAAAGATTATGACTTTTCAGGAACAAATACTACAAGGAATACCCGCAGAGCTACCAAAAAGAAGAGCTTATCCCGAAGGGGTTAACCGAGCTCCGAAAAGAAAAGATATTTTATCGCCGGAGGAAAAACAGTTGGCGGTTCGAAATGCATTGCGTTATTTCCCGAAAAAATGGCATGCTGAATTAGCTGTTGAGTTTGCTGAAGAACTTCAGGAGTTTGGTCGCATTTATATGTATCGATTCAAGCCAGCGTATGAAATGTATGCAAGGCCGGTCGAAGAATATCCGGCAAAATCGAAGCAAGCTGCTGCAATTATGTTGATGGTTCAGAATAACCTGGATCCGAAAGTTGCCCAGCATCCTGAAGAATTAATTACTTATGGAGGCAATGGGGCTGTGTTCCAAAACTGGGCACAATACTTATTAACGATGATGTATTTGGCTGAGATGACCGATGAGCAGACCTTACATGTATATTCGGGTCATCCGATGGGTTTATTCCCTTCGTCAAAATCAGCTCCAAGGGTTGTTGTCACAAATGGCATGATGATACCGAATTACTCACAACCCGATGATTGGGAGAAATTTAATGCGCTTGGCGTAACTCAGTATGGGCAAATGACAGCAGGCTCATTTATGTATATTGGCCCTCAGGGAATTGTGCATGGAACAACTATCACGGTGATGAATTCGTTCCGAAAAATCTTAAAAGAAAGTGAAGGACCGACCGGGAAAATATTCCTTACTGCTGGTTTGGGCGGTATGAGCGGTGCACAGCCAAAGGCAGGTAATATTGCGGGTTGTATTACTGTTTGTGCCGAAGTAAATCCAAAGGCTGCCATTAAGCGCCATGAGCAGGGGTGGGTTGATGTTCTTATTGATAATATGGATGAATTAATTGCCCGTGTTAAAGAAGCGCAGGCTAAGGAAGAGCTTGTTTCAGTTGCATACATTGGCAATGTGGTTGATGTGTGGGAACAATTCGATAAGGAAGGTATTTTTGTTCATGTGGGTTCCGATCAGACTTCACTTCACAATCCCTGGTCGGGTGGTTATTATCCTGTTGGCTGCACGTTTGAAGAGTCAAACGAGATGATGGGTAATGATCCGGAGTTGTTCAAAGCAAAAGTGCAGGAGTCGTTAAGGCGTCATGTTACGGCGATCAATAATCATACAGCAAAAGGTACTTATTTTTTCGATTACGGAAATGCGTTTTTGCTGGAGGCGTCCAGGGCTGGTGCTGATATTATGGCTGAAAATGGAGTTGACTTCAGGTATCCATCGTATGTTCAGGATATTTTAGGACCCATGTGTTTCGATTATGGCTTTGGCCCGTTTCGTTGGGTATGTGCTTCGGGTAAGCCGGAAGATTTGGCGAAAACTGATGAAATAGCCATGCAGGTCCTTCAGGAAATTATGGAGAATTCACCTAAAGAAATTCAGTTGCAGATGCAGGATAATATTAGCTGGATTAAAAACGCCAGGCAGAATAAAATGGTGGTTGGCTCACAGGCGCGCATTTTATATGCTGATGCTGAAGGGCGTATGAAAATAGCAGAGGCTTTTAATAATGCCATTTCCAGGGGTGAAATCGGGCATGTAATTTTGGGGCGTGACCATCATGATGTAAGCGGAACAGATTCGCCATTTAGGGAGACTTCGAATATTTACGATGGTAGCCGGTTTACAGCAGATATGGCGATTCAAAATGTGATCGGTGATAGCTTTAGGGGCGCAACTTGGGTGTCAATCCACAACGGTGGTGGTGTTGGCTGGGGCGAAGTGATTAATGGTGGTTTTGGAATGCTACTTGACGGAACCCCTGAGGCTGATGCCCGATTGAAAAGCATGCTCTTTTATGATGTGAACAATGGAATTGCAAGGCGTAGTTGGGCGCGAAATGAAGAGGCCTTATTTGCCATTAAGCGTGAAATGGAGCGTACCCCTGAATTAAAAGTTACGCTTCCCAATATGGTTAATGACGAAATAATCAATAACTTATTCTCATGACGAAATTATTCATAAATATAAAAGAGTTGGTTCAGGTGCGGACTGAGCCTGTTAGTTATGTTTCCGGTGAAGAAATGAAAGTCCTTCCTACCCTAAAGAATGCTTATTTGCTGGTAAAAGATGGTCTTATTGCAGACTTTGGAAGCATGGATTCATGTCCTGAAATTTCAGGAGCAAAAGTTATTGATGTGAGAGGGAAAATGATTTTGCCGGCATGGTGCGATTCCCACACACACATTGTTTTTGCAGGAAATCGTGAAGGAGAATTTGTGGATCGGATCAATGGCCTGTCTTACGAAGAGATTGCCCAAAGAGGCGGGGGTATTCTTAATTCAGCAAAAATATTAAATGAAACTTCCGAAGATGAATTGTACCGGCAAAGTGCTGTTCGTTTGGAAGAAATCATGAAGCTTGGAACAGGTGCCGTTGAAATAAAAAGTGGCTATGGTTTGACCGTTGAGGGTGAACTGAAAATGCTTCGTGTAATCAAACGATTGAAAGAAAGCTATCCGTTAGAAATTAAGGCAACCTTTTTGGGGGCACATGCAATTCCTGCAAAATATAAAGAGGATAAATCGGATTACTTGCAAATGTTGATTGATGAAGTATTGCCAGTGATTGCAGAGGAGAAGCTTGCTGAGTATATCGATATTTTCTGTGAAACCGGATATTTTTCAGTAGAGGATACGGAGCTTATTTTAAAGGCTGGACAAAAATATGGGCTTCAGCCTAAGGTTCATGTGAATCAGTTTAACTCCATAGGTGGCGTGCAGGCTTCGGTGAAATACAACGCTTTGTCTGTTGATCACCTGGAGGAGTTGAAGGATGAAGATATTGAAGCTTTGAGAAACTCAACAGCAATGCCGGTTGCTTTGCCGGGGTGCTCTTTCTTTTTGGGAATTCCATATACCCCGGCCAGAAGGATTATTGATGCAGGTTTGCCTTTGGCTTTAGCTACCGACTATAATCCCGGTTCGGCACCATCGGGGGATATGAATTTTGCGGTTTCGGCTGCATGCGTTAAAATGAAAATGAACCCCGAAGAGGCAATTAATGCGGCCACAATTAATGCAGCTTATGCGATGGGAGTGGAAAAGAGTCTTGGTTCCATTACTATTGGCAAAAAAGCAAACCTGATTTTAACCAAAAAGATAAACTCTTATGGTTTTATCCCTTATTCTTTTGCGGGCAATCATATTGAAAAGGTTTATTTAAACGGGGAAGGGATTTAAAACTGGTATTGTTGTGGAGGTCGAAAACTGGACAGAGATAAGCTAACTGCAAACCTTGCTGCCAGGATTATTGATTTTGTGGTGATGAGTTTGGGGGTATAAGCCGGTAGGTCCTGACTTTTTATAGTTTGTGTTTAGATTTCTTCATTTTGTTAATCCTTGAGCAAATTACATTGTGCAACGTTCTTTAAAACTCAAATCCAAATAATGTCCCTGTTTGATCTTTATCATGAAGTTTAAGGATAATTTCTTCTTCAGTAAATTCGATAGGCCTATCTTCTTGATCTGTTGGTAAATCTGATTTGATCACAGACATTATGTATTGTAGGTTAAAGCGAGCATTTAGTTCATTTATAAGCTCCAGTAATCTAATTTTTATTCCATTATCTTGTTGAGATAAAACATCATCGTGATAAACAAACCTAAAATAAGATTCGTAGTTGTAGGTAGTTAAAATAGCAAGGTCGAATGCAACACAAAGTAGCTTCATGTAAGTATTGCCTTCATCTTTAGCTGTGTCCTTTTTACTGTCAAGTTTTGATTTAACTTTAGGAGGAATAAAATCCACATTGTTATTAGTGTTTATGCTCCAGGAAAGTACAGCGTTTTCATCTAGTATTCTTTTGTAGTATTGTGTAAATAGTGCTCTTATATTTGAGTACTTCACATTTTTATCGGTAGTTTGATGAATTTTTCTAATCTTATCAATTGTTTCTTTAATATCAATCCGATAGGATTCAATTTCATCTTCCTTTTTGATGATCTTATCAATTGTATCAAGTTTATCATTGAATGATAAAAGCCTACCTTCAACCTTAACAAGCTCTTTTTGGAAATATTTAAATTTAGTAAATGTATCTGAATCAGAAAGATTTGATAATAGGTCTTCTCTTTCTTTGTTTAGTTTTATTAGTTCTTTGTTTATTTGATCCAGCTCTTTTTGTTTTGCAGTGATGGTTTCTTTTAAAAGTTTATTTCTTTCTGTTGTTAGTTTGTTATTAAACTCAAGAAGCTTATTATAATCTGAAGTCAATTGATCAGGAAAATAAATTTGAGTTTCTTCAAATACTTTTTTTACTTTTTCAACATCAAAAGAAAATTTGTTTTTTATCGAACCTTTCAATTTTTCTAACTCTTTGTTAATTCGATATGAAATAGAATTTAGAGTTCCAATCTCTTTCTCAATTTTTTCAATCCCTTGGTTGATTAATTCTTTGTCTTGCTGGTAGAAATTAAACTTATCGATTTGACTTTCTATTTCTTTATGTTCATTCTCAACAATTGATTTCTCTGCAACTATTTCGTCACGCTCTTCTACTTTAACTGAAAACTCATTTTTTAGTCCATCTATAAATTGATTTATATTGTCAATTTTCAAATCATTTTCATATTTGAGCTTTAAGAGGTCTCCATTAAATCCTAAAAGGTCAAACATAAATGGCTTCCAATCAATATCTTTTCCTCCAGTGAATTTATTTAATTTATAAACATCTTTAAAATCATCCTGAGTTCTTAGCGAATAGCTTATAGATTTTCGATAATCATACTCTTTGTTAAAAAAGAAATCCATCTTGAGATATTCTGACAAAATTTTTTTTGATTTTTTAAATGCTATATCTCTATAATCCCAGTTTTTAGGAGGACTAAAATCTGTAGTTCTTTCTTCACTTAAAGAGAATGAAATTTTGGTATTTGTAGCAACATTTCTTTTGATAGTTAGAAATTGACCAGAGATTAATTGTAACTCCAGATAAAAAACATAGTCATAAAAGATAGATTGTTCTGCCTCTCTGATTTTTAATAAAAAGTGGTGTTTATCGATTGATTTGAGCAGTAAGAAATCAATAATTTCAGCAAGCTTAGTTTTTCCTAAATCGTGTGAATTTTTCTTTTCATTAACTTCAGTCTTTACTTCAGCATATATTACATTTAATCCCTCCAGATTAAACTCAATGCTTTTAAAGTTGTCTTTGTTGCAATATAGCTTACTAAGTTTCATTGAATTTAAAAGAATCAGTTTCCTCTAAATATTTTATTTTATTAAGTAAGTAAAGAAAATTCAAAGCATAAGGATAATTTTCTTTGGCTTCATTTCCAATTTCCTTAATAACCTTTGCTAAAAGATCATCATATCTTATATCATAAAAACGATTTAATTGTTTCAATATAAAAGCACTTATATTGATTACAGAAACATTAGGGTTAGTATGTCTGTCAGGTCTAATCATCTCTTACCTATAAGGCATTCAACATACATGTAATGGAGAAATGTTGTTACATGTCTTTTCCCACCTTTCAATATCTCTGAACCATCACATATCAATTTGTAAATATAGACAAACAGTTCTTCAAAAGCTTCAAAATTGTCCCTTTTAATGGAAATAATTTGATTTAATTCATTGGCTGTGTCAAAATAGAAATCTTTTAGATTTGAGTTAATAGGGTCATTTAAAAACTTCTCGATTTTTGCAAATTCCATTAAAGATTTAGATAGGATCTCATTTTTGTAATAATCTCCACTCAATTTATTTTTTTCATTTTTCAGGTCTTTCTGAATGTGCGAATAATCATACTTTAAACTTTCGACTTTTTCTTTTATGTATTTTTTGTTTGCAGGTATTTGTTCTTTGAAAGCAATGATCACTTCTTTTATTTCTTCGTCAGAAAAATCAAATCCAATATGTAATAAGTCAAGTTTGTATTGTTTTACAATATCTTTATTTGCATTGAGGTATCCGTTATTTATTGTTTCTTTTCCAATTAATTCGCAATTTTTAATACCAGTCTCTCTTTTAATCTTTTTACATATTTCCTCTCCTTTTAAAGCTGTATATTTCCTATTTGTGAAAAGGAGGTAATTGTCAATATCTCCATTTTTTGCCATTTTCTTTATTCTCACTATCTCTCTAATAACAATCGATTGAAATTCAGAATCTGAGCATGAGGCAATTGGGTTAGTTGTGTGTTTCGCTTGAATTATAAATTTTCCTTTCCAATTATCAGTAATTGAAGGGAAAGATTGAGCTGTTCCTGTAAATCTACCGTCCTTACCTCCGTCTTTACCTACTGAGAATGATATAATACCAGTGCCTAATATTTTTTGACAAATTGTATTAATAAGATCTTCAAAAGTTTTTTCATCTAAAAATTCTAAACGATAGTCCATATACGTTCAATTTATCTCTATCAATTGAAAAGTTTGATAAAAAGATTACTTAAAGGGTGCACTAATGTTTTGTTTAGCCTTGTAAATGTCATTTGATCACTAAAGGTCACAGCAAGTTAACAAAATTCGTTTAGTTAAGCAATAAAAAATGAAATATATCAATTAGTGTAGTTAAGAAAACTATGGGTGTGATTTGTTTTTAAATTACTTAGCGAAAAACTAAAACACCCCAAAAATAGCGTGCTTGTCAGAATTAAAGTAGATAGTTGAGTAGATGTAAAAGCCTTCCCGGTTGGTGGATAGTTTTCTTTCCAAAAATAAAACGGGTCCGCCTTTTGGAATTTTTAATAGTTGGCTGATTTTCTTATCCGCTTTAATTGCTTTTAGCTTTTGTTCGCCACCTTTTATTTCTATTTGGTAATGGCTGCGCAGCGTATCAAAAAGGGATTTATTTTCAAAAGTTCGGCTTGTAAATCTGGGCAGGTTAATATTCGGTATGCGGTTGATATCGTAAAATACCGGCATTTCATCAACAAACCGTAGGCGCTCCATGTAAATACACCCAAAGTCTTTTTCAGCATCAGTCAATTCAAAATGGAAGTCTGTTGGCCAGGCAATTGTTTTGGGTTTTTGAAGTATTTGTGTTTGAAGATATTGTTTCCCAATAGCGGAAATCGTGCCGGCAATTGATAAAATACCAATATCCTGAGGCGGCTTTCGAACCATGCTGCCTTTCCCTTTCCTTTTGCTTATAAAACCATCCCGGACCAGGGCTTCAAGTGCATGTCTTACCGTTGGACGGGTTAAGTTGTGAACAGCGCAAAGTTCATTTTCCGAAGGCAGAAAACTTCCTTCTTCATATACACCTGAAAGAATATGCTTGCGAAGAAGTTCGTAAAGTTTCTTGTATTGTGGTATTTGGTTTTTGCCCATTTGTTATCAAATGATGAACAAAAATAAGAAAAATAATTAAATTTTTATTTTTAACTTGTATATACAAGTTGTGTAATGTAAGTTTACATCGTCGAAATAAAATACGCTTCTATTTGTTCATTTTGTTGGTTTTTATTTCGATTTAATAAAATTGTTGTATTAACAAGTTAAATTATTTAGTATGGCTATTCCTGTAATTATGCCCAGGCAGGGACAATCAGTTGAGACCTGTATAATAGGAGAATGGTACAAACAGGTCGGTGATCAGGTAAAAGCAGGGGAAGTGCTTTTTTCATATGAAACTGATAAAGCTTCGTTTGAAGAGGAGGCAAAAGAAGATGGCGAGCTGTTGGCAATCTTTTTTGAAGAAGGGGATGAAGTTCCCGTATTGGTAAATGTCGCCGTATTGGGAAAATCGGGTGAGAGTGTTGATGAGTTCAGACCGGGAGGAGAAAGTATAGCTCTCGCAGAAACTGAAAATGAAAAAGTTGAAGCTGTTGCTGAGCCAGAGCAGGAAGTAAAAGAAGTTGTCTTTACAGATAAGCCTGAAGGGAAAATAAAAATATCTCCTCGGGCAAAAGTAATGGCTGAAAAACTGGGTGTTAGCTACGAGCAGGTGCAAGGTTCCGGCCCGAATGGCCGAATCATTGCCCAGGATATTGAAGCGGCTGCTGAAGTTCTTCCAAAGATGACACCTCTGGCTCAGGAAAAATCGCAAGCTGAAGGATTGGCACCAACAAAAGAAACAACCGGACTTGGAGGTCGTGTTGCTGCTGAAGATCTGGCCAATGTGAATAGGGTTTACGGAGATGATTTTGAGGTGAAAAAGCTGAGCAATATCCGTAAGCTGATTGCAAAAGCGATGCATACTTCTTTGCAGAATTCGGCTCAGCTAACCCACCATATGAGTGCTGATGCCCGCCGGATTATGGCCTTGCGTAAGAAGTTTAAGAAGAAACTGGAAGCTGGTGAGCTTTCTCAAAATATTACCATTAACGATTTGGTCTGTTTTGCAGTAATTAAGGCATTGCAGAAGTTCCCTCAGGTGAATACTCATTTCCTGGGAGACAGCATGCGTTGGTTTAAAAAAGTACATCTTGGTTTGGCTGTTGATACCGATCGTGGTTTGATGGTTCCTGCGGTGAAAAATGCCGATGACCTTTCTATTGAAGGGCTTTCGGCGCAATTGTCGGCAGTGGCAGGCCAGTGTAGAAAAGGAAGTGTCGATCCGGAGTTGCTGAAACCTGAGGCTGCCAGTTTCACCGTTTCAAACCTGGGCAACTACGGGGTGGAGATGTTTACGCCTGTAATTAATCTTCCGCAGACAGCTATTTTGGGGGTTTGTACCATTGTTCCCCGTCCGAAAGATTTGGGCGACGGGGTTTATGGTTTTGTACCCATGATGGGTTTGTCACTGACGTATAATCACCAGGCTTTGGATGGCGGAGAAGCAACTCTTTTCCTTAGGGAAATTAAAGAACAAATTGAAACCCTTGAATTGTAAACATCATGAGTAAAGTATTTGATCTGGCAATTTTAGGTGGTGGCCCTGCCGGCTATGTTGCCGCAGAACGTGCAGGGGCAAAAGGTTTGAGCGTTGTCATTTTTGACAAAAGAGCTTTGGGCGGAGTTTGTTTGAATGAAGGTTGCATTCCAACCAAAACGCTTTTGAACTCGGCCAAGGTATTGGAATATGCGCATGAAGCAGGGAAATATGGTATTTCAGTAAGTGATGTGTCGTTTGACTTTGGAAAAATAATGAAGCGTAAGGACAAAGTAGTACGCAAACTGGTTTCCGGAGTTGGCGCAAAAATGAAGCATGCCAAAGCGGAAGTGGTCATGGCCGAGGCAACCATAAAAGAAAAGCGAGGGGATATTATAACTATTTCTGCAGAGGGGAAAGACTACCAGGCAAATCGTTTGCTGATTTGTACCGGTTCTGAAGCAGCCGTACCACCAATTCCCGGGTTAGATAAAGGTGTCGTGATGACTAACCGTGAAATTCTTCAGCTAAAAGAAAAGCCAGCTAGTCTGGTAATAATTGGAGGCGGTGTCATTGGAACTGAGTTTGCCGATTTTTTCAATGCTATGGGAACAAAGGTGACTGTAATTGAAATGTTGCCGGAAATTCTTACCGGCGTTGATGAGTCGATTGCCGCTTTTGTAAGAAAAGATTTTGAGAAACGAGGAATTGAATATCACCTAAGTGCACGGGTGACCGGGCTGAAAGGCAAAGAGGTCATTTTTGAGAAGGATGGGCAAAGTCAGTCGGTGACTGGCGATGAAGTGCTCCTGTCTGTTGGGCGTAGTGTAAACGTTAATGGCATCGGTTTAGAAAATATCGGGGTTGAATTCACATCAAAAGGCATGAAAATCGATCAGTTCTGTCGCACCAATATCCCCAATGTTTATGCGGCTGGCGATGTAACAGGTTTTTCTTTATTGGCTCACACAGCCAGTCGGGAAGGTGAAGTTGCTGTCAACCATATATTGGGTAGAAAAGATGTGATGCGTTACAATGCAATTCCAGGAGTTGTTTATACCCATCCTGAAATCGCATGCGTGGGTATTGGCGAAAATGAGGCCAAAGAAAAGGGAATCGAAGTGGAAGTTCGTCAACTGCCGATGGCTTATGCAGGTCGTTTTATTGCGGAGAATGAAGGGAAGGACGGTTTCTGTAAAGTTATAGTTGGAAAAAAATACAAAGAAGTACTGGGAGTCCACATGGTAGGTGGAGCTTGTTCTGAAATGATATGGGGAGCTTGTGCATTAATTGAAGCCCAGCTTCGCGTGCAGGATGTTGAGGAAATTGTATTCCCTCACCCAACGGTTAGTGAGATAATTAAAGAGACGATATTTCAATTTTAAATTATAACACAAAGACGCAAAGACACAAACTATGTGAAAATAGTTGTCTTGGTTCTTTATCCTTAATTGGTTTCATGCAAATGTTAAAATTAAAGATGTTTTAACAATACACAAAGCTGTGAAGATATTTGATAAATTTTAATCTTCGGGTCTTTGTGCCTTAGTGTTTAAATAAAAGATACAAGATATGCCTAAAGTACAATTTATTGATCCCAAAGAAGTCAGGAAAGCTGGCGAGGTAACTTTCAAGCCAATTCCTGTCAACCAATACAACAAAAGTATTGAAGAAGAGAAAGCCAATTTTTCAAAAGAAGATTTCCTGCGAATATACCACGATATGGTGGTGATTCGTGAGTTTGAAACCATGCTCAACGAAATCAAAACCAAAGGTGAATACAATGGTATCCCATACAATCACCCCGGACCTGCCCACTTGTCAATTGGGCAGGAAGCAGCAGCGGTGGGTATGGCTTATACGTTGGATGTTGATGATTTCATTTTCGGTTCGCACCGTTCGCATGGTGAGATTTTAGCCAAAGGCCTTTCGGCAATTCATAAATTGAATGATGAGCAATTGACAGAGGTGATGGAAAATCACTTTGACGGGAAAACCTTTGCTCCTGTAAAAGCGAATTTCAAAGGTTCTGTAAAGGAATTGGCCGTTCGCTTTTTAATTTATGGAACGCTGTCAGAAATCTTTGCCCGTGAAACTGGTTTTAATCGGGGTTTGGGTGGCTCAATGCATGCCTTCTTTACGCCATTTGGTGTATATCCGAACAATGCAATTGTTGGTGGCTCAGGCGATATTGCAGTAGGTGCTGCATTATTCAAAAAAGTGAATCGAAAAGATGGTATTGTAGTCGCAAACATTGGCGATGCATCAATGGCTTGTGGCCCTGTTTGGGAAGGCTTGTCTTTTGCTACGATGGATCAGTTCAGCCAGCTGTGGGGAGATGATATGAAAGGTGGTTTGCCACTGATTGTAAACATTATGAATAACCAGTATGGTATGGGCGGACAAACCTGTGGCGAGACCATGGGATACAAAGTAGCTGCCCGTATTGGGGCTGGTTTAAATGCCGACCAAATGCATGCAGAACGAGTGGACGGCTATAACCCGCTGGCAGTAATTGATGCTTATAAACGCAAGCGTAAAATCCTGAAAGAAAAGCGTGGCCCTGTTTTGCTGGATGTATTGACCTACCGTTTTAGCGGTCACTCACCTTCAGATGCTTCTTCCTATCGTTCAAAAGAAGAGGTGGAGGCCTGGCAGGAGGTGGATTCAATCCTTTGGTTTGGGAATGAACTGGTAAAAACTGGTGTTGCAACTGAAGCTGAAATCGAAACCATCAAATCAACTACAACCGACTTGATTACCTGGGGAATCAAATTGTCAATTGATGATGAAGTTTCACCATTGATGGACATTCAAAAACATCCTGAGTTGTTGGGTGAGATGATGTTCTCAGATGAGTCTGTTGATGCGATGGAAGATCGCCAGCCGGATGTGAACCACCCCATGGAGGAAAACCCACGGGTGAAGCAGTTGGCCAAAAAAGAGCGTTTTGCTTTTGATAAAGATGGTAAGCCTTTTTCGAAAATTAAGCAATACGGCTTGCGTGATGGTTTGTTCGAAGCCATTATCGATCGTTTCTATAAGGACCCAACTTTGGTAGCTTATGGTGAAGAAAACCGTGACTGGGGTGGGGCATTTGCAGTTTACCGTGGTTTAACCGAGGCCCTTCCTTACCATCGTTTGTTTAATTCGCCAATTTCTGAAGCTTCAATCATTGGTACAGCCATTGGTTATGCCATGTGTGGCGGGCGCGTAATTCCTGAAATCATGTATTGCGACTTTCTTGGGCGTTGTGGTGATGAGGTGTTCAACCAGCTTCCGAAATGGCAGGCCATGAGTGGAAACGTAATTAAGATGCCTGTCGTACTTCGTGTGTCGGTTGGTTCCAAATATGGTGCTCAGCACTCTCAGGACTGGACCGCATTAGCTGCTCATATTCCGGGGCTAAAAGTGGTATTCCCTGCTACACCTTATGATGCCAAAGGATTGATGAACTCAGCCTTGCAGGGAACAGACCCGGTTATCTTTTTCGAAAGCCAGCGGATTTATGATATTGGTGAGCAATTCCACGAAGGTGGTGTGCCGGAGGGTTACTATGAAATACCGTTTGGCGAACCGGATGTAAAACGTGAAGGTAAGGATGTAACGATTCTCTCCATTGGAGCTACTGTTTACCGTGCATTGGAAGCAGCTGATCAGCTGCAGGAAAAATACGACATGAGTGCAGAAGTGATTGATGCCCGCTCATTGGTGCCGTTTAATTACGAACCTGTAATTGAATCATTAAAGAAAACAGGCCGTATCGTTATTACCGGTGATGCTTCAGCGCGTGGTTCATTTATGCGCGAGATGGCTTCAAATATTGCAGAGTTGGCATTTGACGAACTGGATGCTCCGCCGGTAGTGGTTGGTTCACGTAACTGGATCACTCCGGCTTATGAGCTCGAAGAATATTTCTTCCCGCAAGCAGAGTGGATTGTTGATGCCATTCATGAAAAGATTGTTCCATTAAAAGGACATGTCGTGAAAAACAACTTCACCGAGCTGGAACAAATACGCAGAAATAAATTGGGAGTGTAATAAAAGAGGGGCAAGAATTTCCTTTTCCTATAAAGCTGAAAAGTCCTGTTGCTTGGCGCGCAGGGCTTTTTTGCTTTTGATACTAGTGCTTCAATTCATAAATCCGAACCTTATTTTCATCTCCCTTTTTCCTTTCTGCTTCGTTAAAAAATCGTTTATCCGGCAGCTGCCGGACTATG
>JANQII010000249.1 GCA_028282195.1 Prolixibacteraceae bacterium
TATTTTTTCGAATTTCCTGTCTGCCGAACAGGCAGGCATTCGAACTTCAAAAACTATGTATTTTCAATGCATAGTGATTTATTTTCATTATTTTTCTAATCTGAAAAACCTGAAAAGGCTTGGGATTTCAGAAGATTAATCAGTCGATTTTATTATCTTTGTGCATCAAATTTAAATAGCTATAAATGAACGATTTAAAAAAGATTAAATCTGCATTGGTTTCAGTCTACCATAAAGACAGACTGGATGAAATTGTTAAAAAGTTAAATGAATTAGGTGTAAAATTGTATTCAACCGGTGGCACAAAATCGTTTATTGAAGAACAAAACATTGAAGTTACTGCCGTTGAGGATTTAACCACATATCCTTCGATCCTTGGAGGCCGGGTAAAAACACTTCACCCCAAAGTTTTTGGTGGAATTTTAAATCGCCGTGAAAATGAAGGGGATCAAAAACAAATCGCTGAGTATGAAATTCCAGAAATTGACCTTGTAATTGTTGACTTATATCCGTTTGAGGAAACAGTTGCTTCAGGTGCATCAGAACAAGATATTATTGAAAAAATTGATATAGGCGGTATTGCTTTGATACGTGCAGCTGCTAAAAACTTTAAAGATGTAATTATCGTTTCTTCACGGGATCAGTATGTTGATTTGATCGATTTGCTTAATGAGAAAAACGGGGAAAGCAGTTTTGAAGATCGTAAAGCCTTTGCGGGAAAAGCTTTTGCAACTTCCTCACATTACGATTCTGCCATATTTAATTACTTCAACGGAGGTATTACCGATAAAAACCGCATTAGTTTAAATGATGGCCATGTGCTTCGTTATGGTGAAAACCCGGATCAATCAGCAACTTTCTACAAATTTAACAATGCAGACTCTGAAGTAACATTGGCAAATGCCCAGGTTCTTCAGGGAAAAGCACTTTCTTACAATAACCTGCTAGATGCTGATGCAGCCTGGAAATCGGCCAGTGATGCTTACCATTCCGTTACCCATTTAGATAAAAAAGTTGCTGTTTCAGTAATTAAACATTTGAACCCATGTGGGCTTGCCGTTACGGATGATGTATTGAAATCGTTGGAATTGGCATGGGCAGGCGATCCGATCAGTGCTTTCGGTGGAATTATCTGTTTTACAGATACGGTTACTGCTGAAATTGCTGAATGGTTTGAAAAGAAATTCGTTGAGATTGTTATAGCCCCTGAATTTACACCGGAAGCATTAGAAGTTTTTGGGAAGAAGAAAAACTTACGTTTGTTGGTAACTCCTGTTAAAGATGAAATAACCGGCGAGAAACTTTATCGCTCAATCAGTGGCGGAATGCTGGTTCAGGACGAAGATGAAGGCATGGACCCTGAGTTCAAAAATGTCACTAAAATTCAGTTCGATCAAAATAAAATGAACCTTGCTAAGTTTGGTATTACAGCATGCAAGCATTTAAAAAGTAATGCCATTGCATTGGTAACTGAAAATAGTGATGGTTCTTTCTGGTTGACAGGTGCCGGAATGGGACAACCAAACCGTTTGGATAGTTTGCGTCAGCTTACTATTCCTCGTTTCAATATGAAAGAGGGTACAAAAATAGAAGAATCGGTATTAATATCAGATGCCTTCTTCCCGTTCCGTGACAGTATTGAAGCTGCCAATGAATATGGGGTGAAGTATATTGTAGAACCAGGCGGCAGTATTCGTGATGAAGAGGTAATTGAGGCTTGTGATGAGTTTGGTATTGCCATGTTGTTTACCGGACGCCGTCATTTTAAACATTAAGAGACTAAATCCGTTTTAGGGATATTGATAAATTTTAAGACAACTAAAAAACATGGGATTGTTTTCATTTTTAAGCCAGGAAATAGCTATTGACCTGGGAACTGCAAATACCATCATCATCCAGAATGATAAAATTGTGGTGGATGAGCCATCAATCGTTACGATTGACCTGAAGTCAGAAAAACTGGTAGCTATTGGTGAAAAAGCCAGGCAGATGCAGGGTAAAACACATGCCAACCTGAAAACAATCAGGCCTTTGCGCGATGGTGTAATTGCCGACTTTAATGCTGCCGAGCAAATGATTCGTGGCATGATAAAAATGATTAATCCCAAATCGAAGTTTTTTTCACCAGCCCTGAAAATAGTAATTTGTATTCCTTCGGGCTCAACTGAAGTTGAGCTTCGTGCGGTCCGTGACTCTTCAGAGCATGCAGGTGGACGCGATGTTTACATGATTTACGAACCGATGGCTGCAGCAATTGGTATTGGCCTTGATGTTGAAGCACCTGAGGGCAACATGATTGTTGATATAGGTGGTGGTACAACAGAGATTGCTGTTATTTCGCTTGGAGGTATTGTTACCAACAAATCGATACGCATTGCAGGTGATGACTTAACTGCAGACATTATGGAGTACATGCGTCACCAACATAATATCAAAATTGGGGAACGTACTGCTGAAGATATTAAAGTTAATGTTGGGTCAGCGCTTTCACAGCTTGATGACCCACCCAATGACTATATTGTTCAGGGGCCGAACCAAATGACAGCTTTACCTATTGAGGTACCTGTTTCTTATCAGGAAATATCACACTGTTTGGAGAAGTCAATTTCAAAAATTGAAACAGCTATTTTGAGTGCTTTGGAGCAAACCCCTCCCGAGTTGTACTCTGATATCGTTTCAAAAGGGATATACCTGGCTGGTGGTGGTGCTTTGCTTCGTGGCCTGGATAAGCGATTGTCTGAAAAGATAAATATCCCTTTCCATGTTGCTGAAGATCCATTAAGGGCTGTTGCCCGGGGTACTGGTATTGCACTTAAAAATGTTGACAAATTCTCCTTCCTGATCAGGTAAAATCCTGAATGGAAGGGGCAAACCTTCCTGTTTCATGAGAAATTTGTTACGCTTTCTGATTAAAAATAATTTTTTTATTCTCTTTTTGATACTCGAAGCCATTTCGTTGGTTTTAATTGTCAATTACAATAACTTTCAGAAAGTAAAATTTTTGAATGCCAGTAACCGTATTTCAGGAAACTTATACAACTCATACAGTTCCGTTTATAACTATTTTCAGCTAACTAAAATAAATGAGCAATTGTCCCGTGACAATGCTACATTGCGTAAACGACTTCAGGATGTTTTGCTTTCTGATATTCAATATGGATTGAAAAAGAAGGAAAATGAAGGGTTGGATTATCGTTTTATACCAGCGCGGGTAATCAATAATTCTGTAAATAAACAATACAACTACATAACCTTAAATAAAGGGAGTTTAGATGGCATTAAACCAGATATGGGAATTGTGGGGGTAGATGGAGTGGTAGGTGTAGTTACAAATGTTTCTGAACATTTTAGTACCGGGCAAAGTGTATTGAATAAACGCTGGTCATTATCAGCAAAGGTTAATGATTATTTTGGCTCATTGGCCTGGGAAGGAATAGATTATAGGTATGCCAAATTGAATGAGATTCCTTTTCATGTTAATTTATCAATTGGTGATAAAGTAGTTACCTCAAGTTATTCTTCAATTTTCCCTGAAGGTATTTTAGTTGGAACAGTGAAAGACTTCAAGCATGAAAGTGGAGATAATTTTTATGATATAACCGTTGAACTTTCCAGTAACTTCAAATCATTATCTTTTGTAGAAGTGATTTACAATGTGTATGGAGAAGAACAAACACAATTAGAGAAACTGAATTCAGATGATTAGGGAAATTTTGCACTATTTTGTCATGTTTGTCATACTTGTTCTGGTGCAGGTATTGCTTCTGAATAATATTCAGTTCAGCGGGTATGTCAACCCGTTTTTGTATGTTCTTTTTATACTTCTGTTACCGTTTAGTACCCCTAAAGTTTTATTGTTGATATTGAGTTTCTCGCTTGGATTGGTTGTTGATATTTTTGGCAATACCCCCGGGATTCATGCTTCTGCTTGTACATTTATGGGGTTTTTACGCCCGCTTGTTATTCGTACAATTACATCAAGAGATAGTATTGAGGTTGACGAACTACCTCGTGTAAGGCATATGGGGATGGGATGGTTTTTCAGATATTCACTGATCCTTGTAGCTGCACATCATCTGTTTTTGTTTTTTATAGAAGTTTTCTCGTTCCACGGTTTTATTCATACCTTTTTAAGAAGTATCTTTAGTATCGTTTTTACACTTGTATTAATTCTTATTAGCCAATTTATAATTTTTAGGGAATAGCTTACTGTGGATACTTTTGCTAAACGAAAATATTTATTGGGTGCAATTTTTATCTTGGTTGCGCTGATTTTTATAGTGAAGCTGTTTCGTTTACAGGTAATTGACTCTTCTTACAAACAATATGCAACTAAAAATGTCTTAAGGCGTGTTGTAACTTACCCTGCCCGTGGATTAATGTATGACCGTAACGGAAAGCTACTTGTTTACAATAAAGCTGCCTATGACTTGTTGGTCACACCCAGAGAGTTAGAAGTGTTTGATACGACAGCTTTATGCGCAATGCTGGATATTGAAAAAGAAGAATTAATTAAAGGCATAAATCGGGCAAAAAAATATTCACGTTATAAATCTTCTGTTGTCGTTAAGCAAATTGCGCAGGAGACTTATGCCGTTTTACAGGAAAAGTTGTACAAGTATCCGGGTTTTTATGTTCAAACACGTACGTTGCGTGAGTATCCGTATAATACTGCGGCTCATGCTTTAGGTTATGTTGGAGAGGTAAATCAGTCAATGATTAACAGCGACCCTTATTACTCACAAGGTGATTATATTGGTATTTTAGGGCTGGAGAAAGCATACGAGAAAGAACTTCGGGGAAGAAAAGGAATTAACTTTTTTTTGGTCGATGTCCATAATCGGATTAAAGGGCCGTACAGGGAAGGAAGAAATGATACGCTGGCCTTAATAGGCAGTAACATAACGACAACACTTGATGCTGATTTGCAGGCTTATGCTGAATATTTAATGCAGAATAAAAAAGGAAGTGTGGTCGCAATTGAACCTGCAACAGGGGAGGTGCTGGCCTTTTTGAGTGCACCAACATATAATCCTTCACTGCTTGTTGGTAGGGCACGGGGTGATAATTATCAAAAGCTTGCAAATGATACTTTGCAACCAATTTTCAACAGGGCGATTGGAGCTTCGTATATGCCGGGGTCTACATTTAAATTGGTGAATGCATTAATTGGTTTGCACGAAGGGGTATTAAATGAATACACTAAGCATGCTTGTTCGGGGACCGTTTCCAGACCGATACGTTGTACACATGAACACATATCGCCTATTGGTGTGCGAAATGCGATTCGGGAATCCTGCAATCCTTTTTTCTGGAATACGTTTAGTTCAATTTTCCAAAAATATCCGACTGCAAGGGAAGGATTTAATGTTTGGAAAGATCACTTGCAGCACTTTGGGCTTGGGCAACGAATTGGTGTTGGGGTAGTTGGAGAAAATGGAGGGAACGTTCCGAAAGATTCGTACTACGATCACTATTATGGGAAAGGTAGATGGAACGCCATGACAGTCAGGTCGATGGCGATTGGGCAGGGAGAATTGCTGATTACTCCTTTTCAACTGGCAAATCTTGCTGCGATAATTGCAAACAAGGGCTATTATGTTGCCCCGCATTTAGTGCGATCAATTTGGATCAATGAAAATAATCAGCAGGTAATTGATTATCCTAAAAATGAGACCGGATTTTCTTCTGAAACATTTGATATGGTAATTGATGGAATGCAGGCTGTTGTTGAAGAAAGCAATGTGAGATATAACACTAAGCTTGATACAATTACGATTTGTGGTAAAACGGGAACAGTTCAGAATCCGCATGGTTCTGATCATTCTGTATTTATTGCATTTGCCCCAAAAGAGAACCCCCAAATAGCCCTGTCTGTGTATGTTGAGCATGGAGTTTGGGGGTCAAGATATGCCGCACCAATAGCAAGCTTGTTGATTGAGAAATACCTAAAGGGGGAGGTGACTGGCTGGCGAAAAGATATTGTTGAAGAAAAAATGGCAAACGCCAATTTGTTAAATCCGATTCAACCCGATTAATGGCAAGAAGAAATAACATATGGGCAAATCTTGACTGGCTGACTGCTTTCATGTACTTATTGTTGATTATTCTGGGTTGGGTGAATATATATGCTGCAGTTTATAATGAAGAACATAGCAGTATTCTGGATATGAGCCAACGCTACGGGAAACAACTGTTGTGGATTATTGCTGCATTGGTTTTGGCTTTTGTTTTACTTATTCTGGACAGTAATTTTTATGTCTCATTCGCCTATGTTTTCTATGTCTTTACATTTTTCCTGCTCGTTGGCGTGTTGTTGTTTGGAGTTGAGGTTAATGGTGCTAAATCATGGTTTCAGATAGGCAGTGTTGGTATTCAGCCAGCCGAGTTTACAAAATTTACAACAGCGCTTGCGTTAGCTAAGTATTTGAGTTCGTATAATTTTAAAATACACCGTTTCAAGTCATTACTTGTTATTGGGATAATACTGGGAATGCCCGTGATGTTCATTTTTCTTCAAAATGATACAGGTTCTGCATTGGTTTTTACAGTTTTTGTGCTGGTTTTTTACAGAGAAGGATTAACAGGAATGGTTCTTTTTACAGGGTTTCTGCTAGCTGTTATTTTTATTGTTACCTTGGTATATACACCAGTAATGGCTATCGTTTTGGTGGCACTTATTAGCTTGATCGCGCATTATTTTATGCGTCAGCAAATAATTGAAACAATGAAAGCTTTGGCCGTGTTTGTTCTATCGTTTTCATTAGTTCTTTTAGGGAATTTCCTGTTGAAATATGAAAGAACAGTGGTTGAATTAATACTATACTCTTCATTGTTCTCTGTATTTGTATTTGTTATTTACACCATAAGAAACAGGATATACAAACAGTTTTGGGTTGTAGGTGCATTCTTATTCCTGGTCATGTTTACATTTTCAGTTGACTATGTATTCAACAATGTGTTGGGAAGATACCAGCAGGCTCGTATTAATGAAGTACTGGGAATTGAGTCAAACCCTTTGGGTTATGGTTATCACGTCAATCAATCAAAAATTGCAATAGGCTCTGGAGGCTTTAGCGGAAAAGGTTTTTTAAACGGCACGCAAACCAAGTTTGATTTTGTTCCGGAGCAAAGTACTGATTTTATATTCTGTACTGTTGGTGAAGAATGGGGGTTTATAGGAACTACTACGGTTATTCTGCTATTTCTTGCTTTATTGCTTCGTTTAATCCTTTTAGCTGAACGGCAGCGCTCCGTTTTTAGCAGGGTATATGGTTATAGTGTTATTTGTATATTATTTTTCCATGTGGCTGTTAACATTGGGATGACAATAGGCCTGGCGCCTGTAATTGGTATCCCACTGCCCTTTTTCAGTTATGGTGGTTCTTCCCTTTGGTCGTTCACAATTCTATTGTTCATATTTCTGAGGCTAGACGCCAGTAGGGCAGAAAAATTAAGCTATTAAGCAGTTTCTGAATTGTTAATAACTGTTTCATATCTCGTTAATTTTTATTAGATTCGCAAGGCTTTTACGAATTGGGTATAAAACCCTGAATAATATCAGGTTTGTAAAATTTGGGAGGATATCATCACTTCCTGGAAGATTCATCTTCGATTTAGGGTTTAAAATTAAAACTTATTAATTATGAAGTACCGTGCATTTACGCTCAGTAATTTCAGGCAAATTCCTCAGATTGAAAAATTGAGCGAGGATCAAAAATTTGTCATTGAAGTTGTGGGTACCGTTTTACCTTTCAAGGTTAGCAGTTATATTGTTGATGAACTGATTGACTGGAATAACTTTGAAAAGGATCCGTTTTATATTTTGAACTTTCCACAAAAGGGGATGCTTTCTGAAGAACATTATAATATAGTTGCAAAATTGTTGAAAGATGGTACGGACAAAGCAACTTTGAAGAAAGCAGTAGATAATATCCGTCTGCAATTAAACCCTAATCCTGCCGGGCAGGAAAGCAATGTTCCTTCTCTTGATGGGGAAAGATTAAATGGGATTCAGCAT
This sequence comes from Prolixibacteraceae bacterium, assembly GCA_028282195.1. GTDB lineage: Bacteria > Bacteroidota > Bacteroidia > Bacteroidales > Prolixibacteraceae > Sunxiuqinia. The sequence goes on from JANQII010000249.1 coordinate 8,021, forward strand.
AAGTACAGGGAAACTATGTTGTTTTTCCCATCGCAGGGGCAAACTTGCCATGCTTATTGTACTTTCTGTTTCCGCTGGCCACAGTTTGCAATGAACAGCTTTAAGTTTGCAATGAAAGAAGCTGACCTAATGATCAAATACCTGAAGAAGCATCCTGAAGTTACTGATGTATTATTTACAGGAGGTGATCCGGCAGTGATGCCAACCAAGTATTTCGAGTATTATTTTAATGCAATTTTGGATGCAGGTCTAGATCATGTGCAAACCATTCGTATTGGAACAAAAGCATTGTCTTACTGGCCATACCGTTTTACAACTGATGATGACGCTGAAGATTTATTGAAGCTTTTCAAAAAAGTAGTTGATAAGGGAATCGATCTTTCAATAATGGCTCATTTCAATCATTATAAGGCAATGGAAACTGATGCTGTGAAAGAAGCTGTTGATAATCTTCTAAGTATTGGAGTAAAAATCCGTTCGCAATCACCCCTGTTGAAAAATATAAATGATGATCACGAAATTTGGTCAACCATGTGGCGTAAGCAGGTAAATATGGGCATTATCCCTTATTACATGTTCATTGCCCGTAATACGGGTGCCCAGGATTACTTTGCGGTAACTTTGGAAGAGGCATGGAGAACCTATCAAAAGGCTATTCAAAAAGTAAGTGGTGTGTGCCGTACGGTTCGTGGTCCTTCTATGTCTTGTGTTCCGGGTAAAGTTCAGGTATTAGGAATGCAAAAGATACATGGAGAGAAGGTGTTTGTATTGAATTTCCTTCAGGGAAGAAATCCGGATTGGGTAGGAAGGCCTTTCTTTGCACGATACAATCCAAAGGCCATTTGGCTGGATGATCTTGAGCCGGCATTTGGTGAAGAAGAATTTTTCTTTGAAAACTGTAATCTCAAATTACATATTGTATAAATCAAGGCCCGCAACTTGCGGGTTTTTTTATGTCCACTTCAAAAGTTTCTTCTACAAATAATAGGAGTTCTTTAAAAAAAGAGTTGAAAATATTCTGTAATTCTGAATAATTTGCGTGTAAAACCTGCATGGCAAAATCAGCTTCATCAGGAAGACTGGTTCGCCTGGCCATGATCTCAAGGGATTCACTCAAACCTTCAAAACGAGCATAAGACTCAAGACGTTTGTGCTGAATCAAAAAAGGAAGAAATAGTTTCACACGTCTGGGTAAAATTGGAAAATGGGACAATAGCACGGCATATGCGTGTTTTGAGTAATTTCGTAAACTAACGGCAGAGTAGTTATCCCATCCGGAAGCAAGGAAATGATCAAAAACAATATCGATAACAATGCCGGAATACCTGCCATACCTGGGGCGAAAAAGATCGGCAGCCTCTTTTATTTTAGGGTGTTTATCTGTAAATGAATCAATCTGGCGATGTAAAAGAATTCCTTTTTGAATTTCAGGTGCAAATTTCTCATACTGCTTCCCTTTGACGTAATCGCCAATAAAATTCCCAACCTGAATTGACTCGTTTTGGCCGGATAAATACAGATGTGCCAAATAATTCATTTAGCTTGAATTTAAAATTTGTGCAGGGAAAGGCAGTCAGATAATGATTATCGAAAATAGTACTTTTCATCTGAAAAAACTATTTTTCATTAGTTACGAGAGTTGAATGTTAAGTTGATTTGTTATAATCTAAAAAACCACCTCCTTTGAGGGTAATCATGTTTAAACGGCTGTACCTTGATTTTCATATAGGTAAATGTAAAATATTGAATAAGCCTGCCTGTCGGATTTCCTCCTGTAGGGACGGCAGACAGGAAATATTTAATCAGGAAGTTCTTTGCCAGTCCTTATCCATTTTTTGTTCCTTATTTCTTATTTTGACTTTCTGTGCTGTTTTTCTATGAAGCGCCCTATGGGTGCAAATCAAAGAGGCTGTCCAAAAAGTTAACTTAACCGCTAAGTATTTTAAGGAACCGCAAAAGACACAAAGAGTCAAGCCTTTCTATATCAAAATCTTAGTGTTCTTTGCGTAATCTTATGCGCTCTTAGTGGTTTGAATTTTATTCTTTTTGGACAACCCCAATTTAATTCCTCTTAAAAAAAGCACCAGCCTTGCTTAATGACATAATTAATACGCCTAATACGGTAATTCCCCCTCCAATAATTTGGTATTGAAGTGGTAGTGTGTGAAAATAGAAGAAACTGCCGGCAAGTACAAAAACACCTTTCAGGCTTTGAACAATTGAAGACTTCGATACTTCGATGTATTTAAAGGAATAGTAAATTCCTAACAATGCAACAAAAGGGCCAAGCGTAGCTCCAATAGCAATGTTAGCGAGTGCTTTGGGCGGTATGATGAAAGAATGACCGATGAACAACATAACAATCAACGAGCTGGTAAATAGCCAAATTGCCCGGTTTGTATTCACCAGTTCAGGGCTCATGTTTTTGATGTTCATTTTGACAACAAGTGAAGTAACAGCGGCAAAGCTTGCGTTAATTAATACTACTCCTGTGCCGGGAATAAATAGTTCGCTTAATGTTGTCCCCCCTTGAAAACTAATGATAAATGCTCCGGTTAATGCCATTACGCCACCAACTGATTCCAGCCAGCTAAAACGTTCACGAAGAAAAACAATTCCCAGGATAGTCAGGATTACCGGATATAAATTTCCGATAAAAGATGTTACTGCCGGATCTGGAATAATTTGAATTGACAAGAAAAATGTAGAGGTCGTTAATACTTCCAGAATGCCTAGCAATATTAATATTTTCCAATGCTTTTTTTTAAGGGTTGGGATAACTTTATATTTTCCGGTTTTAAGAATCCATGCTCCATTCAGAATTACTGCAATAAAAAACCAGTACACCCCAAATTGGGCCAAACTAATGTGGTTAAGGGCTGCTTTGCTGAAAATATAAATATTTGAAAAAGCAATAGTCGCAACTGCTGCAAAAAAATAGCCTTTTGTTTTATCTGTAAACATGGTCCAAAGATAGTGGGATTATTGAGATATTAATATAAACAAGGGTGTTCATAATTTTAATCCGAATATTTGATAAGTTACTCAATAATGCATAATTGTTTTAACCCTTTGTTTTTTATAAGTGTTTAATTGTGATGAACTTTTGAATGATTTCCCTCAGGAATAATATCCAATTATCAGAATCATACTCTAAGTTAATGATGCGATCATTTTTACATAGACCCATTCCATGTTGAAGTATAACTGGTTTAATCACTGCATAACCCAAAATTCAACTTTATAAGATTATCTGTATCTTTGATTCAAATGTATATAGTTATGGATGAGAATCTGATTAGAGATAGGATATCAAAAACTATTCGCAACAATGACCCACATGCCGTGGCTTACTTGTTTGGTTCCAGGGCTCGTGGGGATTTCCGTTCAGACTCAGATTGGGATATTTTAATTTTAGTAGATGAATCCAGGGTTACTAATGATGTTGAAGATAAATTCAGGGATAAATTGTATGATATTGAATTGGACACGGGGCAGGTAATTTCAACATTTATTTATCCTAAATCTTTTTGGGAAACCTCATTGATTTACTCTCCGCTATATAAAAATATCAATCATGAAGGAATACGCTTATGACAGTTAGAAATAGGAATGACTATGTTAATTATCGTTTTCATCGGGCAGAAGAGTAATTTGAAGAAGCACAGATTCTCGCAAAAGAAAAAAGGTGGAATGCTGTAATTAATCGATTGTATTATGCTTGTTTTTATGCTGTAATCGCTTTATTACTAAAAAATAATATTGAGACTCAGACTCATGATGGGGCAAGAACCCAATTCGGGTTAGGGTTTATTAATTCGGGTAAAATTGACAAAGAGTTTGGGAAATTGTTTTCAAAGCTATTTGATTACAGGCAAAAAGGGGACTACGGTGATATGTTTGATTTTGATGAAGAAATAGCAAAACCATTGATTGATAAGGTAAAAATATTCCTTGAAGAAATTGAACAACATATTGAATAATGCGAATCAAGAGTTGAAAATCTTGTCTTTAAATCCGGATTTTCCTGAATATTTAGAATAAACCCTTGATTCACATATTTTTATACAAGTACTCTGTACTCTCCCCTAACCCCTCTCTATCAATAGAGAGGGGAAAATTGAATCCAACATTGTTGGACTCAATTGGGGTGAGTTAATTGATAACACCTTGCACAATCAGCCTATCAACCGAATCGGAAGA
>JANQII010000255.1 GCA_028282195.1 Prolixibacteraceae bacterium
CGGTTTGGAAGGCATAAACGCCACCTGCAGAAGGAGACCCCCCGTCCCCTACGATAACAGCACGGTCAAAATCAAGTTTCCCGGTTGCTGCCACATAGCTTGCGTCAGCATTTAAATCCCAACTAGCTATTTTTTGTTTAAGATTTAAACCAAAAGAAAAAAGGTCATCATCGCCGGTATTCCTGTCCATAACAATCTCAGGAGCTAATGAAAACGGAATACTTGTAAGGGTATTCCCATCATAAATACCCTGTACCTGTGCACTCCCATCAGGATTTTGATTAATTCCTGCACTTGCCCAATCCTGATCAAATAATGGAAGCGTTATTAATAAAGCTTCCTGTCCTGTATTTTCCAATTTCCGTTTTGAGTAAATAAAATCGAAATTAATATCTGTATTATCGCCAGGCTTAAATTGCCAGGTGTTAGTTACCGTAAACCTTTCCCTTTTTTCTTCAAAACTCTCATAATGATGTGATAGTGGAATATAAACGTTTGAAAGGTCATCACTAACACCATCATTAACCAAACCATCATTGTCTGTATCGTATGAACCAAACTGAAACCATCCAAAACCACGGGAGAAATCTTCCCTGATCGAGCGCTTTGAATAGGAAGCAGAAAACAATACCCCCAAAGTACCAGCATCATTTACATGACTATACAAACCCGATAAAATTGGGTCTAAATTACCTGCAAAATCCTGATAAGATGCCTGTGCTGAAGCTGAAAATTTTTCTCCAACAGACAATGGGCGTGATGTTTTTACATTAACAACACCCCCAATACCACCTTCAACGTGTTTTGCGGACGTTGATTTGACCACTTCAAGCGTATTAATTATTTCAGAGGGTAAGACGTCAAAGTTAGCTGCCCGGCCAGTCGAAACCCTTGTGGCCCCTCCAATGTTCTGGTCAAAAAACTCGGTAGCACTAACCAGGCTACGGCCATTAATGGAACCCCGCACAAAATCAGGTCCCAAACCTCGAATTGAAACAAAATCACCTTGTCCCCTTGTCCTCTCAATAGCAACACCTGTAACACGTTGCAATGCCTCTGCAATGTTTTGGTCAGGTAATTTACCAACATCCTCGGCAGAAATTGCATCTACAAACTGAGGGGACTCCCTTTTAATTGCTACAGCCCGTTGCAGCGAAGCACGGTAACCTTTCACAGTAATGTCCCCTATTTCAGAAACATCCTGTTCCATCTTAATATTAATTGTACTCTCCTCTCCAACAGTAATCTCTACTGATTTATAACCGATAAAACTTACAACCAAAACATCTCCATCCGAAACATTCAATGAGTAATTTCCATTCATATCGGATGTGGTTCCCTTTGTGGTTCCTTTAATGAGAATATTGACCCCTGGCAATCCCTCTCCATTTTCATCAGATATCACTCCTTTAACTTCTCTCTTAGGTTGTTGCAAAATTGGGCTATCTTGAATAATTGACGGGAGCTCGGAATTCTCATTCTCCAGGATCACAATTTGGCGATCATAAATTTTAAACAAGTTTCCGGAACCATCCAGTACCTGATCAAGAATTGTCTCAACAGTCTCATCTTTAACATCTACACTAATTTTCCGGTCAACATCTATATACTTTTCATTGTACAGAAGGATAAACTCGCTATTATCTTCAATATACTGGAAAACTTTCTCCACAGATGTATTATTCAGCTCAAAACTGAACCTTGTCTGTTGTGAATAGCTATTTGCAGCAGAAACCGCAAATGTTGCCAGCAATAAAAAGCTCAATAGTTTCATCCTCAATAAAATTTTTACCATGCTTCGTTTAAGCAAGCATGGAACAGTTTCATTTTTTTTCATAATTTTGAAATGATTAGAATTTAGTACTACATTAATTTTAATCTGAAAACCGGTAAGTGGGCATACTTCCGGTTTTCACTTTTTAGATCATAGGCATTTTATTTTTATGAGTATCCGTTTTTTTTACCCAAACAGTTTTTTCAATCGTCATTCTTTGTCATTTAGTTGTCATTATATCGTTTTTTTAAGGAAGAATGACCACTATTGACTATTTAATGACTACTTAATGACCAGTAGGTTATAAGCGGACATCCATTTTTATTTTTTTACGATATATACTTTACCATTACCGATTGTATAATTTATTTTTGCGACATCTTCCAAAACAGGCATTACCTCTTCGATTGATTCTTTCAAATCAAGCTTACCTGTAATTTGCTCGTCTCCAGGGAAATCATCTTTCACTTCGATTTTGATATTGTAATATCTTTCCAGTTTTTTGAAAACAGTTGCCATCGATTCTTTAGAAAATTGGAACCACCCTTCTGTCCAGGCAATGGCAACGTCTGCATCAGGATCATCAAGTAACTGAATACTTTTCTCTTCTTTTTCATACTGTGCTTTCTGATATGGCTTTAAAAGAACCTCATCGCGGAATATTCCCAGCTTACCTTCTCTACGCACTGCAACTTGTCCTTCAAGCAATACGGTCTCAATCTGGTGATCATCCGGGTAAGCCGATACATTAAAATGGGTCCCCAAAACCCGTACATCAATATCTCCTGCATGAACCAGAAAAGGGTATTCTTTGGCATGTGAAACTTCAAAATAGGCTTCACCTTCCAGATAAACTTCCCTTTGCTTATCCGGAAACCGGGATGGAAAGGCAAACTTACTTCCTGCATTTAGCCACACTTTTGTTCCGTCTGCCAGTAACAACTCCGATCTTTTTCCAAACGGGACTATTACTTCATTTTGTTTGTTCGCCCTATCCAATCCCTTGTTTGTAAGATCAATTGATTTTGATTCGTCAATTTTCAGTTGTAAACCTTCATCCAGAGTGATTCTGGAGTCATCGGAATCCAAAATCACTTCTTCGCCATCGGCAAGCACGATTTTTGACTTATGCCCTGCATTTTCTGATAAAGCAGAAGTAAAACGGTAACCAGGTTCATGATCATTTACATAAATATAAGCCAGCGATCCTAAAAGCACAATTACAAAAAATACGGCAGCCCTCATTAAGTAGCTGCGAAACCGGATCGTACGATTTTGATGCCTGCTATCGACCTCAAACTTTTCTACCCTTTTCCATAGGGAAAGTACATCCTTTTCATCCATTAACTCGTATTTGTCCCGGAGCAACAGGATAATCTGACGTGCCTTAATTGCTTTCTCCCTTATATCAGGATTACCTTTCAGGTACGCTTCCCACTCCTCATCCCCGGAACCTTTCAGCACCCAGGCCAAAAACTCACGATCCTCAACAAACTCTTCAATCGGATATGTTTTATACTTTTTTTCCATGGATTTATTTCGCTATAAAATCTCCAGTTTTTAGAAATAGAAATGAATTTATGCTTGCCTTTTATGAAATAGAAAGACATTAACATGTAATCTTGTGGACAAAAAAAAGGAATTTTTTTATCTGCTTGCTAAAGAAAAAGCGTTGTGGCTGAAAAACAGGATAAAAATATCGGTATTGGAAAGACACTCTTTTAACGACTTAAGTGCCCTGAAAACCTGTTTGCGGGCACTATCGTATTTAATAGACATCATTTCACAGATCTGCTCATACTCAAAATCGCAGGTAAAGCGATAAAAAAGAATCTCTCGTTGTTTGGGGCTCAAGGTTTGAAGTGCTTTTTGGATCCTCTCTTCATTATGTGACAATTCTTCCTTCTCGATTAAACGGTGTTCGATAGAATACTCAATTGCCGGCTGAATATTTTTTAGGCGTTCAATATTTTTAATCCCTCCTTGCTTCTTAAGGTTTCTTGTAAGTTTTCGCCTGAGGGATGCCATTAAATAAAACTTAATGTTATCGGTACTGCCAAGCTTATGCCTGCTACTGATTAAATCAAAAAAAAGATCCTGAATGGTATCTTTTAACAACTCTTTGTCATTTGTAAATTTTAATCCGTACCGATAAAGAAGTTGAACGTGCTGATGATAAATATTTGTAAGCGCATGTTTTTCCCCATTTCTAAAATCATCCCATATTTTTTTGTCAACTTTCATTGATTTGGGCATTTCTGCTCTTGTTTAGTTTGAAGGAGCTATACCCCTTACATTCAAATGAATATCCGGCAACTAAATAACAAAAATAAGTTTGAAACACAAAAGAGCCAATAAATCAAGGACTAACATAGACATCAGCAAATAAATAAGTGCTTCAGTTGAAGTGGAACTCTTACTAATTATTTAACATATCTTTCAGAATATCTCGAATCCCCAGAAAGTTATTTTCCAGGATCAACATATTTTCAATGAAGAAATTGTAAATATCAGGCCATTGGTTTTGACGATGGATATCCAAACCTTCTTTTGAAAGGTAAACCCTACACACCTCTTCCCCACTTTCGCGAATAAAACAATAATCCCAAATCAAACCTTCGGGGAAACCATCTTCCAGCATTACCTTATACTTCTCAAGAACTTCATAAATCTCCAGACGCTTATTCTCACTACGGGCATTAACTTCCAATATTACTGAAGCAGCCTTTCTGCCAGCATCAAATTTCAGGTCAATGCCCCTAACTTTCGTATCATAGAGCAACCACTTTTTCTTTTTACCTTTTAATTCAGGCACCAGCTCACATCGCTGATCAAAAAGTGTCCAGAATTTTTTTCGCAATTGTTTGGCTTCTTCCTGTGAATACATAATCGCAAAAATAGTGTTTTATCGCTAACAGTTTTATTCACGGGGTGACTTTGAGTCACCCCGTGAATAATCGATTAATCAGTTGAACAAATCCTCATAAAAATTGTAACTTGTATAATCACTAATCTGTTCCCTGTTTTATAAATGAAACAAGTATTTGCATACTTACTCATATCAGCCATCTTCCTGCACATGTTCGCAGAAACTGTAGTGCTGATTTCATTTAAAATAAATCAGGATTTCATTGCTGAATTTCTTTGCATTAATAAAGATGTGCCCGAATCAAACTGTAATGGTTGCTGCCATCTAAAAAAAGAACTTGATGAACAACACGAAAACAAAGAAAGTCTTCCACAGCAAGAAACTAAAAATTATGAAATTCAGCTTTTTGCAGATGAAACAGACTGTAACAACCCATCTAATGATTTTAAAGAACTTATAATTCTTTTCTATTTTAAAAATACCGGGATCATTAACCCAAACAATATTTTTCACCCCCCAAAGAACATACATGCTTAAATCATTTAAATGACTATCGTATTGTTATACTAAATTGATATGTCAATTTCATTTTCAATGTAAAGTCAGTAAAATGGTCATTCAATAGTCAATGATGGTCATTATTAGAAACCAGGAATGACCATATAATAACAACAAAATGACAATGAATGACTTTGGCTTAAATGGAGATTTTGAGAAACGATCTTATTAGGTCAATAATACGAGATTCATAATAATTTATACTGAATCAAAAGCCAAAAAACAAGATTCAAAAAAATGATCTGTTTGATTCTTTAATCTTGGCCCTAAAATCATTTCTAACATTTAGCATGTAAATATGAATAATAGTTTAAGCTCCTGTTACAGGAGATGGCAATCATTGTTATTGCTCATTATGTTGCTGCAATTGATTAATCTAAATTCAACAGCACAAACAAAAATTCAATTAAAAGATAAAAAAACTGATTTACCAGTTACAAATGCCACCTATACTTATGGAGCTGGTAAAGGTATCTCCGATAAAGATGGATATATCTTCCTTATGCCAAATGGGAAAAAAGCCTTACATATTTCCCATATTCAATTTGGGGATCAAACTATATCACATAAAAAACTCGAAGCTGCCTTTTCTTCAGGATTCATAAAACTTGAACAGAAATCGCATATGCTCCTTCCTGTAAACTTTCTGCAGGTTCACGCAGGTGCAGGCGAACGGGAACAAATTGCTTTTCAAGTTCAGGAGAAACTAGCCCACGATGCGGGGCAATTGCTTGAGCAATTCAGTTCCATTTCAAGTATCCGAAAAAGCGGAGCTTATGGATTTGATCCTGTACTCCGCGGATTTAAATACGACCAATTAAATTTGGTTATTGATGGCACCCAGTGTGCAAGTGCTGCATGCCCAAACCGAATGGATCCAGCTTCAAGTCAGGTTCCATTGAACATGATTGTTCAGGCTGAAGTTTTAAAAGGGCCACACAGTCTCCGATATGGAAATGTTTTTGGAGGAACGATTAATTTCAAAAGTGCTGATCTGCATTTCGCCGAACAACCAGACTTCTCTGGACGATTAAGTAGCAGTTACGAAACGAATGGAGAAATATTCAGAACAGAAGGTTTGACCGGCTTTTCAAACAAAAGAACCAGCATAAAACTGTTTGGTTCCACTTCTTCTGGAAATGACTATGAGGATGGTAAAGGCATGGATATTCCAGCAAATTTTACACGAAACAACTTTGGAGGTAAGCTTGGGTTCAAGTTAAATGACACTCAAAACATTGGATTACTGGTATCAAACAATTTTGCTAAGGATGTTGATTTCCCTGCACTCCCAATGGACCTACGTGAAGATGATACATGGTTAATTAACCTTAGCCATTCTGCCAGTTTTTACAAAGGTTCGTTAACATCGTGGAATACTTCACTTTATACCACACAAGTAAACCACCTGATGGATAACCTTGATAAAATAATGAACCCAGGAATGGCAGATGCAATTACTGATGCAGAAACTGAAAACATAGGAGGAAGGACAGAGCTTCGTTTAAATTTTGATGATGATTGGCTATATATTGGAACTGACCTAAGAATTGAAAGTGCAAAAGGTGAGCGTTCAAGAACGATGCTTATGGGGCCAATGTCCGGTAAAACGCTCGTTGACAATGTTTGGCAGGATGCAAAAATAAGGCGAAACGGGCTTTTTGCTGAATACCATATACAGCAGTCCAAATTTCATATGGTGTTTTCTGGCCGATTAGATTTGAACCATGCAGAAGTTGACAAGCCGGATGCAAATTTTGCAAATCAATATGATGATTTGTCTTCTGATTATTTAAATCCTTCTGTTAGTATTGGTGGTACCCAAATGCTAAGTAACACTACTTCTTTAGGTTTATGGCTGGGAAGTGCACAGCGAAGTCCGGGGATAGCTGAACGGTTTATCAACTTCTTTCCCATTGGGCTTGATCCGTATGAATTAATTGGCAACCCACAGCTTGAGCCGGAAACCAATAATCAAATCGATTTAATCTTCGATTACAAAACGGAACAAACAGCCATAAACATCAACCTGTTTTCTTCATTTCTAAGAAATTATATTTCTTCTGAAATAAGAAGAGACTTAAGCCCAAGAATGGGGACATCGCCAGGTGTCAGGCAATTTATTAATCTGGATAAAGCGTTAATGTATGGTTTTGAGATGAGCTGGAGACAGCATATTTCACAGAATATACAGCACATTGCTGAATTGGCTTATACCTATGGAGAGAATAAAGATAGGGATGAAGCCTTACCTGAAATCCCACCGATGGAATTCAGATATCGTTTACTTGGTTCGTTTATACAGAATAAGCTGAATACAGAATTGAGTTTCAGGAATTCTTTTAAACAAGATCGTGTAGCAGAGTCGTATGGAGAAACCAAAACACCTGCATTTCAGGTGGTAGATATTGATGCTTCATACAAAATCAATAAGTGGCTGACTCTTTCATCAGGTATTCAAAACCTGTTTGATGAGGCCTATTATGAGCATCTATCCCGCTCGGTAAGAAGTGCAGAAGCCCGACCGATTTATTCTCCGGGAAGAAGTTTCTATTTTAGTTTGGCTTTTAGTTTTATGTAGAGAAGTTATTACTCACAGGGTGACTAAAAGTCACCCTGTGAGTAAACGAGACCAAACTCTTCAGTTCTGCTTCGATTAATCAATTTCCCTTCTCTTTCTCCCCAATAATCTTTTGCAGAAGAAAACTCCCATTCTTTTTCGCTCTTCACTAAACCATGTTTTACTGGATTTGAATGAATATAATCAAAACAAACCTGAGGGTATTCCCTTTCTGGAAATGCAACATTTATAATTGCACCATATTTCGATTGAAACCATGCTGGAGAGACACCATCAATCTGAGTGAGACAGATGGCTTTTGTTTGCATCTGAAATAGACTCCCAGTTCTGTTTTCTTGCTTTTGTATTGCTCTTGTATATGAGCGAAGTATTATAGCAATAGAATTGTTTAAGCTTCTTTTTTTACTCACGGGGTGACTTTGAGTCACCCCGTGAGTAGCCTTAACTTCAAGCTCAACATGGTTCACATATACCATCAAATGAAAATGATTTGGCATTAAACACCACGCTAAAATATCAACATGAGGCACAATATGTTTTTTAATTTTTTCAAGGAAAAACAAATAATTATCTCTGGTAAAAAAGATTTTCTGAGAATTATTTCCACGATTGTAAATATGATAGAGGTGGTCATTTTCAAATTGCATGGAGTGTTTAATTTATATTTTACTTCTTGAAAGTTAACGATTTTATTTCGATAGTATTGGATTCAATCTTTTAAGATCGGATCCATTACCACTTTAAAAAGTTACCGTTTCTGCCAAATAGTAAGAGTTTCTGTAAGGAGTTTTTAAAACTGCCACAATTGTAACAGGTTTTGCATCTTTCCTTGCTAATACCATTTCTCCCACTCCACCGTTAACAGAGATTGGTTTCATTTCTTTTGAAATGTATTTTCCGCCAACCATTTTCCCTCTATAGAATTTTACTTTTTGTGTACTATTCGACATTCTGGCTTTTATCCTGATGATGTTACCCGAGACTTCTTTTGTAACAATCAGTTTGGGAATTTTTACTTCCACACCAGATTCTTTCCACACCTTTATCCCAGGCACTGGCAAGCCATTTCCGTATTCATATTCTGATTGAAGTTTCCCATTTCGATGATACCTGCGACATACCCCCGACAACAAATTATTTTCATAAGGCTGTTCTTTCCAAACCTGTGGTTTTCCTCCTTTATATTCCTGATAATATGTATAAGCAATTCCTTCTCTTTTACCGTTCAGGTATGGTGTTTCTGAATACACACTCCCATGCTCATAAAACCGCTTTTTAATGCCATGCATGGTCTTAGTCCCTTTCAAAACAGAAACCTCGTACTCAATAACTTTTGGCTTATGCGCATATGGTATTCTGACAATTTCGATCGTATCATTAACATGGTCACTTTGCGTTGTTGTTGCAGTTTTTTCGGTTTTTGGACTCACTAAAAAACATGAATTTAAAAGCACAGAAACAAGAAAAATTACAGAGAGGATTTCAGCCTTTTTAATCATCATTCAAATTGTTAAAATTTTTAAAGCTAATTGAAGACAATATGATAACGGTGTCCGTTTTCAAATAACATGGATGCCATTTATGTTTTACTTGTTGAAAGTTAACGAATTTTTACCATTATTCACGGGGCAATTTGAAGTCATCCAATCAGAATGAGAATGAAGAACCTCTTTTATTCTTCAAAAAATGTCCGTACTTTATTAGTATTTGAAATAAGTTAGGATAATGATAAAGCGACGTGGCTTTTATTACTATTTCATTAATGATAATCAAATTTGCTATGTTTTTGGAGAAGGCAATGTTGATTACAAAACAAATTTAAAAAATCCGATCTTTTGAAAAGATCAGATCCTCCTCAGAAAGCCTAATTAGTTAATCTCCCAAAAATATTACCGGATAATCCGTTGAAGCTTTTACAGTTGATATTTTAAGTTCTTCATCCCATTTATAATAAAAACTCCCTTGCTTGACATGAATTACTGAATCGACAGCAGAGATTTTAGGATGATTACTTTGCCAATCATAAAAATAACCATATGCATCAAAATGAAAGGTACCAGCAACTTCGCGTTTAACCAAGTCAAAAGTGGTTATTTCCAGCTCTCCAATTTTTGTTTCAGGAATGTCTTCTTGTAAGAAATTTGTAGTTTCGAAATTTATAAAACCTTCTTCCTTATCAATATTAATCGTGTTGGAATAAAAACCTTTTAAGGTACTTATAGGTCCATAATTTCGCACAATTGCATATTTGCCGTTAGTTTTAGTGTAAGGAAATGATACTTTCAGTTGTTGATGATTGAGGTAACCACTAATAAATAAATTGGTATCTGCACGATCTGAATTATCATAGGTGGTTATTACTTGCCCAAATGAAAAAGAAAAAGAATTTAAACTATCCTCATTGAGCGAATTATCCTGGAAAATTACCAAATCCTGATCTCCGACTTTTGCTTTTATGTGATTTTCAATTTCAACAATTTCTTCCGGAATTATTTCATCGTCATTCTTATTACATGAATAAAGGCAAGCAGCTAATAGCAGGCCGATTAAAAGGTAGTTTTTCATAGCATTAATTTTAAACAAAAGGTCTTATCAAAAAACATGCCGTACTAATCTATTTTGTCTGTTGTGTATTAAGTACTAAAAAAAGCTCTCACGATGGTGAGAGCTTTTCAAACATCTTTAAAAAATAAGAATTTTACTTCTTATAAATCTTTTTGTATCCGTAGATTGCAGCTGAACCAAGTTCTTCTTCGATGCGAAGTAGTTGGTTGTACTTAGCCATACGGTCTGAACGGCTCATAGAACCTGTTTTGATTTGACCAGAGTTAGTTGCAACAGCAATATCAGCAATAGTTGCATCTTCAGTTTCACCTGAACGGTGAGAAGTTACTGAAGTATAACCAGCACGGTGTGCCATTTCAATTGCATCCAAAGTTTCAGTCAACGTACCAATTTGATTAACTTTAATAAGGATTGAGTTTGCAGCGTTTAACTCGATACCTTTTTGCAAGTACTCAACATTTGTTACGAAAAGGTCGTCACCTACCAACTGACATTTGTCGCCAATTGCAGCGTTCAATTTTACCCATCCGTCCCAGTCGCCTTCGTCCATACCATCTTCGATTGAATCGATAGGATATTTTTCAACCAATTCAGCCAAATAAGCAGCTTGCTCATCTGAAGAACGTTTTACTCCGTTTGGTTCGAAAATGCTATAATCATAAACTCCGTCTTTGTAGAACTCAGAAGAAGCACAGTCCATAGCGATAGAAACATCACCACCATCTTCAGCACGACCTGGTTTGTAACCTGCGTTTTTAATTGCGGTTAAAATGCAGTCGATAGCTTCTTCAGTACCTCCTAACATGGGAGCAAACCCACCTTCGTCACCTACTGCAGTAGAAAGGTTTTTGCCTGACAATACTTTTTTCAAGGCGTGGAAAATCTCAGCACCCATGCGCAAACCTTCGCTGAAAGAAGGAGCACCAATTGGGCG
Source organism: Prolixibacteraceae bacterium (assembly GCA_028282195.1). GTDB lineage: Bacteria > Bacteroidota > Bacteroidia > Bacteroidales > Prolixibacteraceae > Sunxiuqinia. The sequence goes on from JANQII010000255.1 coordinate 11,282, forward strand.
GATCATGAATTCCTGGAATGCGATAGTAGCATCGGAGTGAGAACCACCGTTAATGATGTTCATCATAGGAACAGGCAACGTTTTTGCATTAGTTCCGCCAATGTATTTGTACAATGGTAGCTCAGCGTACTCAGCAGCAGCTTTAGCAACAGCCAAAGAAACACCCAACATAGCGTTTGCACCCAAGTTAGATTTTGTTTTTGTACCGTCTAATTCAAGCAATTTGCTATCAACAGCTACCTGATCTGTAGCGTCCATACCAATAAGTTCTTTTGCAATAAGGTCGTTTACGTTTGCAACAGCTTTTAAACAGCCTTTTCCCAGGTAACGGCCTTTGTCGCCATCACGCAATTCAAGTGCTTCGTTTTCGCCAGTAGATGCTCCTGATGGAACAGCTGCACGGCCAAATGCACCACTTTCCAGTGTCACGTCAACTTCTACAGTTGGGTTACCACGTGAATCGATAATTTCTCTTGCTTTTACGTCGCTAATTAACATTGTGCGTAGTTTTTATAAATTAAATAAAATCTGTTATTTTCAGTAAATCAGGTTTTTAAAGCCTGATTTTTTAAAAAAGCAGACCAAAGGTAGTAATTTCTGTCACAGTAATACAGAGCTTTTTGTGCTGATCGTAATTATTTGATGTTGGGTTAACAGTAGAAATAGTCACCGCTTGAATATCATTCTTCTTCGCTATTTCCGTCAATATATGTCAATCCAAAATGCTTATAAGATTCACTTCAGATGGTGAACGCAAATGAAATACTGAATGTGGGATACTTGATACCGGATACGAGTAGTCAATGCCTAACGTCTAGTATCTACTATCCAGAATCTGGATCACTGCAATATTCAGGTGGGTAACTTTGTTGAATTTATGATCCTCGATACGGGGAACTTGATCCTGGATCCTGGATGCCCATTACTGGATACTGGTTGCTGGATGCTCGATACTGGTCATTGAATAATTGGTTATTCATTAGATCATTTATTATAGATAGTTGTGTACAGAACTGAAGCCTC
>JANQII010000265.1 GCA_028282195.1 Prolixibacteraceae bacterium
CAGTTGGCCACTTTGGTATCTCCCCAATCAGTTTTCAATATCTTTTAGAACTCTTTGCACACACTATTTAATTCAATGTGTGTTTTATTTTTTTGAGCCGAATCCCAGATTCGAACTGGGGACCCCGAGATTACAAATCACGTGCTCTGGCCAACTGAGCTAATTCGGCATTCTCAACAAAAAGTGGGTAAGCTACCTGTGTCGCACCGCTACAACCGCCTACCCTTGCTGCCTTCCGACCCTGGGGGGATTCAGCAGGAGCTGGTCGCACAGGACTTACCCGGCGACAAAAGTAGAAAAAATTGGTATTCCAGCAAACGAAAACAGCAATGTTGAGTAATTTTTTTTCAGCCTGATAAACTAATGAATTAAATCTCAAATAAATATTACGTCAAAATTTATTATCTTTCGTTTCTGCAAATAAAAATTTATGCACAACAACTTTCTAAGAATAAAAATCAAATATATTTGTTAATCATATTCACAAAAAACTAAAATTATGGAACAAAAATTACCCTTCTGGAAGCCTGCAATGACTTATGGTATTTTTTTAGCTCTAGCACTAATATTATACAATGTTATTTTATACGTAATTGGTGAGAATCTAAATAAGACTTTAGGTATTATCACATATGTAATTATGGCAATAGGTATTTTCATTTGTCAGGTTAACTATAGAAATAAAGAACTTAACGGTTCTATAAACTATAGTAAAGCTTTAGGTTTTGGAGTTGCGATTATGCTTTGTGCCGGAATCTTAAATGCACTATACTCGGTTATTTTGATCAAGATTGACCCCAGCATTATGGATCAAATTCAATTAATGCAAGAAGAAGCAATGTACCAAAAAGGAATGTCGGACGAGCAAATTGAGATGGCTGGGGAAGTGATGAAAAAGTTTCAGAGTCCAATAGTCATGGCTATTTCAAGTTTATTCGTTTTTGCTCTAGTAGGATTTATTATATCTTTGATCACTTCTATATTTGTTAAAAGCAAGAACAACAGTGATGCTTTTGACGAAGCCATGGAAGAAGTAAAAACAGAAGAATAATATTTAAAATGGATATTTCCGTAGTTATTCCTTTATTGAATGAGGAAGAATCTCTCCCGGAATTAGTTTCCTGGATTAAGGAAGTAATGAATAAGCATGGTTTCAGTTTTGAGATCATGCTTATTGATGACGGTAGCACGGATAACTCATGGCAAGTCATCGAATCATTAAAAAAAGAAAATACGGAAGTAAAAGGAATCAAGTTTAGGAGAAACTACGGAAAATCAGCGGCTCTTCATTCTGGTTTTAGCGATGTGGAAGGAGATGTAGTTATAACTATGGATGCTGATCTTCAGGATAGCCCGGAAGAGATTCCCGGACTATACAGCATGATCATGGACGAAAGATATGATCTTGTTTCAGGTTGGAAGAAAAAGCGCTATGACCCTATCCTGTCTAAAAATATACCATCCAAATTTTTCAATTGGTTTGCCCGTAGAAGCACTGGCATTAAAATCCATGATTTTAACTGTGGCTTAAAAGCTTACCGCAGGCAGGTTATTAAAAGCATCGAGGTATATGGTGAAATGCACCGCTACATCCCTATTCTGGCAAAATGGGCAGGTTTTAAAAAAATTGGGGAAAAAGTAGTTCAACATCAGGAACGGAAATACGGTACAACCAAGTTTGGCATGGAACGATTCATTCGTGGCCCTCTTGACCTGATTTCTGTCATTTTCATTTCACGTTTTATCAAACGCCCAATGCACTTTTTTGGCATACTGGGAACGTTGGTTTTTATAGCTGGCTTTTTAGCTGCAGCCTGGGTTGGTGTAAGTAAACTAATTGCTGTCTATAAAAATGTAGCTTCGCCATTGGTAACTGAAAGCCCATACTTTTACCTGGCACTTACGGCAATGATTATTGGTAGCCAGCTTTTCCTTGCAGGGTTTATTGCAGAGTTAGTCGGAAGAAATTCGAGCGAACGCAATAAATATCTTATTGAAAAAAAGATAGGCTAAGAGACTTTCTTTTAAAGCGTTTGTCTAAAAACTCTAATCTTACACCGAAAAGTAATTTCTTACAAAAGGAATAAGGTAAATTCATGTAATCTTTTTGGTTTCACTACGTCTTTAGAATAACTAAAACAGATAGCCATGAAAAAAATATTCATCTTTCTTTTCGCAATAACACTATTCTCAGCATGTTCCAACGATCCGGCAGTAGATGCTGCATTTACAAAATATAGCAGCCACAATGGGATTATATCCATTACTGTCCCCGGTTTTGTAATAAAAGCAGCAACTGCTTTTGGTGATCTTGACCCGGAAGAAAAACAGCTTCTGAGAAATGTTGACAAGGTTAAAGTACTTACCATTGAAGATGATTACAGATACAAAGAAGTTGATTTTCACAAGGAGTTTGCACATATGATTAAGGATGATTCCTATACTGAATTATTATCTGTAAACGATAAGAACGAACATGTTCGAATATTTGCAAAATGCAAGATAAAGAGCGGATTAAAGACCTCATCGTTTTAGTAGGTGGTGATGATAGCGCACTTGTGTATATAAAAGGGGATTTCACAATGGATGAAATTGCAAATGTTATCAACAAAAACAATCACGGTAGTTTTCACAATCTGGTTAAATTCTAACGAATATCTCACATCATTAAATAATTGTCATTTAAACATAGAATGATTCTATATAAATAAAAGATCAGTCATAATGATTGCTACTTTTATCTAAAGTTTAAATGCATTGATTAAGTCCAGATTAAATAGTTTCCCTTTCAAACCGGCAAAATCGTTTGTTTTTTACGGTTGGTTCATACTGGTTTTTGCTACTATTGGGGTCGTTATGAGTGCCCCCGGGCAAACCATGGGGGTTTCTACTTTTACCGATCATTTACTTGAAGCATTACAATTAAGTCGTGACCAGCTGAGCCTGGCTTATATGCTTGGTACAATCCTTAGCTCGCTGTTTATTACCTGGGGTGGTAAAGTTTACGATCGTATTGGGGCACGTTGGCTCGGCATAGCTATCACCTGGCTTTTAGGATCTGTTTTAATTGTTCTTAGCCAAATTGACCATGTTGCTTTTTCAATTGGAGGTTTTCTACATTTGTCAAATCATCAATTCTACGTCACTTTTATACTTATTCTATTCTGCTTTTTCGTCCTACGCTTTTCGGGACAGGGAGTTTTAACCATGCTCTCCCGCAATATGCTGATGAAGTGGTTCATTGCCAAACGAGGTTTTGTTAGTGGGCTTAGTAGTGTTTTTGTTTCATTAGGTTTTTCATTAACCCCGCTCATTTTTAACTTTTTAATTGAAGGAAATGGTTGGAGCGAAGCCTGGATCATTTTATCGATTGTATGTGGTTTTGGTTTTTCGGTAATTGTGTTCCTCTTTTTTCGGGATAATCCAGAAGATTGCGGACTAAAACCTGATGGAAAATTTGAAATACAAACTCAAGATAAAATTAAAGTAAAAGCTGAAAAACAATACACCTTAAAAGAAGCCCAAAAAACCTGGACATTTTGGGTATTTGGTTTTTCACTGTCAATGTTTGCCATGTACTACACGGGTTTTACATTTCATCTTATCTCAATCTTTGAAGAAGCCGGAATGGACAAAATGAAAGCCTTGTCTGTTTTTGTCCCAACATCGGTATTAGCCGTTGCATTAACCTTAAGCGGAGGCTGGTTAAGCGATCGAATCCAACTTAAAAAATTACTTTTGCTGTTGTTAACAGGAGGCATGATTTCGATGGCTGCTTTAGCCACCCTCAAGGGAAATTTCTCATATGGAATGCTTATTCTGGGCAATGCAATTATGAATGGATTATTCAGTGTGCTAATGTCGGTATGCTGGCCCCGCTTTTTTGGCAGGGATAACCTTGGGGCAATTAGTGGATTTGCCATGTCAATGATTGTATTTTTTAGTGCTTTAGGACCTTTAATCTTCAGTTATTCATTGTCTGTTTTTAACGGATATCACGTAGCCTGCTGGCTCTGTTTTGGGCTATCATTTCTCTACTTCATTGCCGCATTTAAGGCAGATAACCCCCAAGAAAAACATAGTTAGAAAATTATTTTTGCCCGAAGAATTATATCTTTGCCTGTATCTAAACCAATTCTAACCCAAATGATTAAAATTTCAACATTATTTTTCATTACCTCACTAATTATAATTGCTACAAGCTGTTCTTTTCAAAAAGATGGGGAATGGGTAAATTTATTTAACGGAACCGATCTTACCGACTGGGAAGCCAACGAAAACAAGGATGCTTTTAAAGTGGTAGATGGAACCATTTTTTGCGATGGAAAAAGATCGCATCTTTTTTATAAAGGCGATTACAAAAAAGGTGTCTTTAAAAACTTTGAGTTTAAAGCAATGGTAAAAACGTTGCCCAGTTCTAACTCAGGAATTGTGTTTCACACGCAGGAACAAGCCAGGGGACCATTACTGGTAGGTTATGAAGTACAAATAAACCATTCGTATGAGCGGGAAGGTGATTTTCAGGAATTGAAAAAAACCGGGAGTATATATGGCTACCGGAACGTTTATTTCCCAACTCACAACGATGAGGAATGGTTTGAACTGCATTTCAAAGTAATCGAGAATTCAGTAGAGGTATTTGTAAATGGAACCAAAGTGAATGAGTACATTCAACCAGATGATCCGTGGCGAAGAAAAAACGACAAGTACCAAAAGTTTAATCGGGGATTGATTGCCATTCAATGTCATGATGAATTTAGTAAAACGTATTTTAAAGACATCAAGATTAAAGTATTACCTGATGCAGAAAAGATTACGCCTCCAACAGACAAAGAATGGGATACAAAAATTACGAAACTGCACCATGCCAACTTTCCAGTAGTTGACTTTCATGTTCATTTAAAAGGTGGATTAAAGATTGAAGAAGTAATTGAAAATTCCATGAAGCTTGGGATTAACTATGGAGTTGCTCCCAACTGTGGATTACATTTTCCAGTAACAGATGACAAATCTCTTTATGCCTACATGGATACCGTGAAATCAAAACCCATTTTCAGGGGAATGCAAGCTGAAGGACGGGAATGGATAAGCCTGTTTTCTCCCGAAGCGATTGCAGAATTTGACTATGTGTTTACTGATGCAATGACATGGACTGACAATGAGGGGCATCGCATGCGCCTTTGGATGGAAGATGAAGTTTTCATCAAAAATGAAGAGGACTTTATGAACCAGCTAATTTCAAAAATTGAAAGTATTATTTCTCAGGAACCTATAGACATCCATGTAAATCCAACTTTTTTGCCTGCAGTAATTGCGGATAAATACGATGAATTGTGGACCGATGAACGTATTGATCGCTTTGTAAAAGTACTGGCAGACAACCATGTTGCTCTTGAAATAAATTCACGCTATCGAATACCTTCTGAAAAAATACTACGGAAAGCCAAAGAAGCTGGTGTTAAGTTTTCTTTCGGAACAAATAATGTTACAAGCGAACTGGGGCAACTTGATTATTGTTTTGAAATGATTGAGAAATTGAAACTCAACTACAAAGACATGTTCCTTCCGAAACCAAAAGGTCAAAAACCTGTTGAAACAAAAGGGTTACCCAAAGAAATTACCGGATAAATGAAAGTCGGAAATAATTTCCGGCTTTTTCTTTAAAATGAATTAAACTGCTTATCAGGTTCTTTTACAATACCCTTAACTTCAACTGCCGTAGAAATTATTTTTACAATCTTTTCTTTTGAAAATTTCGAAACATTAATGACCAAATCAAACTCTTCCACCCTACTCTCTTCTTTAACAAACTGCTTTCTGAAATGAGATCGCTCTTTTTCTGTTTTTAGTATAAACTCAAGCGCCTCTTTATCGGAGATACCATGACTTGCTGCAATTTTTTTAATTCTCCAGTCTAAAGGAGCTGTTAACTTTAAGTGAAGAGATTTTTTAATGTCTTCAGCCAGAATATGTGCTGCGCGACCTACAATAATGTAACAACCACTTATTGCAAAAGTACGAATAACCTCTTTTACACTCTTTTTAATCAATCGGTCACTTTTGTACTTTTTATCTCCAAATGCTGCTAAAACCTCATCCATAACAAATCGTTCGCCACTTGAGAACAGGCGGTTCACTTTTTGTGGGTGAAGCTCAAGCTCTTTAGCACTTTCTGCTAAAACTTCCTTACTAATTACCTGCCATTTTTTACAAACAATGGTTTCGTTCAATACAGAAGCAATTTTACGCGCAATCTTTAATCCGCCACAGCCAACATCCCTGGACACAGTTATTACAGGCCCTGACGAATGAACAGCCTTAGACTTCATGGCTTCTTGTTGTCCAAGGCGTTTACTCATGTAGTTAAGTAGAGAATTATGCATGCTTATCGTTTTTAGTTTTTATTGAAGTTTACGACACCTATTTTTTTCTGTTATATGTTTATAAGTATCAGATTATTTCAATAATTATTCTTAAATTGAAGGTTATTGGCGAGAAAAATCATACCCATATCTCCTTTTATTTCCTATCTTTCACTCCTGTTTAACTTATAAATTTTACTAAGATGTTCGAAGCAAAAACGTATACAGAAAGAAGAAGAAAATTAAAAGAATCTGTATCTGAAGGTATTATTCTGATACTTGGAAATGTTGACTCGCCAATGAATTACCCGGCCAATACATTTCATTTCAGGCAAGACAGTTCTTTCCTGTATTTTTTTGGTTTGGACATGCAGCAACTTGCCGGAGTTATTGATGTTGACACAGGGGAAGAAATTCTTTTCGGTAATGATGTTGATATAGAAGATATTATTTGGATGGGTCCACAAGTTCCATTCAAAGACAATGCTGCTAAAGTCGGAATTCAGCAATCTTTTCCTTTCAATAAATTATTTGAAACTATTTCTGAAGCCATTAAAAAAGATCGTAAGGTTCATTTTTTGCCACCTTACCGTGCAGAAAATAAACTTCTTTTGCAGGAACTTCTGGGTATTTCAGCCAATAAACAAGCTGAATATGCTTCCCTTGAATTGATTAAAGCAATAGTTAATTTGAGGTCAATAAAAGAAGCTTGCGAAATTGATGAGCTTGTTAAAGCTGCCAACGCAGGATACGAAATGCATGTTACGGCAATGAAAATGGCACAGCCAGGCGTTTGGGAACAAAAAATAGCTGGTACTATTGAAGGCATTTCAATTGCTCACGGAAGTGTTCCATCATTCCCAATTATACTTTCACAGAATGGTGAGACCTTGCACAATCACGATCATTCCAATATTCTGGAAGAAGGCCGTTTAATGCTGGTTGATGCCGGGGCAGAAACGACCATGCGATATGCTTCAGACTTTACAAGAACGTCACCTGTTGGTGGTAAGTTTACGCAGAAACAACGTGAAATTTACGAGATTGTGCTTGCGGCAAACAATCGTGCAACTGAGTTATCAAAACCTGGGCTGACGTATCTCTCAGTACATTTAGAAGCAGCTAAAGTTATCGCAGGCGGGTTAAAAGACCTTGGTTTAATGAAAGGTGATGTGGATGCGGCAGTAAAAGCCGGGGCACACGCTTTATTCTTCCCTCATGGATTAGGTCACATGATGGGACTTGATGTTCACGACATGGAAGATCTTGGCCAAATACATGTGGGTTACGATGATGAAACCCGCCCGGTTGATCAGTTTGGAACGGCTTACCTGCGCCTGGGACGTAAACTCCAAAAAGGTTTTGTAATTACCAATGAACCTGGCATTTATTTTATTCCGGCTTTAATTGACAAATGGAAGGCTGAAAAAATTAATACCGACTTCATCAATTTTGACAAAGTTGAAGAATACAGAAATTTTGGTGGTATTCGTTTAGAAGATGACCTGTTGATTACCGATAATGGTTGCGAAATACTTGGCAAGCGCATTCCAATTACTCCGGATGAAGTTGAAACAACTATGCAAAACGCTTAATTCGATAGGGCTTTTTTGAGAATGTGATGATAGAAATAGTTGAGTTCATCATTTATTTCTTCAATTAACTCTTTGTATACCGTTTCTTTATCATTGAGTTTGCCGGTTAGGTTCTCCGGATCGGTAAACCCAAGATGAAGTTTTTGTTTATAGTTCAAAGGTAACTTATAAAACTCTTCTTTTGTTCCTTCACATAGGGTTATCAGATAATCGAATTCAATCTTTTCAACATCTGAAACGAGGTATTGCCTGGCTTGTTCAATATTATATCCTGCTTTGGCAATAATGTTCAGGAGTTGATTTTCCTGGCAAGTTAATTCATCTATACCGGCTGCATAAACTTCCAGGTTTTCATCGAATGACTGCATGACAGCTTTTGCTATTAAACTTCGGCAGGCCCCTCCTCCCGAACAAAGAAAAAGGATTTTCATAGCATGAAATTTTAATGTGCATTAAAATAAGAAAACAAGTCTATATTTGGAATGACAGAACAATGAATATTCACTGATTAACAAACAGATATACCTGTTATTCAACATTTCGGCTTATCAGTTTATAAAATTCAGAAAAAAACTTATTGAAAAAATCTATGCATTATTACATATTTCTATACAAATAAATCAAACCATTTCATTTTAATCATGTTAAAACTTAGTAAAAACAGGATGTATAATTTTCTGCAAAAAAACCGAATTCAGTTAATCTTCTTATTTCTGGGAGCAATTGGTGGTTTCCTTTACTGGAAATTTATTGGTTGCGAATCCGGAACATGTGCAATCAAATCGGTGTGGTATTATTCAACCTTATGGGGTGCCCTTGCCGGATATCTTACAGGTGATATAATATCAGGGATCGTTAAAAAGAAAAAGAAGAATGAGTCATCGCTTTAAAAACATCATTAAATCACAGGGGCTTGTTTTGGTTGATTTTTATGCTGAATGGTGCCAACCATGCCAAAAGCTTCAAACAGTTTTAAAAGAGGTTAAAACCTCATCTAAAGACAACATTAGGGTTGTTAAAGTAAATGTGGACAAAAATCCTTTTATTGCTACTGAATTTAACGTAAAAAGTATACCTACCTTGATTTTGTTTAAATCCGGAAGCCTTAAATGGACAGGAGTAGGAATGTACGAAGCTTCGGACTTAAAAAAGATTATTCAAAATGTGGTGTAAAACATAGAATTTATTGATCATTTTTTAAAATTGCATTATTCTACAAAATTAAATTATGGATGGGAAAGAAAGGTTAAAAGAGCGTGAGCCTTTAGAAAAAATATTAAAAAGTAAAGCAACAATTGAACGTATTGAGTATATACGTGAAATTTTATCAGCTCTATCTCCTATCATCTGTATTATTAATGAAAATAATCAGGTTGTTTTTACCAATGACTTATTGATTAATGAGTTCGGATTTGACGTCAAAAGAGATATTATTGGAAAACGACCTGGCGAGTTTCTTGATTGTGAAAATGCTTTAAACGACACCGGAGGGTGTGGCACTACTGAAACATGTGTGTATTGTGGTGCATATTATGCCATTTATCAATCGTGGAGCAAAAAGCAGAAAGTTACCACGGAATGTAAAATAACTTCAATTAAGGAAAATGAAAAGCATCAGTTGGACCTGGAAATTACAGCAACCCCAATGTTCTTTGATGAGCACTTTCTAATTATCTCCATTATTGATATTTCTGAGCAAAAACATAAGCAACTACTTGAGCGGATATTTTTCCATGACATTTTAAACATTGCGGGTAGCCTAAGTGGTGCACTCGAGATCTTTCCACAACTTAGTGATAACGAAAGACAGGAATATACCCCAATCATGTCTTCTTTAACCAATCAAATTATTGATGAAATTAAAGCGCAAAAACAAATAATACAAGCTGAAATGGGTGACCTTTCAGTGAATATAAAGGAAATTAAAATCGACTCACTTCTTGAAAACGTATACCATAAAATCAGGTTTCACAAGGTATCAAGTAGTAAACGCATAAAAATTGAAAATCATGCACCAACAGAAATAATACATACGGATGATGTTTTATTAACCCGCATACTGATTAATATGGCTAAAAATGCTCTTGAAGCAACGAACAATAGCGGAGCCATTACCCTATCAGCCCAGCAATCAAACGGACAATTACGATTTAGTGTCCATAACCAGTCATATATACCTAAATCTACTCAACTACAAATATTTAAACGCTCTTTTTCTACCAAAGGAAAAGGCAGGGGACTTGGAACTTATAGCATGAAACTGTTGGGGGAAAATTTTCTAAAAGGCAAAGTTGATTTTTTTAGTACTGAAAAAGAAGGAACTACTTTTTTTATTGATTTGTAGTTCAACTGCCAGCCCCAAATTTACATGTCATCCCAAACGTAACAAAGTGAAGGTTTGGCCTCGATGCTTCGGGGTATCGGGTTCCTGAAAACGTGTTATTTGTCATTAGCCATTGGTAATTGGTAATTGGTAATTAAACATTGACCATAGAAAAATAAGCATTGGCACAGTGTTGAATATTATATAAAAAACACTAAATTGTGCTAACAAAAATTCAATCGAACAAATGCCCCATTTAAAACAAAAGAACAACACTCCGACTAAAAGAGAAACAATACCACTTCCGGTTGGATATACTGAGACCTTAAATCAGAAAAGGTATAGTACGCAGGCAATTAAAACATACACAAAATACTTTCAGGATTTCATCCATTATTTAAAACAGGGCGCAAACATTAGATTGATTCAAAAACTGTTGGGACATGATAATATAAAAACTACCGAAATATATACACATATTTCTAACCATGAGCTAAAAGCTATAAAAAATCCAGCCGATGAATTATTTGATTAGCGGTTATTGTAAATACGAAACACACAAATATTATGAAAATAATTAACAGATTAGAAAAAATTAAACAAATTGACCAACTTATTAGATTAAAGTGTACAGGTAAACCAAGTGAACTTGCTGAAAAAGTAAAACTATCAGAACGACAAACAAGGAGATATATTGAAGAAATGAAAGATATGGGAGCAGAAATAACTTTTGATGAAAGTTTGTCAACATACCAATACTTAAAGCCTATAAAGTTTCATTATGGTTTTGTTGAACTTGATTATAACCAAATGAGAAAAAATTGGGGAGGATATTTTCCTAACGGTCAAAAAATGACCGCGATGCAAAATATATTTGTTGGTGTAACCAATCACATGATTGTTACCCCGTATAACAGCCGAAAAGGGTCAATATTGTAACGAGTAGGCAAACAAAATCAATTAAAATGAAAAATTTTGAAAAATTATCTAATGAACAGATGCAATCTGTTAAAGGTGGTCGATTTGTATTAAAAATTGACCGAGACGGAGACGGTAGATGGGACGAAAAGCATGTATGGACAAATAGAGGTCATAAATCCAAGTACCGTTAATGATGTTATATTTAGGAGGGAAATTTCCCTCCTAAATATCGACACGAAAAAATCAAAATTTAAAAAATGAAATCCTTCAAATATTTAATTTTTCTATTCTATTTGACGAGTTATTTATCAATAGAAGCACAAAATTTAAAGAAATACAGCTCTTGCAAACTCAAAACCTCAAATTTTACGGAAAATCTGACATATACTTTTGAAAATAACGTCATAATAATTAAAGATGTTAGAATTAAGGGGACAACCCAAAAATTTAATTTTATTCTTGACAGTGGTTCAGAATATACTCTTATTTCCAAGAGAGTTGCCAAAGAAATAGGTTTTACAGCAGATTTCTCCGAGGAAATAACTGATGGCTATGAAAAGCAAAAAATACAATTGGGATTTGCTAATTTTAAAATACAGAATATCGAATTCAATAGTGTAGGTGTTGGCATTATTGATAATTCTCAAATGGAGAAAATTTGTAATATTGATGGATACATCGGTTATAATTTAATGAAAAGTTGTATATGGCAATTGAGTACAGGGCAAATTATAATTACAGATGACATTAAGAATATTAAGAATGTCAGAAATTATAACAAGCAAAAATTATTTAATGGTCCAACAGTCGAAGCAGGATTTACAAATGGTTTTAATTCAACAATGCTATTTGACCTAGGTGATAATGGGACTGTTGAAATACAAGAATCAAGAATTGACTTAATAAAAAAGAAAGAAATTGCAACAGGGACTGGAATCTTGTACACAACAGGATTGGGAGTAGGCAATAAAAATGAAAGTTCGGTTCATAAACTCCTTAAAGTACCCTCGTTCAAATTTGGCAATAATCTTGTTAAAAATATGATTGTCTATACTGATAATGCACCACATTTCCCGATAGATATTATTGGAGCAGGGATACTTAATTATTTCGAAATAGTTTTAGATTTTCCGAAAAAACGAATATACAGCCTAAATGTTCTTGATGAATACAAGAGTGAGGGTTATAAAACTCATGGTTTCAAGTATACTATTGTAAATAACGAGATGATTATCACCTATATTTGGAATAATTCTCCAGCATATAAAGCTGGATTAAGAGTTGGTGAAAAAATTACAAAGTTACATGGTTTGAAGATTAAAGATTTATCCAACCTCGACAATTGTGAAATATATAAAAGAATCGACACAATCATGGATATTGACACAATTAATATAGTTCTATCTAGTAATAATGAAAATATAACTTTGACAAAATCGCCACTGTTTAATACCCAATAACAACAAACCGCTAATCGAGTAGCCCGCCCCGCTAGCGAACACTAGCAGGGAGAGGCTCTCCCTCCACCGTACGTATGGACCTCGTATACGGCGGTTCGCTAAGTCATAGGAAACAACGCTGTATTGGGTCTAACCTGATTGTAGAGTTCCAGCATAGGAATGTAACCACGCTTTTTCAATCGTTCAACAGTGATTGTAGTACCAAGAGTTGGACTTTGAGCAACACGCCATCCTCCCATACGCGAGCAACTCCATTGATAAGCTTGTGCTGGTTCAACTCCAAGACGGATAAGGTTTTTCCTTTTCCGTTCAGACTTTTTCTCCGGCAGTTGCCAGACCAGATACAATAACGGAGACGGTTCCTTAGCCACCCATCCAGTTCTGCGAGTTTATTTTGGATGCTCGCCATGCGGAAAACATTAATCCAGCCCCGCTGTACCTCGCCCAGTTTTCCAATGCGTTCATCAAAACTCACAGGTGTGGTTTTTCGAGTGATGGTTTTTAGCTTTTGCCTCAAACTTTTCCAACCCTTGTCGGAAACTACCAGCTGGTACTTACCACGTTCACCTTTTCTGTATGTTGGCACGAAGCCAAACTCAAGAATAGTAAAGTGGACAGGACGGCGAATACCGCTTTTATTACTGTTGATGGACAACTTCAGTTTATTTAAATCTCGAAAAGTTGTATTTTAAACATTTTTTCAGAACTATGATACCGAAATTTACACTTTAGAGCAGATTATAAATAATGAATTAAAACTTGAGAATATTCAACATCCATTACCACTATTTAATGACTACCTGAAACGAAGATATTATCCATTTGGATTAGAAAATGAAATGATTTTACGTTTAGTGCAAATGTATTGTTCAAACATAGAATCAGATATTCCACAATATGCAAACCTAAATGTTGGAACGAGTCGAAATCTAAAACGGTTCCTTTCTATAATTGCAGAAAGCGTACCATTTAAACCCAATTTTTCAAAAATACCGGAAATGATTAGTGTAAGTCGGAATTCCTTAGATGACTATTTTTCATATATGGAAAAAGCAGGACTTATTGGGCAATTACGCAATGAAACGAGTGGTATACAAGGATTAGGAAAAGCTGATAAGGTGTATTTAGAACAATACAAATATCATTTTCAACTTGGTTGGAGAAAAATCAAACCTTGGAAATTTGCGAGAAACATTCTTTTTCAATCAAATGCGAGTGAAAAATGAAGTAATATCTTCAAAAAAAGCAGGTTTTGCAATTGACCACTATACGTTTGAAGTTGGAAAAAATAAAGTAATTACAGCTTTTTCTGCACAAAATAGAAATAGGATTTTACTCTGACATCCAGCATGAAATCCTATTTTTTATTCTTTGATTTTCTCAATACCTTATCAGGGCTTCCCGCTTTCGTCCATCCATTAATACTGAAAGGTTTTCTTTAAACCGAACGTGTTTTACGAAGTTCTTAGTTTCAATTAGCTCCTGCTCTTTAAGAACCTTCATATCAATGCGAGCATCGCGGGAATTATGGGGCACCGAAAAATACCCCACATTCATTGATGTTACATTATGGAAGAAATGCGAACCTAATGAACCATCCAGCGGGAAGTCGGGCAAGCCCATTTCCACAATGACCCGTGCACATGATATTTTCGCCCATGTAACCGGAATACCTGTAAATTGGTCTCGCGTACCCCATCGGCCTGGTCCAACCAAAATATACTCCCTACCTTCTGCATCAAATTTTTTATTTATCTCATTAATTTCACGGGCTATCTCGCGGGTTTTAAGCTTATCAAACTTATCCGGGTCAACATAAACGACATCCTTAACGGTATCAATCAAACCGTTGCCCATGCCCCGTTTGGCATAGAGGAAAACGTTTTCGTCATGAATATTCCCAAGTTCAACCTGTACCTGTTCTTCACGGCGGATCAACGGTTTAATTTGCAGCAAATAAAAAGTTGGGAGTTCGTATTCACCATTCTCCATATCAACTGCAAATTCCATCTCAACAGGTGATCCCATGGCTTCACGAAAAAGTCGTAAAAGGAAATTAATTGTTTCAGAAAGGGGAATGTAATTGTATTTCAAAATATTGGCGAAATCAATAACCAGGGGACCGTCAATATCCACTCCAGGCACAAGATCGTCGTTTTCACGATCATAAACCGAAGCACAATGCTGAAGCACACCATCTCCCCCTGCATCCTTAATTTTATATTTCACTATTGCAGCATTCTCGCCACCATTAATCAGATCAATTTCGTCATGCTGCATATCCATGGCATAAAAATCTTTTTGCGAATCACGAACCTGATCTTTTACATTGGTTGGATTTATATGTGGATACTTTGGACAGAAGCGATACGAATTTTCACCTCCAACCACATACATTCCCAGGCCAACTGCTGCAACGGCAAAACCATCTTCCGGTTCCATATAGGCAACCGGATAATAATTAAACGATTGTGCTACCCCACTAATTGAAGGATAATAGCGTCCGTTGTATTGATGCCCTACTACTTCCTGGATAATCACAGCCATTTTTTCTTCTTCAATCTTGTAGTTCACTGCATCAAAGTATGAAAGGGCCGATTCAGTAAAAATACTTGCATAAACCAACTTAATGGCTGTTTCGAGCTGGTTGAACCGGATCATAATATCTTCATGGTTATTAGGGATCAGGTAAGTTGCATACACACCGGAAAATGGCTGCAGCAACGAGTCTTCAAACAAACCGGAAGAACGAATAGCCAGTGGCTTTTTAACTTTTTTAATATACTTGAGCAGTTTCTCTTTCAATGTTTCGCTAAGGTGCGACTCAAGAAACATCGTTTTTATATGCTCATAATCGTTGTTACTGTATATTTCTTCGTAAAGGTTATTCTGCTCCAAAAACTTGTCAAATTCAATCGCCCCGATAATGGAGGTTGAAGGAATACGAATATTAATATTTGATATTATTTTTTTGAAGTCAATATTCTCTATAAAATTGCTCATAAAAGCCATACCACGACCTTTTCCTCCCAATGAGCCTTTTCCCATTCGAACAATGTAACGGTTACTTTTCACCAAACCTGGATCAAAGTTGATGATACGGCCACGAAGCTTTTTCAAGCGAACCTTTTCAAATACTTCAATACAAAACTCGCGAAGTTCATCTATTCCATCAAAGTCATCCAGTCTCACGGGTAAAAGTTCCTCTGCAATATTAATTTCACCCCGGGCCATCAACCAGGTTGAAAACGAATTACGCTTTCCGTGATACATCAAAGCTTCATCAGGAACCACTTTAAACATATCCTGAAACTCCTGCAGGTTACGGGCAACCATAATTGGATTTCCTTTTAAATCCTTAAAAACGAAGCTTCCAAAGCCCAAGCGTTTATAAATGAAGTTATGAATATCAAGTGAAAGGCTTTCTGAATTCTTATTAATAAATTCTGCACCAATCTCACGGGCACGTGCTGCATTATTTACATCGTGGCTTTGCAACAACAGTGGCACCGGGAACCGAAGAACCTTCTTCACATACTTAAGCAATTCTACACCAGCCTCAGGATCGTCTATTCCTTTTCGTTCAAACTGAACATCTGAAATAACACTTAACAAAGAATCACTGTACTTATTTAGCATTTCTACAGCATCTTCATAAGTGCTGACAAGAATAACTTTGGGCCGTGCCCTCATCTTCAAAATCAAGTGCAATTCATCGGTCGATTCATCTTCAACCAAATTCTGTGTTTGCGTCATGATATTGGTATAAAGCATCGGTAAGTAGCGCGAATAATACTGAATAGAATCCTCAACCAGCAAAATCATCCGTACATTACCATTTCGAATATCTTCTTCAATATTCTTTTTGTCTTCAATGTATTTTACCATGGCAAGGAAAACATTCGAATTACCATTCCAAACAAAAACACGGTCAATCGAATCGAACTGGTTAGCAGCCTCCTGGAAGTAACGTAAATCACCATTATTATTTACAAGAAGAAGAATTGGAACATCGTTGTTGGCTTTGTGAATTACATCAGCCATTTTTACCGGGATATCTTTATCTACCCCAACCATAATTATGACCAAACCAAAGCTTCGTTCCTGCATCATTCTCAGGGCTTCCTCCTCTGAGTTCACACTGGTAAAACGTGGATGAGTATATAAATTAAGCTGTAAAAATTCTCCAAAAATTTTATCCGTAAACTGTCCCTCCCGAACAATTGAGTAACTATCGTAAAGTGTTGCAACAAGTAAAACCTCCTTGATCTTTGTAGGCATTAATTCCTCAAAAATATCCCGGTCATTTTTCTTGTGCTTATAAATTGATGATAATGAAATTGAGTCCAGCTTTTCCATGCTTCAAATTTTTTGGCAAATTAGAAAAAATCAACCAGTATAAACGAAAAAAGGAAGCCAAAGCCTCCTTTTATTAAACATATCTGCTAATGATTTTATTCATTAATTGGACATCTTCCTTTAAAGAAAGGAACAGGTTCGCTACTATTTTCGTCATCAACTTCCCAGGTATTTCCTGAATTAATAAGCTGCTCAACACTTGTAACTTTACTATTTTTCCGAACCTCTGCAATCTGCTTCTCCATTTCCTGATCATACACAGGAGCATCTACACTACGAATAATACCCATTGCCACAGGAAGATCAGGTAAAGACATATTAATCAATGCCATATGTAAAGTTGGATCAACTTCTTTTGCATCGTGTACTAAAATATCTTCAAGCTCATACCCTTCACCAATAGTAACAGCTTTCAGCTTTCCATTTTCCATGACAATACCTTTTTCATTGTCATTTCCGAATAACATTGGTTTTCCATGCTCCAGGAAAAGTTGACGTTCTGCCCTAAATTTTGGGTCAGCAATTTCACCATGAATCCCCTGGTTATAAATTACACAGTTTTGAAGCACTTCAACAATTGAAGTTCCCTCGTGTTTGGCAGCACCTGACAATACTTGCTGGGTATGTTTTACGTTACTATCAACAGCTCTGGCATAAAATGTACCACGGGAACCAATTACCAACTGACCAGGGACAAAGGAATCTTCAATGGTTCCGAAAGGAGAAGTTTTTGTAACCTTGCCCCTGTCTGAAGTTGGTGAATATTGCCCTTTGGTAAGACCGTAAATTTTGTTATTAAAAAGTACAACGTTTATGTCGATGTTTCTACGAACAAGATGAATAAAGTGATTTCCGCCAATAGCCATAGCGTCACCATCACCGGTAGCTACCCACACGCTAAGTTCAGGGTTAGCAGCTTTTACTCCTGAAGCAATGGCTGTTGCACGTCCATGAATTGAGTGAAAACCGTACGTACTCATATAATATGGGAAACGCGATGAACATCCGATACCGGAAATAACAGCAAATTTCTCATGAGGTACATTCATTTCTGCCATGGTGCGCTGTACAGCATTCATAATTGCAAAGTCACCACAACCCGGACACCAGCGAACTTCGTTATCACTTTTAAAATCTTTTGCCGTATAATTTAAAACTGTCATAATTAGTCCTCCAATAATTTGTCAAAGTTTTCAGTTAATTCAAGCACAGTAAAAGGAAGTCCTTTTACTTTATTTACCTGGTGATATTCAAATCCAGGCACCTTATCCCGCAAGTAAGAAGCAAACTGTCCTAAGTTCAATTCGCAAACAACAATTTTCTTAAACTTGCTGAAAACTTCTTTTGTATTTTTAGGTAGTGGTTTAATGAAATTAAAATGAGCCAGGCTCACGCTTTTACCAGCTTCACGCATTTCACGAACTGAGCTTACCATATGCCCGTAAGTTCCACCCCATCCAACAACTAATAAATCACCTCCATCTTCATCACCATAAACTTCAAGATTTGGCACCATTTCAACGACACGCTCAACTTTCTCTGCTCTTAGTTCGCAGTTCTTTTGGTGATTTTCAGGGTCGTGACTAACGGTTCCTTCCAGGTTTTTCTCCAAACCACCAACGCGGTGCTCGAAACCTTCTGTTCCCGGGATTGCCCATTCTCTTGCCAATGTTTCAGGATCGCGACCATACGCTTTCCACCCCTCTTTATTCTTCGCAATTCTTGGTGTGATTGATGGAAGTTCATCCATTGAAGGGA
>JANQII010000287.1 GCA_028282195.1 Prolixibacteraceae bacterium
TTGGGGTGATAGGGCATGCTTGACTTGACACTAGGATCATAAGATAAAAAAACAGAAGTCTAATACAAACTTAGTCCATCAGATATTTCAACTGATCCAATCGGGCATCCGTCCAGCAATCATTCATCCCCCAGAAATATTAAGTGATCCAATGATAAACCTTTTTTGGAAATTTTTGGCAAGAAAAAAGGCAGCTTCAACAAGCTGCCTCAAAGCCATGAAAACAATTAAACAATGTTCAGAAAACAGAAAACTAGAAACAATTATATCGTTAAAATCTCTTTATTCTTTTCTTCAAGTTGGTTGTCTATTTCTTTACCAAACTTATTGGTTAGCTCTTGAACATCCCCTTCGGCATCTTTTTCAAGATCTTCGGACAAACCATTTTTCAACATCTTTTTCAAAGAATCGTTCGCCTCTTTACGGGCATTCCTGATACTTACCTTTGCATTTTCACCTTCCTGACCAACTTGTTTTGTTAGTTCTTTACGGCGTTCTTCAGTAAGTGGCGGAACGTTGATTCTTATAATCTCTCCGTTGTTCTCAGGATTAAATCCCAAATTGGCATTCATAATTGCCTTCTCGATCGGAGCGATCATCGTTTTTTCCCAGGGCTGAACAGCAATTGTTCTTGCATCTGGTGTGCTAAGGTTTGAAACCTGGTTGAGGGGAGTCATGCTCCCGTAATAATCAACCATCACACCATCTAACATCCTTGGAGAAGCCTTTCCTGCACGTATATGAACCAATTCAGTCTCTAAATGTTTAATGGCGGCTTCCATTTTTTCTTCACAAACACCTAGTATTAATTGTACTTCTTCTTCCATATAAGATAAAATGCTCTGTTCATTTTGTGCTGAGAGCAAATATAGAAAAAATTAAAGAATCCTTAAAATTTCTTAATGATTTTAATGAAAAATGCTCTATAATATGTTTTAGTTATGTACTAAAGTGCCAATGTTTTCGCCCGAAATAACCTTTTTAAGATTTCCTGCAATATCCATATTAAAAACTACAATTGGGAGCTTATTTTCTTTACACATGGTTGTTGCTGTAAGATCCATAACCTTCAGCCCGCGGTTATAAATCTCATCAAAAGTTATTTCATCAAATTTAGTTGCTGAAGGGTCTTTTTCAGGGTCCGCAGTGTAAATCCCATCTACACGGGTCCCTTTAAGCATGGCATCTGCTTCAATCTCAATTCCTCTTAACGAAGAGCCGGTATCGGTTGTGAAATATGGGTTTCCGGTACCAGCAGAGAAAATGGCAACTTCTCCTTTATTTAAAATTTCAATGGCTTTATCCTTCGAATAAAATTCTCCAACAGGTTCCATGCGGATTGCAGTTAAAACCCTTGATTTTACTCCAGAAGCCTGTAACGCAGAATTTAATGCCAGGCTGTTAATAACAGTAGCAAGCATGCCCATCTGATCACCTTTAACACGATCAAAACCATTGGCAGCTCCACTTAAACCTCTGAAAATATTACCACCACCGATTACAATACCAAGCTGAACTCCCAAGTCAACTATTTCTTTTATTTGGGTAGCATATTCTTTAAGTCTTTTTTGGTCAATGCCATATTCTTGTTCTCCCATTAGGGATTCTCCACTTAGCTTTAATAGGACACGATTATATTTAGCCATGTTTAAAAAATGATTTTTGCAAAGGTAGAAAAAATTGAGTTTGCTATTAGTATATTGAGAGCCTCACTCCAAGTGAGGCTCTCAATAAAATTCTAATGGTTTCTGTTTAGTAATAAATTACTAATTTTACAGCCGCTGATTTTCAATCGTTATGATTTATTTAAATGAAATATTATTTCTTGGACCTGGTTTATTCAGAACCATTCTTGTAATCGCAGTTATTTATTTTTTAATTCGGTTTTTCAGGAGAGTTGTTAGTCCAATGTTCAATCCTCCACAAAAACCTCCAGGTAATTTTCAACGTGATGATAACCGAAGGGAAGGAGATGTTACGGTTGAAAAGAAAAGAAAGAAAAAATCGAATGTAAAGGAGGATGAAGGAGAATACGTCGATTTTGAAGAAGTAGATTAATCCCAAAAGAAAATAAAACCAAAAAATTATGGCGCAGGAAGATGTTTTTAAGAAGCTGATTGCCCACTGCAAAGAGTATGGATACGTGTTTCAATCGAGTGAAGTTTATGACGGGCTTGGTGCAGTTTATGATTATGGGCAAAATGGCGTTGAGCTAAAAAACAACATTAAAAAATATTGGTGGGATAGCATGGTGCTGTTGCACGAAAATGTAGTTGGAATTGACTCTGCTATTTTTATGCACCCTACTATTTGGAAAGCTTCCGGCCATGTGGATGCGTTTAATGATCCGTTAATTGACAATAAAGATTCCAAAAAAAGATACCGTGCTGATGTTTTAATTGAAGATCAGCTTGCCAGGTTCGAGGAAAAAATGAACAAGGAAGTAGCCAAGGCAAAGAAACGCTTTGGTGATGCTTTTGACGAAAGGCAATTCCGCGATACAAACCCTCGTGTACTGGCCAATCAGCAAAAATGGAATGACTTACACGAGCGTTTTTCTAAAGCATTAAACGATAATAATCTGGAAGAATTAAAACAGATTATTGTTGATCAGGAAATTGTTTGTCCGATTAGCGGAAGCAGAAACTGGACTGATGTTCGCCAATTTAACCTGATGTTTGCTACAGAGATGGGATCAACTTCTGATGGAGCCATGAAAGTTTACCTTCGTCCTGAGACAGCGCAGGGTATTTTTGTAAACTACCTGAACGTTCAGAAAACCGGACGAATGAAAATCCCTTTTGGAATTGCACAGATTGGTAAAGCTTTCCGTAACGAAATCGTAGCACGTCAGTTTATTTTCCGTATGCGTGAATTCGAGCAAATGGAAATGCAATTCTTTGTGCGCCCCGGATCAGAACTTGATTGGTTTGAAAAATGGAAAGAAACCCGGATGAAATGGCATAAAGCACTTGGATTTGGAGATGATAATTATCGTTTTCACGAGCATGAAAAACTGGCTCATTATGCCAATGCAGCAGTAGATGTTGAGTATAAATTCCCATTTGGGTTTAAAGAAGTTGAAGGAATTCACTCCCGTACTGATTTTGACTTATCCCAGCATCAGGAATATTCAGGGAAGAAGATTCAATATTACGATCCGGAATTAGGAGAATCATATGTACCCTATGTTGTTGAGACTTCAATTGGTGTTGACCGTATGTTCCTTCAAGTGATTTCCGCTTCGTATTGTGAAGAAGAAGTGGAGGCTGCAAATGGTAAAAAAGATACCCGTGTGGTATTGAAACTTCCGGTAGCGCTAGCTCCAATTAAACTGGCAGTAATGCCGCTTGTTAAGAAAGATGGTCTTCCTGAAAAAGCAAGGGAAATTATTGATGACCTTAAGTTTGACTTCAATTGTCAGTATGACGAAAAAGATTCTATCGGTAAACGTTACCGTCGTCAGGATGCAATTGGTACACCTTTCTGCGTTACCGTTGATCATCAAACGCTGGAAGATCAAACAGTAACTATTCGTTCCCGTGATACAATGGGGCAAGAACGAGTTACTATCGATAAATTGAAAGGCATTATTTCAGAACAAACCAGTATTAAGGCTTTGTTTGAGAAATTGAAATAGAAGAATTACAGGCTATGAAGTTGTCAAAAGTTAAATGACAATATTAACGTGAGTTTTGGGTTGATCTTAACATTTTGCAAAATAATCATTGTCCCAAGTCACCCCTTAGCGCACTTTCCGATAAAAACTTTGTGCACTTTGCGGTTAAATAATCCGATGAAAACCAATGAAATAAATAAAATATGAATTTATCAATGCCAAATAAATAAACCGCAAAGGAACATAAGAACCCGCAAAGACGCGAATAGAGATCAATACAGACTAACACCATAAACCATGAAAAACAATTTATTGAATCCAAAACTCACGTTAATATTATGCTATTGAATGGAATAATTGGTTTTTTTGACTCTCCCTCCCTGCCTGACGGTAGGCAGGGTGAGTTAATTGAAAAAAAGTGTCACAATTCATGACATTAGCAAATAACTCTATTTTATATAATTACAGCCACTTTCAGCTTCTAACTTTAAACAAGTTCTATATATGACAAGCTGTTCTCTCAATCGAAAGAACAGCTTTTTTATTGCAGTATTTCTAATAAACTTTTGGGACGTAGGTCATTTCATCTAAAGGAGGGCGTACATAGCCCTTGTTTTCAATCCGGGCAGGTAATTCTATAGGAGCGGGTGTTAAATCGTCGTAAGGAATCATAGAAAGCAAGTGGCTGATGCAATTTAACCTTGCCCGTTTTTTATCATCAGCTTCAACCACATACCAGGGACTTACTTTTGTATCCGTATAAGCAAACATTTCATCTTTTGCTTTTGAATATTCAACAAAATATTCTCTCGATTTCAAATCCATATCGCTAAGTTTCCATCGTTTTGTCGGGTCGTTTATTCTTGCCTGGAAACGTTTTTCCTGCTCTTCTTCACTAACCGAGAACCAGTACTTGATCAGGATAATCCCTGACCGGATCAGCATCCTTTCAAAATTGGGGCAAGATCTTAAAAATTCCCAATATTCCTCATTGGTGCAAAAACCCATTACATGTTCAACCCCTGCCCGGTTGTACCAGCTTCGATCAAACAATACCATCTGTCCGGCAGCAGGCAGGTGATGTACATAACGTTGAAAATACCACTGTGTTTTTTCTTTTTCAGTAGGGGTGCCCAGTGCAATAACACTGCATATGCGTGGATTTAAAGACTGAATGATTCGTTTTATCGTTCCTCCCTTCCCAGCTGCATCGCGCCCTTCAAAAAGTACAACTACTTTTAATCCTTTAAACTTTATCCATTCCTGAAGTTTGACCAATTCTATCTGGAGTTTCTCAAGCTCATCTTCATAAACTTTTTTTGATAGTTTTGGTTCTGTTACCGTTTTCCCCATAAGCCAAAAGTTTTGATTAAACAGTTATTTTGAGCCTATTAAATTTATAAAAATAACTTACGCTGAGAAAAATTAACTTAGTTTTTCTTGTTTGTCTTAGTGTTGTGTTTGATTAATTCCATTCTGTTTATTGTCAAATAACTTTCTTTTTTCAGTATGCACTTATAAATTTCTGTAATTTGTGAGCATAGCTATTGGATTGAATTAGAGTTGCTAAATATTTAGCAACTCTGACATTTTTTAACTTGCATTAATTCAGGTGTTTATAGTTTTAAATTTATAAAATGTGTTGTAAAACATATGACTTTAAGATTATAAGCAATGTTGATATTTTTCTTGATTTAAGTGGGATTTTTATCCTTTTTGAGTTATAAAATCAGCCAATTTTTAGATTTTGCTTACAATTTGGAAGAAGGCTTTTAAAGGCTAATAAAAAATATGGAGTTTTGTCAGTTTTTTAGGTGTATGGAGAATCTATTTTTGCCGCCGTCCATAAGAGATAAACAATTAAAAAAGTTAGCTATGAAAATCAGGGTTATTTGTATTTTGTTTATGGCTTTTTGTGCCATTTCTTTTAGTGTATCAGCTGGTGAGAAAAACTCTTTTATTGATGACTACAAAATATCAGTTGTAGAAGATTTTGAACCAAACAAATTGTTTCATCAAAGCTGGGAGATTACTTATGGTGAGTCAAACAGGCCCGTTCAGGTATTCCTAAAGGAGACTAAAAAAGGAAAGCAATATATAGTGCGAACTAAGTATTTTGAAGTAAAATACTTAAATACGAAAGATGGTTTTGGTGTTCATCCCCTAAAATATTCAGAGGCTACGGTTCCTGAAGAATTGAACAGCAAAGTAATTAATCAGGCTCAAATGAATTCCCAAAAAGTTATTTCAAAGTCTAAAGTAGATCAGAAAGAGGCATTGGAATTAATCGCAGGGTTTCTTCCGGAGTTGGTCAATGATTCTTACAAAAACATCTTGAATTAATAATTATTACAGCTTAGTTAAAAACCGCTCTGAAAAGGGCGGTTTTTTTATTTCAAAAACGGATGATAATCTCCAACCAAACCAACTGGATTTGAGTTAGCAATTTCATGGGTCAATAAAATGCATGGTTTAGCTTCCTGCAAGCCAAAGCCCTTCCCTTGAAGGATGTTCAGATACGATTTAGTATGCAAGTTTGTAAACCCTTCACTAAATTCGGTTTCTTCTCCTTCAATGGTTATTGAACGGTAAGTACGAATTCCCTGAACTTTTGTTTTTTCAGGTATATCATTATAATCAAGGCTTAAATACCAGCGAACATTTGCATTTTCTAATTCAAGAAATCCGGCAGCCTTGTCGTGTTCAAATTTGTGAACAACACTATTTTTAACTTCTCCAAAAATCCAACGGAGCATATCAAAAAAGTGAATGCCAATGTTATTAGCCACCCCTCCTGACTTATTGATGTCACCTTTCCAACTTTTGTAGTACCATTTTCCCCGGGAAGTAATGTAAGTTAGATCAATGTCATAAACTTTATCTTTTGGGCTATTTTTTATCTTTTCCCTTAAGGTAATGATGGAAGGGTGCAAACGTAATTGAAGAATATTGAAAACCTGTTTGCCAGTTTCTTTTTCTGCTTTTTCAATGTCGTCAAGTTCTTTGGGATGAAGAACAAGCGGTTTCTCACAAATAGCAAATGCCCGGTTGTTTAAAGCGAACTGAATGTGTTGCGCGTGAAAATGATTGGGTGTACAAATGCTCATGTATTCGATTGGCGAATCCGTTTGTTGTTGTTCTGCAACAAACTGCCCAAATTTATTAAAATCAAGATAAAACTCAGCTTGAGGAAAATAGCTGTCCATTCTTCCCATTACATCAAAAAGATCTGTTGCTGCAATTATCTGGTTGCCGGTTTCTTTTACAGCTCGCATGTGTCGCTCAGCGATAAAACCAGCTGCACCAATCAGGGCAAAATTCTTCATACGTTTCAATTATAAATTTTAACTTCTATATTTCAAAAACCAAACAACGGTATAGGATTCGCTTAAAAGATTTAATCATTTCTAATTCTACATAATGATGAAATTATTCATGTTTATTTCATTATAGTTTGTAAACGTTTTCGGATGGTTCTTTAATAAGGTTCTTTAAATCAACAATCAGCTTAGAGTGCTCCTTGATATATTCAGCATCAAAGACATCGTGCTTGGTACTGATTACAACACAATCCATGCTATTTAAGAACTCAGGAGTGAACTCACTTGAATTGTATAACCGGCCTTCATCAGTTTTTATTTCAGAAATAAAAGGATCGTGGTAATAAACATCGCCACCTTTTTTAGCCGTTTCATCAATTATTTTTAGTGAAGGGGACTCCCTTTCGTCGTCAATGTTTGGTTTGTAAGCAACACCTAAAAATAAAATCTTACTACCATTGATTGCTTTTTTATGGCGGTTCAATGCTGATGTTATTTTGAGAGTCATGCGGTGAGCCATCATATTATTGATGTGCCCTGCGGCATGGATCATACTTAAGTCAAAACCAAATTTTTTGGCGATGTGTTCAAGGTAGAACGGATCAAGAGGGATGCAGTGACCCCCAATTCCAGGGCCAGGGTAAAAGGCCTGAAACCCATACGGTTTTGTTTTAGCAGCATCAATAACTTCCCAAATGTTAATGTCCATTTTGCCACAGAGCAAGGCAAGTTCATTGATTAAGCTAATGTTTACCAATCGATAAGTGTTCTCCAAAATTTTAACCATTTCAGCAATACGGGGTGAACTGACTGAATAAACTGATTCAATGACTTTTTGGTAAACCGCTTTACCAATCTCGAGTCCATCATCGTTCATTGCTCCGATTACTTTAGGAGTATTTCGGGTGTCAAATTGTTTATTACCCGGATCAACCCGTTCAGGCGAAAAAGCCAACCAAAAATCTTTACCTTCTTTTAAACCGGATTTTTCTTCCAAAATTGGCAAAATGAAGCTTTCTGTTGTTGTTGGGTAGGTCGTACTTTCAAGACAAACAAAAGTACCTTGTTTCAAATACGCTCCAATTGTTTCACAAGATTCCTGAATATAGCCCATGTCTGGTTTCTTAAAAATATCAAGTGGAGTTGGAACACAGATCAATATTGCATCGCATTCAGCTAATTTTGAGAAATCGGTTGTTGCTTTTAGCTTGTCATTTTTTACAACCTGCTCCAAATCTTCATCTTTTACATCGCCGATATAATTTTCTGCAGCATTTACCTGTTGTACTTTTTCTTCGGATTTTTCAAATCCGATCACCTGTATGTCTTCAATTGCAAAGCTCACTGCTAAAGGCAATCCAACATAGCCAAGCCCTATTACACCAACCAGTTCTTCTGACTTATTGATTTTATCCCGTATATTTTGTTTCAGCGTCATGCTTTAATAATTTCAAGTTGATCATTAACAAGCTTATACTTTTCACCAGTTTCCGGACAAATAAGTTTTTCACCCAAAATTACCCCGGCCTTACTGACCCAGCCTTTTTGAACAGCCGGAACACCAACCATTAATGCATATGGTTTAACATCTTTTGTAATAACGGCACCGGCGCCAATAAAAGCATATTCGCCAATAGTCACCCCACAAACAACAGTTGCATTTGCACCGATGGAAGTACCTTTTTTTACTACTGTTTCATCATACTCAGTTTTCCTTTCGACAAACGACCTTGGATTATTTACATTGGTGAACACACAGCTTGGCCCGCAGAAAACATCATCTTCCAGAATAACAGAATCGTATATGCTTACGTTATTCTGAATTTTCACACGATTCCCAATAACTGCTTTCCCTCCGACATAAGTATTCTGCCCAAGAATACATTTTTCACCAATTTGTGCTCCGCTCATCACATGGCAAAAATGCCAGACTTTTGTCCCTTCCCCGATTGATACAGGTTCATCAATACAAGCAGTCTCGTGTACAAAATAGTTACTCATGATGGAAGTATTTTTTTATGGCATCTGCAACCTGGTGAATTTCTTTTTCCGTAATTAACCCGTGCAAGGGTAACGAAAGAACTGTTCGCGATAGTTCATCAGCTACCGGAAATTTTTCATTCGGATTAATATCTTTTTTGAAAGCTTCCTGCTTTGGAAGGGGCAAAGGATAGTGAACTATACTTGGAATTTCGGCTTCTGCCAGGCTTGCTTTCAATTCATCCCGTTTATTAGTACGAATAGTATATTGTGCCCAACTGCTGGTTCTTCCTTCCTGAATTTCAGGGACACAAACCATATCTTTTAATAGCCCAGTATAAAGTTCAGCAGCTTTATTCCTAATTTCTAATTCTTTGTTGAAATGTTTCAGTTTCACCCTTAAAATGGCAGCTTGAAGAGTATCCATTCTTCCATTAATTCCAATGTACTTGTGAATGTAACGTTTTACCTGTCCATGCCCGCGCATTATTTTCATGGTTTCGGCAAGTTGGTCATCATCGGTGAAAATAGCACCACCATCCCCATAACATCCTAGTGGTTTGGCAGGGAAAAAACTGGTTGTAGCGATATCAGTGAGTGAACATGATTGTTTGCCAAAATATGTAGCTCCAAACGACTGTGCCCCGTCTTCAATAACCCAAAGATTATATTTTTCTGCAATTTCATTGATCTTTTTGCAATCGGCACATTGTCCGAAAAGGGAAACGGCAATTATACCTTTCGTTTTTGAAGTAATTTTTTCTTCAATTTTAGAAACATCCATGTTAAAGTCAATCGGAGAAACATCAACAAAAACAGGTTTGGCTTTGTAAAAGCTAATCATCGATCCGGATGCGATATAACTAAATGCAGGACAAATAATTTCATCTCCAGGCTGAATATCCCAGGCCATTAAGGGAAGCAGCAAAGCATCAGTACCGGAGCTACAGCACAGTACATTCTTAACGCCAGTGTATTCAGCTAATTCTTCTTCCAACAAATTAATTTCATTCCCATTAATAAAAGAAGAAGAATTGATCACATTCTGAATGGCAGCATCAATTTCTTTTTTATAAGCCAGGTATTGTTTGTTAAGATCACAAAATTTCATAGGCGAGGGAATGATATGATACAAAAATAAAGTAATTCGGCTAAGTATATTATTTTTGCTGAAGATTTTACATATAGATAGGTTTCTGTAAAATTGACCTTTTTAAAATGAACGAATGATTTCAGCTATTATTTCGACATATAACCGGGCAAACTATTTACCAGGGCTTTTTGAATCAATATTGAGTCAGACTGTTAATAAAAAGGAATATGAAATTGTCATTGTAAATAATAACTCTACAGATAATACTGAAGAAATTTGCAAACAGTTCATGGTTGATCATCCCGGGATAAGTTGTTCCTATTGTGTTGAAATCCGACAGGGGCTTTCTTATGGCCGTAATCGGGGAATCAAAGAATCGAAAGGAGAGATTCTTACTTTTCTGGATGATGATGCAGTTATTGCCCCGGATTTTTTTGAGAAAACCATTTCTTTTTTTGAATTGAAACCTTATGTGAATGCCATTGGAGGAAAAATCTTACTTCAATATATGGAGGAAAAACCTACGTGGTATAACCCTTTCATTGCTCCAATTTTGGGATATTTCAACCCCGGTAATAAAACTGAAATCTTTAAACGGAATTTTTTCAGGGGTTCGAATATGTCATTTCGAAAAAAGATCTTTGGAAAGTTGGGTGATTTTGATGTTCGTTTAGGGCGTTCAGGTAAAAATCTTTACGGGAGTGAAGAAAAAGAGCTTTTTTATCGATTTAAGAATGCCGGAGAAGAAATGTGGTATGTCCCTGAAGCCGTTGTATTTCATTTGGTTCCCATTGAACGAACGAAAGATGAATTTGTCAGGAGACAGGCTCTTGGGATTGGCAAAAGCGAGCGGGTAAGGAGTCTTGCTCAAAGTAAAATAAAATTTTACATAAGCTCTATAAAGGAATTGATGAAATGGGGGGCCAGCATTTTAATTTCAATTTATTATCTGATAACTTTAAAACCTGCATCCTCTCGTATAATTTTAAAATTCAGAGGGTGGGTTTCACAAGGATTGCTTTTAAATCATGATTAAGATATTATTATACATACAAAATTACATCGCTCTGTTTTTTCAAATCTTAGCTTCTCTCGTCAAAATATTGTTAATATCTAAAAAGACAAAACTCGATACAATTAAAACAAATTCTAAAGAGGTTGTTATTCTTGGCAATGGACCTTCTTTAACATCCATGTTAAATACATATCCGGAATTTCTTACCAATAAAGATTTGGTGTGTGTGAATCATTTTCCTACAACTGAAGAATATCAACGTTTAAAACCTAAGTATTTTATTGCATCAGCCGAAGATCTCTTTTTAGAAGATATCGATGATAGATTTATAAATCAGAGTATCAAATTATTTAAGAATATCAACGATAAGACCGATTGGCCTTTAATCTTCTTATTTCCTGCAAAAGCAAAAAAATACAAACGCTGGCAGAATCAAATCATCGACAATAAAAATATCTCCGTTTATTATTACAATACAACTCCTATTGATGGATTAAGCTGGATTAGAAATGCGTTATTCAATTTAAAACTAGGAATGGTAAGGCCTCATAACATCATGATACCGTCAATCTTCACAATGATTTGGCTTGGATATAAAAAAATTTACATTTGGGGAGCTGATCATTCCTGGTTGAAAGATATTTCTGTTACTGAGAATAATGAAGCCTTGATAAATCAGAAACATTTTTACGATGAAAATGAATCGAAATCTCTTCCACTTGTATGGAAAAAGAATCAACATAGGAGGCTCCACGAGATTTTGTATAAATTTATGACAGCATTTAAAGGATATTTTGCCGCTGAGGAATATGCTGAATCAAAACAAGTGGATATATTGAATTGTACGAAAGGCTCCTTTATAGATGCTTTTAAAAGGATTAATTTAGATCAGTATGAAAAACCAAATGTATGAAAAACCAAAAGTTGTAGCCGAGATAGGTTGCAACCATAAAGGGGATATTGAAATTGCTAAAGAACTTATTGTAATTGCGAATCAATGTGGTGCTGATTATGCAAAATTTCAGAAAAGAAATCCTAAAGAGCTTTTAAGTCCGGAGCAATATGACGCTCCTCACCCTAATGAAATGCATTCATATGGGAAAACTTATGGTGAGCATCGTGAATTTCTCGAATTTAATATAGAAGAACATGCAGAACTGAAGCAATTTTGTGAATCAGAAAATATAGGCTACGCTGCTTCTGTTTGGGATATTACTTCTGCAGTAGAAATTATTTCATTAAAACCTGATCTGATTAAAATACCTTCCGCTTGCAACAACCATGAGGATCTGTTAAAAATGCTATTGGAATCTTACGATGGTGAAATCCATGTTTCATTAGGAATGACAACGAAAGAAGAAGAAAAAAACCTAATGGGGATTTTTGAAAATTATGGTAAGGCAAAAGACAAGCTTGTACTTTATAGTTGTACTTCGGGTTATCCTGTTCCTTTTGAATCCGTTTACCTAAGAGAGATTGAACGGTTGAATGACCAATATAAAAATCGTGTAAATGCTATTGGGTTTTCAGGACACCACCTTGGTATTGCTATTGATATAGCTGCATATTGTCTTGGAGCAAAATGGATTGAGAGGCATTTTACTAAAGACAGAACCTGGAAAGGTACAGATCATGCTGCTTCATTGGAGCCGGGAGGCTTACAAAAATTAGTTCGTGACCTGAATGCAAGCTATAAAGCACTACAATATAGAGACAAAGATATTTTGGAAATAGAAGAACCTCAGCGAGCGAAACTTAAATATCAAAAAAGATGAGTGTAATTGCATTTGTTCCTGCCCGTGCCGGAAGCAAAGGAATAAAAAATAAGAATATTAAGCTATTCAACTCAAAACCTCTTATATTTTGGGTGCTTAAGGCTTTGCAGGACTGTAATTCAGTTGACGGGATTTATCTGGCTACCGATGGCGATGATATAGCAAGAATTGCTGATGGATTTGGTTTTGATAAACTTAAAGTTTTCAGGCGTAGTCCTGAAAATGCATCAGATAGTGCTTCAACAGAATCAGTGATGTTTGAGTTTTTTGAAAAAGAAAAACCTTTAAGTGAAGATATTTTTTTACTTGTCCAAGCTACTTCACCCTTTACCCAAAATACTGATTTTGAAAGTGCCATCAAACAGTTTAAACAGGAAAAGGCAGATAGTTTACTTTCAGTTGCCCGACAAAAACGTTTTTTCTGGAATTCTAATGGCACACCGTTGAACTACGATTACAAAAACAGGCCACGCCGGCAGGATTTTGAAGGGATATTGATAGAAAATGGAGCTTTTTATATTTCAAAAGTTAAGAACATTTTACAATCAAATAACAGGTTAAATGGTAAAATAAGTCTTTACGAAATGCCGGAATATACCAGTTTAGAGTTGGACGAAGATGAAGATTGGTTGATGGGCGAAATAGTAATGCAAAAGTTTAAAAAGAGCGAACTTAATGCTGACCCTTCCCAAATTAAATTGTTCCTTTCCGATGTTGATGGGGTATTAACCGATGCAGGAATGTATTATTCTGAAAAAGGAGATGAGTTAAAAAAGTTCAGCACGTACGATGGTATGGCTTTTAGATTGCTAAAAGAAAAAGGGATAAAAGTCGGGATTATAACTTCTGAAGATTGTGAATTGAACCGTAGAAGAGCCGAAAAACTGAAACTTGATTATCACTTCCATGGAGTTAAAAATAAATTAGAAGTCCTTGAAGGGCTTGTAAAAGAGTTAGGAATTTCGTTCAGTCAGCTTGCATACATTGGCGATGATATCAATGACCTGGAAGTTCTCCGTGAAGTAGGGATAGCAGCTTGTCCTGCAAATGCAAGAGCAGAAGTGAAGTCGATTCCGGGGATAGTCGAATTGGAAACTAAAGGAGGGAAGGGTGCTGTGCGTGAGTTAGTAAATAAATACTGGGCTCTATGATTGAATGTGTTGTATGTAAATCCCCAACTAGCGAAAAGAAATATAATTCGAGGAACGAAAATCTTTTAACTTTAAATAGGTGTAGTAAATGTGGACATTTATTTCAGGATATTGAAAATTATGAAGACATCTATTCTGATGGAAAATTCACAAAAATTGCACGTGAAAGTGAAATAGTTCCCGGTGACAAAAAGATTAAGAATTTAGATGATATAGCATTTAAACGATTTAATTTTTACAAACCTCTTTTAAAAAAAGAATCTAAGGCACTTGAGATTGGAAGTTCAATTGGTTCTTTTGTCCATTTGCTAAAGTTGTATGGAATTCAAGCCAATGGCATAGAACCCGATCCACATTATTGTGATCATTCAGTAAAACAATATGGTTTTGCACAGGTCAATAGCTCTCTGGAAAGATATGAAAGTGATCAAAAATATGATCAGATTTTTTCTTTTCATGTGGTAGAACATGTAAAAGATCCAATCCTATTTATTGAGAAAATTTGTTCACTCTTGACTCATAATGGAATCTTATTTTTAGAATGTCCTTCGCAAGAAATATCTGAATATGGGAACAAACAGCAGATGATATGGGAACCACATATTCATTATTTCAGTTCTACTTCAATTTATCAGTTACTTTCAACTTCGTTTTCAAAAGTTAAAATATCATATCGTGGAGGAGGTCTTTCTGTTATTGCTGAAAAACCAATTAAAAGTAATTTGAAAAAGACACAATTACTTTTTGAAAAGATTAAACAAAGTTTTATTTCAGGTTTAGTTTTTTTGACGCCGCAATTTAAGAGTTATGAAAAGATCAATAGTTTGAGAAGATTGATTATTCAGTTTTTAATTGAACGAAAACTTTTCAAATTTCGAATGAAGCGAAGTGTTAAATTTGGTTTGTACAAGATTAAGGAACACAATTACCTGAAAAAAGAAAATGGAACCGGAAAACAAAGAATTACTCACATAACAAATTTCAAAGGATGGGGAAATAATGCAGGGGACATTGTGCTTTCAAATTGTGTTAGAAATACAATAAAGAGTGAGGTAAGTTCAAATTTTAATATTCAAAGCGTTGCTAATGAAGTTAATGAAAAACTTATTCGTGATATAAACGAATCTGATGCATTGCTAGTTGGGGGTGGCGGATTATTTCTCCCAGATACGAATAAGAATTCAATATCGGGTTGGCAATGGGCAATCAGCAAATCTCAAATTGATCAAATTGATTCAAAAGTTCTATTATATGCCATTGGTTATAATTATTTCCCGGGGCAATCCCCCAATGAATTATTTGTAGATAGCCTTAATTGCATTATCAAAAAAGCTGATTTCGTTGGCATACGAAACAAAGGGAGTATAAATGCAATCAAGGATTTGCTTACTGACAAATCGTTATCAGATAAAATATCTTACCAGCCTTGTCCTACAACAGTTATAAGAAAGAACTTCAGCAATATTAAAGCAAAGAAGAAGACCAAAAACATAGCAGTTAATATTGCATTTGACCGGTACGAAAGAAGATTTGGAGATGGGATATACGATAAGCTGTACTCAATAGCTATAGCTTTAAAGACGATTGAAAATTATTCGTATAATATTTATAATGTTTGTCATTTGACTGTTGATGAAAAAGCTGAAATAGTTTTTGACAGGGTCGGTTTAAAATATACAACAGTTAGGTTGCAACATATGCTTCCCAATGAGATTTTTGACTTTTATAGTAAGATGGAAGTGGTTTTTGGTATGCGCGGACATGCACAGATGATTCCATTTGGGGTAAATACTAAAATAATTACTTTAGGTACACATCGTAAAATGAAGTGGTTTTTGGAAGATATTGATATGATGGAATTGTTTATTGATGTATCAGAATCTGAGAATGTTTATAATGATATTATTGAAAAATTTGAATACATCATGAATAATGATGAACAGGTTTCTAATCAGTTAATAAGTGAACAAGAGAAACTGTATGCTGTAACGAAAGATAATCTTGAGAAAATTAGCAATATTATAAAAGCTTAATCTTTTGTTGGCCTTTCATTATTTCCGATAGTTTTTTGTAAAAACTGACCAATCATTTTGTTTAAATTTTCCGATATCCTAAAAATCAATACACCCACACCAAAAACAACACTTATAACAATACTTCTCAGAAGAAGATCAATCATCCAGTTTGAGAAAGTTGGGATGATATAGTTTGAAAGGAACGCAACAGCTGAAATCACTATTAAAACCAAATGTTTGCTTTTATAGGGGAATAAATTCATTTTACTTTTCAGGTAGATAATTCGGATTACAGTATAAATCCCCATCGATATAAGCGATGCTAATGCAGCACCATCAATTCCCATGATTGGTATAAAAACCAGGTTTGTTATAACCGCAAGGATAATCAGGATTGAGAGCTGGTATGTTAATACTTTGTATTTAATTGAAGTTCCCAAAATCTGAAGGCTGACACCGGAAGAAACTGTAATCAAATTCCCAAGCGATATATACAAAATTACCATACTTCCATTTGCATATTCCTCAGGCAGAATCTGAAATACATTATGCAGATTTGCAATCAATAATATAAAGAGAAAACATCCAGCTATAAATTGGTTGATGCTGCTTTGATAGTAAATGGTGTTAATGGTTTTGGTATCATTTTCTTTCCATGCATCAGCAATAATTGGAGAAGATATTTTTGCCAAAGCACGGTTGGGGATAAGGATAATTGTTCCGAAAAAAAAGCTAATCGTATAAATTCCGGTATGACTTAAGTCCAGGAAACCATTTACCATGATTTTATCAATGGCCTGTAAAGCTACACCGCTTAAACCACCTATTATTCCGAAAGCAGCAACCGTAATTATTTCTTTTCGGAAAGATTTGCTGATGAAATTTAATTGCGGTTTTAAGTTTAACTGACCTCTTGCAATGAGTAGAATCGCAAGGTAAATGGCTGGAAAACAAAGCGCAAAAGTATAACCAACGACATACCCAAAGAAGTTGATCCAATCCAGGAAATAAGCACCCAATAAGATCAGATTGATAAATCGATAGGCAAAATCACTTAAAAAAGTCCCGGTAGTTGCATCGTAAAGAACTTTGTTATAGTTGTCAAGTAAAAGAAAGAATCCCCTAAAGAAAATAAGTGGAACTAAAAACCAAATATAGTCTACCAGCAAAGGAGATTTTTCAATGTTATTTTCAATCAGGTATGGCTTCAAAATAAAAAAGACAGCAAATGCCAAAATAAATCCAATTAAACCAACTGCAATTGTAAGGAAAGCAAATCCATGATGGTTTTTATCTGAATTTCTGAAATAAGGGAAAAGCCTTGTTGCAACCGATCCAAAACCTAAACTGGAAAACTGGGCATAAATAGCAGAAATTGCAACCAGAATACTAACCAGACCTATTTCTTCTTCAAGAAGTATGTTGGGCATAATAATACCGGTAGCCAAAAAGCCAACAATAACACCCAGGTACGAGTATATAGAACCTTTTATTGTTTGCCTTTGAATGATGCCCATATTTTGAATTGATTTACAAAAACTAAGACGTTAGTAATGCTTCGACCTGAATTTTGAGTTTGGGAACATCTTTTGATACTATTCCCCAAACAATAACATCGTCAATCTTATCGTATCCATGAATTACCCAATTTCTCAAATCAACAATTCGCCTGGCATCAGATATCTCAATGTCAGGATTAATTTTCAGAATCCGGTTTGTTGCTTCACCAATAATTTCAAGTTCTCTTTCAGCTCTACGACGAAGTAACTTATTTGCCTTATAATCATTGAAATCCCTTTTGCTCCCAAGGTAATCATAAATTGAATCGATGGATACCTTGATATCGTGCAAGTACTTTAAAATTTCACGCTGCATACAATAACTCTTTGGTTTCTTCTATGCTTTCAATAAAATATGGATTCGATAAGGAGTTCTCGGTAAGCAGATCAACTTTCTTATTGAAAAGTTCATTTAACTTATAATGCAACTCAAAGTAGTTGTCAGTATATTTTTCAATAGAAATGTCTTTAAACGAAACCAGAATATCGATATCGCTTGATTCATTAAATTGATCAGTGCACGCAGAACCAAATACATACAAGGTCTTCACATCATATATTTTACATAGATGTATTACCTCGCTAAGTTTATTTTTTATCAAGCTATGCATTGCTTCAAGTTTTTACCAAATATACAATTTATGCGAATCAAGAGTTGAAAATCTTGATTCGCATAAATTACTAAGTTCCAGAAGCTCTTTTTTACGATTGTAAAAGTTACTTCCTTTTACAATTGTTCCAAACTGGAATGGATTTTTGATGTGTTTTTCCATGACACTTTTGTCAGAATATTTCATTTCGCAAAATTACGAGTCGTTTTTTTACGAGTCGTAAATTTACGACAAATACGCTTATTTTTCAAAGTCATTAATGAACAAACCCGTACAGCAACATCCCAACTTGTTTTGGAGGTATATATAAATTTGTTGAAAGGACAGGCTATAAGTAACTGTTAGGAATTTATCCTTTTATTTTAACGTGAGTTTTGGATTTAATAAATTGTTTTTCAGTGGTTTGTGGTATTTATTTGTATTGATCCCTGCTCGCGCCTCGGACTCTTATGATCCTTTGCGGTTTATTTATTTGGCATTGATAAATTCATATTTATTTATTTCATTGGTTTTCATTGGATGATTTAACCGCGAAGTGCGCAAAGTTTTTATCGGAAAGTCCGCTAAGGGGTGACTTGGGGCCATGGTTATTTTGTAGAATGTTAAGATCAACCCAAAACTCACGTTATTTTATTATGCGTCTTACCTGCCAGCCGGCAGGCTGGTTTCGGTTGCTGCGTTGAATTTTCCTTATCCCGAGCCATCGGGACGCTCAAATTCGCCTTGCCTACCAAAAAAACACTATAATAATTCTAAAAAACAATTCCCTAACAATTACTAAGAAGGGAAATAGATTGCATAAAGGCTGTAAAAAAAGAGATAACAAACTACTCAAAAACTTATTAGTATGCCTGCAGTCATAGCTCCAGACTTCTTAGGGCTATAACCCTGGTGTTTTCACTATCATACCTCCGGAGATATTAGGGTTAATACTCTGTGAACCTTAAAGTAGTAGCTCCCTGTTCAACATTTAATTGATAGTTGATAAATATTAGTATATGATTTAAAATGAATTATTTTTGTAGTGATCTGTAAACATAAACATTTAATGGCATTCTTTTTATGAAGAAATCGATCAACTCCCGGAGAATATTTTCATACCTAATTCCCATTGTTCTTTTTATAGTTATTGCGTTCGCTTATATGTCACCTGTTTTAGAGGGCAAAAGTTTGCTGGCTCATGATGTCAGGAACTTTCAGGGAATGGCGAAAGAAATTGTTGATCACCGTGAAGCAACGGGCGAAGAAACACTCTGGACAAACAGTATGTTTGGGGGGATGCCATCCTATTTGATTTCACTAAAATACCCTGGAAATATCCTGTCAAAAATTCAAAGGGCAGCAAATGTTATTCCTCAGCCGGTTCGTTACATGATCCTTCATTTTATATTCTTTTTTGCCTTGTGTCTGATGTTAGGAATTAATCCATGGATAAGTTTTGGAGGGGCACTCGCTTATGGTTTCTTTTCAGTTCTTTTTATTCTGATGAGTACCGGGCACATGACTAAAGTTCATACCCTGGCATATATGCCGTTATTGGTTGGGGGAATAATTCTGGCATATCAAAAGAATTGTATAAAAGGAAGCATTATTGCCGGAATTGGCTTGGCATGGATGCTTAGTGCCAATCACCCGCAAATGACTTATTATGCGGCCATCTTGGTTGTTGTTTTGGGAATAACTTATTTGGTTTTTGCTATTCGGGAACACATGCTCCCAAAGTTCATCAAAGCCTCTGTAATGTTGATTTTGGCTGCTATTCTTGCTGTTGGGGCAAACTTTAGCCGCTTGTATACTACCGTTGAATACGGCAAATATTCTATGCGCGGAAAATCAGAACTAACAACAAAAGAAGAAGATAAAACTTCAGGCCTGGATAAAAGTTATATCCTTTCTTACAGTTATGATTGGGGCGAAGCGATGACTGCATTTATTCCCCGGTTTAAAGGGGGTGGCATGCGGGAATCGCTGGGCGAAAAGTCAGAGGTTTATAAAATAATTGAAAAAACTAGCGGAAAGGCAAATGCTAAAAGAATTAGTTCAGGTTTACCTTTGTATTGGGGTAGTCAGCCGATTTCTGAAGCCCCATTTTATTTTGGGGCAGTGCTTTGTTTCCTTTTTGTATTCGGCTTGTTTGTTGTCAAAGGAAAAGATAAATGGTGGATTGGAATTGTTGTTTTGCTATCCTTCTTACTGTCTTTAGGGAAAAATTTTCCACAACTTGCAGACTTTTTGATTGATTATTTCCCTGCGTATAACAAATTCAGGGATGTTAAAAATATAATTGTCATTCAGCAATTCTCAATGGCATTACTTGGTGTGCTTGCAATTCGAGAGTTGATGAGTAAAGAATTGGATAGGAAAAAACTTCTTTCCGGCTTAAAATATTCATTTCTGATTGTTGGTGGATTGGCATTTGTTTTCGTTTTGTTACCTGGACTTGCCGGTAATTTTACCAGCGAAATGGATGCTCGCCTGGCACAGTCAGGTTGGCCTGCTGAATTGATTCAGGCTCTATTGGCAGACCGGAAAATGGTCCTTCGATCGGATGCTTTACGAACATTTATTTTTGTTGCGCTTGCGGCTGGAACAATCTGGCTATTTGTTAAGCAAAAAATTAAAGCTCAATATGCTTTGTTGGTTTGGATTGCATTGATTTTTATTGATCTGTGGCCAATCAATAAGAAGTATCTGAACAAGGATAATTTCCAGTCTAAAAAGAAAGTTGAAAGTCCTTACGTCCCAACGAAGGCAAATCAGGAGATTTTAAAAGATACTGATCCGAATTACCGGGTAATGAATATCACAGGTAATCCATTCAGTGATCCGGCAACCTCTTATTTCCACAAATCAATTGGTGGATATCATGGGGCTAAAATGCAACGTTACCAGGAAGTGATTGAGCAACATATTGTAGTTGAAATGGGGAAGATTGGGCAACGACTTCAAAAATTGAGTAGTGAAAGTAGTCTCGATTCTGTTTTTTATGGGTTGAATGTAACCAACATGATGAATTCACGATACATTATTTTCAATCCTGAAGCAGCACCTCTTTACAATATGAATGCTTTGGGTAATGCGTGGTTTGTTAACGGAATTAAGATGGTTGAAAATCCGGATGAGGAAATAGATGCCCTTGATGACTTTGATCCTGCAGAAGAAGCGATTGTTGATCAAAAATTCTCTGAAATAGTTAGTGAAGTTGAGTTTGCAAACGGAAGTCAGCCCACAATTAAACTATTGGACTATAAGCCAAATCACCTGACCTACAAAGCGAATGTTGATTCAGGCAATCCGCTGGCTGTATTTTCCGAAATTTATTATCCAAAAGGGTGGAAAGCCTTCATTGATGGCGAAGAAGTTGAACATTTAAGGGTAAACTATTTGCTTAGGGCATTGCCAATTCCTGTGGGGGAGCATACGGTTGAGTTTAAATTTGAACCACAATCATACTACATGGGTAATAAGGTATCGCTAGCTGGTTCCTTAATTTTGTTGCTCGCGGCATTAGCTGTTGTTGGATTGGAAATTCGAAAGTTTATAAACAGAAAAAATGAAGAAGAAGCAACCAGCGAGGCTTAAACGAAGACTTTTTAAGTCGTATTTAACAACGACCATCAGCATAACGTTGGTTTTGTTTTTGCTTGGGGTATTGTCATTGCTGGTATTAAATGCCGGTCGGCTTTCAGAGTATGTCCGTGAGCATGTTGGGTTTACTCTAATGTTACAAGACAATATAAGAGATGTTGATATTCTTCGTTTACAAAAAACATTAAATGCCAGCAAATATGTCAAATCAACGGAATATGTTGACAAGGATGAAGCAGCTGCTCAGTTAACGAAAGATCTTGGTGAAGACTTCATTGGATTTTTGGGCTTCAATCCATTACTTTCTTCCATTGAAGTCAGACTCCATGCAGCATATATGCATCAGGATACCATCGCCATACTTGAACAAAATTTTCTCACAAATCAGGAAGTCAAAGAGGTTTATTATCAGCGGGACCTGGTTCAAATCATCAATGAGAACGTTAAAAAGATAAGCTTCTTTTTACTTGTTTTTTCTGCACTACTCCTGTTTATTTTCTCTACTTTGATAAATAACACCATTCGAATTTCAATTTATTCTCAGCGTTTCATTATTAATACGATGAAACTCGTTGGGGCCACCCGGTCATTTATTCGAAGGCCCTTTGTTTTAAGAAGTACTGTTTTGGGCTTGCTTTCGGCAATGATCGCAAACCTGGCCCTGCTTATATTGGTCGTTTCGTACAAAGAAGAATTTAAAGGGATTTTTGATTTTCAACAACTTGAGACTATTGGGCTAACCTTTGGGGTTGTTATTTCTTTTGGGGTAACTATTACCTGGATTTCAACCCATTTATCTGTTAACAAGTTTCTCAGGCTCCGGTTTAATGAGTTATTTTATTAAAATAAAGATGAGTTAATGTGTACTTAATTTTGAAACTTTGGGTTTGTCCTCAATTTGTTAACTTTACGGAAATTTTGAGTGGCTATGTCAAATAAAAAACAAGAAACAGACAATCAAATCTTTGCGTTGGGCAAAGAAAATTATAAACTACTTCTTATCGGTTTTGCAATTATTGTAGTTGGTTTTATTTTGATGATTGGTGGTAAAAGCGAAGATCCATCCGTTTTTAATCCTGAAATTTTTAGTTTCAGGAGAATAACACTTGCCCCAATGGTGGTTTTGTTTGGTTTTCTTTTTGAGATATATGCGATCATGAAAAAACCAAAATCTGATAAGGAATAGATGAGCACCCTTCAAGCCTTAATTTTAGGAATTTTACAAGGTTTAACCGAATTCTTGCCAGTCAGTTCCAGTGGCCACCTTGAACTTGGTCATGCTTTATTAGGGGTTGAAAATAAGAATAGCTTACTTTTTGCAGTTGTCGTTCATGGTGCGACAGTATTGAGTACCCTTGTCGTTTTCCGGAAAGATATTATTCAGCTTGTAAAGGGCTTGCTGGAATTTAAATGGAATTATGAGACCCGTTATGTAGCTATGCTTTTGGTTTCAGCCTTGCCGGTAACAGTATTTGGGATATTCTTTCGGCCCGAAATTGAAAGTTTGTATAACGGCAATCTTTTTATGGTTGGGTTGATGCTAATTT
The DNA here is from genome assembly GCA_028282195.1 of Prolixibacteraceae bacterium. Classification (GTDB taxonomy): domain Bacteria; phylum Bacteroidota; class Bacteroidia; order Bacteroidales; family Prolixibacteraceae; genus Sunxiuqinia. The sequence continues at coordinate 23,274 of JANQII010000287.1, forward strand.
TTACAGCACTTCTGTTGTCTTTTACAAACTTTGCACAATCAGGGAAATCAAAAATCAAATTTAAAGATGCTATTATAATTGGTGTTGCACAAGCCATGGCTGTAATGCCGGGAATTTCCAGAAGTGGATTTACCATTGCCAGTGGTTTGCTTCTTGGCAAAAAGAAAAAAGATATGGCCCGCTTTTCTTTTTTGATGGTACTGATACCAATTATTGGGGCAAACATGGTTGATATTTTTAGTGGAGAATTGAAGGATGATGTAAGCATTGGTTTTATCCCGTTGTTAGTCGGTTTTGTGGCAGCATTCGTTTCTGGATTGCTGGCCTGCAAATGGATGATTCGTATCGTAAAAGAGAAGAAGTTAATTTATTTCGCCGCATATTGTCTTGTTATTGGCTTAATTGCTATCTTTGCGGGCTGAAAAACAGGACTGAATAGTTCAGGCAATACATTCAAAATCATTTATTAATGGGGGAGCAACCCAAAAAGTATGACTTTCAAAAGGGGGAAATCTTGCTTTTCAATAAAGAGCTTGACTGGACTTCGTTTGACCTGGTGCAAAAAATACGCAATAACTTGTGCCGTACCATGGGCATAAAAAAATTAAAAGTCGGGCATGCAGGGACACTTGACCCGAAGGCAACCGGGCTGATGATTTTGTGTACGGGCAAGGCAACCAAACAGATTGAAAGTTTGCAGGCTGGGGAGAAGGAATATATTGCTACTTTGAAATTAGGAGCGACAACCCCGTCATTTGATTTGGAAACAGATGAAGATAAACAATTTGAAACGATTCATATTACCCGGTCAATTGTAGAAGAAGTATTAAAAGAATTTGTAGGTGAAACAGATCAGGTACCTCCTGTTTTTAGTGCTGTAAAAGTTGATGGAAAAAGAGCTTATCATCACGCCCGTAAAGGCGAAGATGTTAAATTGAGGTCCAGGACAATCACCATTTCTGAAATTGAATTGATTCGCTTCTCACAAACTGAAATTGCAATCCGGGTGGTTTGTAGCAAAGGAACATATATCCGTTCGTTGGCAAGGGATATTGGAAAATCTTTAAACTCCGGGGCATATTTGATTGGGCTGAAACGTACGCGGATCGGGGATTATAGGTTGGAAGATGCCTTTTCTGCAGAATTTTTTCTAAAAAATAGTAAAGAGTTTGTAACTAATTGAATATTGTCACGTACAAGGTGACTTTGAAATAACGTACCGTATTAATTTTTCTTTTATGAAATTATCAAAGTTTAAATACAAATTACCGGAAGAATTGATTGCTCTTCATCCGGCTGATAACCGTGATGAATCGAAGTTGATGGTGTTGAATCGCCAAACGAAGGGGATAGAGCATAAGGTGTTTAAGGATATTGTTGAATATTTCAACGATAAAGATGTGATGGTGTTCAATGACACTAAGGTTTTTCCGGCCCGTTTGTATGGGAATAAAGAAAAAACGGGTGCTGAGATTGAAGTTTTTCTTCTTCGTGAACTGAACCGCGAACAGCGTCTTTGGGATGTATTGGTTGACCCGGCCAGAAAAATTCGTATTGGGAATAAGCTTTATTTTGGCGAAGATGATTTATTAGTTGCTGAAGTGATTGATAATACAACTTCAAGAGGGCGTACATTACGATTCTTGTTTGACGGGCCATATGATGAATTTAAGAAAACACTTTATGGATTGGGGGAAACACCTCTCCCTAAGTTTATTCAACGTCCTGTAGAGCCGGAAGATAAAGATCGTTACCAAACTATTTTTGCCAAACATGAGGGTGCTGTTGCAGCCCCTACTGCAGGTTTGCACTTTAGCCGCGAATTGTTAAAGCGTTTGGAAATTATTGGGGTTGACTTTAGCTATGTAACCTTACATGTTGGCTTAGGAAACTTCCGTAGTGTAGATGTTGAGGATTTGACCAAGCACAAAATGGATTCAGAGCAAATTTGGATCAAAGATGAAGCTTGCGATATTGTTAATAATGCGAAGAATATAAAGAAGAACGTTTGTGCAGTTGGTACAACTGTTATGCGTACTTTGGAAAGTTCAGTATCTACGCAAGGGCATTTAAAGCCTTTTGAAGGTTGGACGAACAAATTTATCTTCCCTCCATACGAATTTAGTGTAGCTAACCGGATGATCACCAACTTTCACCTTCCGATGTCAACCCTATTGATGATGGTTGCTGGTTTTGGAGGTTATGATTTAGTAATGGATGCCTACCAGGTTGCAATTAAAGAGGGTTATCGTTTTGGAACCTATGGTGACGCCATGTTGATTTTGTAAAGAAATTAGTACCCGATATTTACAAGAGGCTGTCCCAAAAGAATAAAATTCAAACCGCGAAGAACGCATAAGATTACGCAAAGAACACTAAGGATCTGATAAAGAAAGGATTGACTCTTTGTGTCTTTTGCGGTTCCTTAAAATACTTAGCGGTTAAGTTAACTTTTGGGACAACCTCTTTTTTAGTGCAAATAGTTCGCGTTGATTTTTATTTCTTTGCCAAGGCGAGGGTTATCCCTAAAATTGATAATACTGCAACTTTACTCCATTTCGTAACTTCCCAGAATTTAGAATTGTTCAGAAAGCTTGACAAGCGTCCGGAAAGTAAAGCAATGGAACTGAAGATTAAAACTGTAAAAACCATAAATATTCCACCAAGTAACAGCATTTGTGTAATTACATTAAATCCGTCTTTGCTAACAAACTGAGGAAAAAAGGCAATAAAAAACAGAGCTACTTTTGGATTTAATACATTCATTAAAAGCCCTTTTCGGTAGATTTGAAAAAAACTTTTCTTTGAATTATTCTTGTTGAAGTTTAAATCGAAAGCCGGGCGTTTTTCTTTTGCAGATTTATAGGCCAGGAAAAGAAGGTATGCTGCTCCCAGGTATTTAATAATAGAAAAAGCGATAGCCGATTTCTGGATGATGATTGATAATCCGGTTGCGGCAGCAATGGTATGAACCACGATTCCAGAGGTCAATCCTAAAGAAATCGATACCCCGGTTCTTTGACCTTTCGTGAGGCTTTCAGTCAACACAAAAATGTTGTCTGGCCCCGGCATTAAAATAAGTAAAATTGATGCTCCAATAAATGAAAGTAAAAGTTCAGTCTCCATAAAATTTATTTAGATTGCCCAATTTAATCAATTTTTCTGAGGCTGCCATTCCGTTAGGATTACACCCGGGCTGTCCTTCAGGAATTTCAATTCCCAGTTTTTGATAGTAGTTCACCCAGGTTTTTTGAAATCTTCCTGTTTCGGGATCTATAAATGTCATTGGGTTCATCTCAAAAATAGAATCATCTTCAAAGGCACGGTATACAAATTCAGAGCAATAATGAGCAGAGTCTGACAGAACGTAGCTGAAATTATAGGGTTTCCCAAGCATGTTTTTTGCCTTTTCAATAGCTGCAGGAATGCTTTCTTGAAATTCAGGTTTCAAGCGGTAAATAACTACCTGGGCTGAATCGCCATTAGGATTTGCAAACTTTTCTATTGAAACCCGGCAAGAACCTTCTTCAGTACCGGCATGTAAAACAGTTGGCTTTCCATTAACAATTTCAACGATACCCATATGGCTAAAATGAGTTGCCGAATCAGTTTGAGTGACTTCATCTATTGCTTTTGATAATTTGCTTGAAACTGCTTCACGAAATAAGATATCGCCTGTTTGCAGTTTAATTTTTTGATTTTTTGAGTTGCAGGCTATCATTGCTGAAATCACAATTAATAATATTATCGGGTTCAATTTTCTCATAAATAATTTTTAAAAATCAATCTTTCCTCTCCTTGTTTTCTTTTCGCCTTGTTGCTTTTTGGTTTGAATTCGTTTTTCAACGGATACTTTTGTCGGCCGGGTTGGTTTTCTCTTTTTTACAGGTGTTAGTGCTTTTGACAAGATTGAATAAAGCTTTTTAGTCGCTTCTTCTTTATTTAAAATTTGAGAACGTTCTTTCTGACTAACAACAATTAAAAAACCATCCTGACTTATCTTCGATTTCAATTTTACTAGTAAAATGTGTTTTTGTTCTTTGTTCAATAGCTTTGATTCAGAAATATTAAAACGAAGCTCAACCCGGGTGTTGACTTTGTTTACATTTTGTCCGCCGGGACCACTACTGCGTGAAGTTTTAAAAATTAGTTCACTCTTTAGATCAGGGATATTTACACGTTGATTATTCATGTTGGGCAAAGGTAGAGTATTTTAAGATTAACTTTGGTGAAAATTCGTTTTCCTCATTTTTCCGATATTTACTTTTAGTTTAAACAATTTCATTATGACTGAAAAAGCAAAGCCTGATTTTGAAAGTGGGAAATACCTTTTCAAATTCTGTACTTTTAATACAAATTCATTACAAATATTAGTTAATAACACTTTATACTTTAGTTCACCTAGGAACCTAAATGATCCTTTGGATTGTAGATTTAAAGTAAAGATCAATAAGCCAGAGAACTTTACAAATGAAACAAAAAAGATGATTAAAGAATCTTGGTTTTATAATGATGAGCTAAAGTATAAAATGAAAGAATTATATGGGGCAAGTACTGAAAAGAAAGAAGAATTTCTTCGATATCTTATTGAATATTTACAAAATATCTACTCTGGGATTTGCTGTTTTTCTCTTACCGCAGAGAATAATTTGCTTTGGTCTCATTATGCGGATGAGGCAAAAGGGATGTGTTTCGTATTTGATAAAGATAAACTTTTGGAAAGCATTCGTGAGAGTAATAATAGTAAACAAGATTTGTTAAAAGACGGTAAGATAAAATATAGAGGTGTTCGCTCAGCAAAAGTTAAATTATATAAGAGAGGAGATATCATATATTCTACAGATCATTTCTTTGCTAAAACCTCACATTGGAGAGAAGAAGAAGAATACCGGATCATCTCACAAATAAAAGAGGATAATCGTTTTTTTCCGATGAAGCCTTTGGAATTTAATCGCTATAGGTTGTTTGATAAAAAATCATTGAAGTACATTTTTGTTGGAGAGAGAATGCCAAAAACACATAGAGATTTGATTGAAAATATTTGCAAGAACAATTTTCAAACTATAAAGGTATTACCGCATAAGTTTAACTTTTAAATTAATCTCTTTTCACCTCCCAACATCGTTTGTTTATCGAAAACTTACTGCTCGCTTCAAGCATTTTTGTAACTTGAGGAACGAATTTAAAAGACAGAAAACATGCAATCACACGAAATTGACTACAAAATTATTGGACACGATGTACAACTGGTAGAGGTTGAGCTTGATCCTGGTGAAGTTGTAATTGCCGAAGCCGGTGCAATGCTTTATATGGAAGATGGAATTAGCTTTGAAGCCAAACTTGGCGATGGATCAAACCCTCGTGCTGGTTTTTTCGATAAACTTCTTTCAGCTGGATCAAGGCTTATAACTGGAGAGTCTCTTTTCCTTACTCACTTTGCAAACCAGGGATGGGGCAAAAAACATGTCGCTTTTTCAGCACCTTACCCGGGAACAATCATCCCGATTGAATTATCTAAAATGGGTGGTCGTATCATTGTGCAGAAAGATGCTTTCTTATGTGCTGCCATGGGCACAAAAATCTCAATTACATTCAACAAGCGTTTAGGTGCAGGTTTCTTTGGTGGCGAAGGTTTTATAATGCAGGAACTACGTGGTGATGGAAACGCTTTTATTCATGCCGGCGGAACTGTAATTGAAAGACAGTTGAATAATGAAGTTCTTAAGGTTGATACAGGTTGTATTGTGGCTTACGAACCTTCGGTTGATTTCAGTATTGAGCAGGCTGGTGGTTTGCGTTCCATGTTATTCGGAGGTGAAGGGATTTTCCTGGCAACATTGAAAGGAACCGGAAAAGTTTGGTTACAATCCATGCCAATTCGTAAGCTTATTGCAGAACTTTCACCACGTGGTGGAAACCAGCGCAAAGAGTCAGGAGGTTTGCTTAATCAATTCTTACAGGACTAGTAGTGCATTCATAAAGTTTCGTTAAGAAACTCATCGGATGACTAAAGTGTTGGTTATTAACAAAGTCATCCGATGAGTGAACAGCTTCAAAAAAGCCCGGTGGTGTGCCGGGCAAATAAACCAATATCAAAAACTATTTTGGTGTTTCGCCAATTAATTTCTTGTAATTATCTATTGAAACGAAGTAGTTTGGATCTTCTACTACGTTTACATCGCAAATCTTTTCAGCTCGTTTAATTAGCTTAATACAGTCATTGCTCAAATGTCGAAGGTGAATTGTTTTACCTTCTTTTTGGTACCGTTCAGCTAATTTGTTGATTGCTTCTATAGCTGATTGATCCATAATTCTCGAGTCCTGAAAATCAATGATTATTTCGTCGGGATCATCCTGTATATCAAATTTTGAATTGAATAAGGTGGTTGAACCAAAGAATAGTGGCCCATAAATTTCGTAGTGTTTTATTCCATGCCCGTCAATTCGCTTCCTGGCACGGATGCGGATCGCATTTTCCCATGCAAACACTAAAGCCGAAACGATTACACCGGCAAGTACCGCAATGGCCAGGTCAAAAATTACGGTAAGAATTGTGACCAGGGCAATTACAATTACATCGGGTAATGGGATTTTGTCGATAATTTTGAACGTACTCCAGGCAAACGTTCCAATAACAACCATAAACATGACTGCAACTAAGGCGGCGATCGGAACCATTTCAATATAAGTAGAAGCAAAGAGAATGAATGCCAGCAATGAAACGGCAGCAACAATGCCAGAAAGTCTGTTTCGCCCACCTGATTTGATATTGATAATACTTTGACCGATCATTGCACAGCCTCCCATTCCACCAAAGAAGCCATTTACAAAGTTGGCTGCACCTTGCGCTACACATTCCCTGTTGCCGCTTCCACGTGTTTCGGTCAATTCATCAACCAGGTTCATGGTCATTAATGATTCAATCAAACCAATTGCTGCCAGAATTAGTGCATATGGAAAAATGAACCTGAAGGTTTCAAAACTGATTGGAATAATTGGGATATTGAAGTTTGGCAGACCGGCCTTAATACCAGTTCCACCACCAGCCTGAATAAACGATTTTACGGTTTCAGTTTCTATGCCACCCAAAATAACGACTGCGGATGTAATTAGAATTCCGACCAAAGCAGCAGGAATTGCCTTACTGATTTTAGGTAGAACGGCCATGATCAACATAGTCCCGGCAACCAATCCAAGCATGGTGTAAAGCGGTGTTCCACTCAGCCATTCCCCTCCGGATTTAAACATATTTAACTGGGAAAGAAAAATCACAATTGCTAGGCCATTTACAAAGCCCATCATTACGGAATGAGGCACCAGGCGAATAAATTTACCCAAGCGAAGGAATCCAGCGCTCATTTGAATTATTCCAACCAGAATAAGGGTTGCAAACAAGTATTGCAGGCCCATTGCTTCACCCATCTCATTCCCTTGTTTTACCAAAGCGACCATCACTACTGCCATCGCTCCGGTTGCCCCCGAAATCATACCCGGGCGGCCTCCGAATATCGAAGTAATCAAGCCCATCATAAAAGCCCCGTAAAGACCAACAATTGGGGAAACCCCAGCTACGAAGGCAAACGCTACTGCTTCGGGAACTAAAGCAAGAGATACTGTCAGGCCTGATAAAATGTCATCTTTGATTGTACCTTGCTTTTTATCGATAAATTTAAAATCAAACTTCATACACTTTCTTTTTTGATTCTGGATACTGGTCACTAGATGCTGGATATCCAGAAACCAGAATCAAGTATCCAGTATCGCCAGTTTTAATCAGTGCGCAAAAATACGTTTAAAATCAAAAAACATGCTCTACAGCATATTAATTAAATCTATAATAATAATGGCTTAATGTTGAAAGATTATTTCTTCCTGAAAAAGATTTGAATTGGAACACCTGTAAAATCAAAGTTGTCCCTGATTTGATTTTCAATATAGCGGCGGTACGGATCCTTAATGTATTGCGGCAAGTTTGCAAACAACGCAAATGTTGGTGTTGGGCTAGGTAGCTGGGTTACGTACTTAATTTTGATGTATTTCCCCTTAACGGATGGTGGTGGGTATTTCTCGATTGCTTCAAGTAGCACATCATTTAAAGCAGATGTTTTCAGTCGTTGTTTCCTGTTTTCAAAAACTTTAACTGCAGTTTCAAGTGCTTTAAATATTCGCTGTTTGGTTAAAGCAGACATGAAAATAATTGGCACATCAGTAAACGGAGCAATCTTTTCCTGAACCTGCTCCGTAAATTTATTGACCGATGCATTATCTTTTTCAACTAAATCCCATTTGTTAACCAGAATTACAACTCCCTTTTTATTACGAAGGGCCAGATTGAAAATATTCATATCCTGGGCTTCAACACCTCGTGTGGCATCAATCAGAAGCATGATTACATCTGATTCTTCAATAGTGCGGACCGAACGAAGGACTGAGTAAAACTCAACATCTTCATTTACCTTGGCTTTTTTCCGTAATCCGGCAGTATCAACCAGGTAAAAATCATGTCCGTATTTGTTGTATCTGGTATTAATTGAATCACGGGTAGTTCCGGCAACATCAGTTACAATGTTTCTTTCAACACCAATCAATGAATTGATAAATGATGATTTGCCAACATTTGGACGCCCAACCACTGCAAACCGGGGAATTCCTTCTTCAACTTCTTCTTTATCTTTTTTAGGGAAACTGTCAATAACAGCATCAAGCAAATCGCCGGTACCACTACCATTCATTGCCGAAATGCAATAAATATCACCCAGTCCCAACCCATAAAATTCATGGGCTTCAAGAATACGGGCATTGTTGTCAACTTTGTTTACGGTAACAAAAACCGGCTTCTCTTGCCGACGTAGGATTTGTGCAACTTCCTGATCCAGGTCAGTGATTCCGCCTTCAACATCAACCGCAAATAAAATTACATCAGCTTCATCAATTGCCAGGTGGACCTGCTTGCGGATTTCACCTTCAAAAACATCATCAGAGTTAACGACATAGCCACCCGTATCAATTACCGAAAAATCGACACCATTCCACACAGACTTCCCATAATTCCGATCACGGGTAACCCCTGCCGTTTCGTTAACAATGGCTTTCCTGCTTTCAGTTAAGCGATTAAACAGTGTTGATTTGCCTACATTTGGTCTTCCTACTATAGCGACTATATTGCTCATCCTTTTCTCTTTTTTACTTTACTTCTTTTGCCTTAGTGATTACTGTATCTCATAACCAAAGTTATCTAATGACCGGTCTTTATCGCGCCAGTCTTTGGATACTTTTACATACAGCTGCAAAAATACTTTCTTTTGAAAGAACTCTTCCATATCTTTCCGGGCTTCAGTTCCCACTTTCTTAAGTGCAGTTCCCTGGTGCCCGATAAGAATCCCTTTTTGGCTATCACGGGCAACGTGAATTACGGCCCTCATATTTATGATTTTTTCTTCTTCCTTGAATTCTTCAACCTCAACTTCAACTGAATAAGGAATTTCTTTCTGATATCGAAGCAAAATCTTTTCACGGATAATTTCAGAAACGAAGAATCGTTCATTACGATCTGTCAAGGCATCTTTTTCAAAATAAGGAGGAGCTTCAGGAAGCAGCTCAATTATTCGGTCAAAGATTGGGGCAACATTAAATCGCTCTGTTGCTGAAACTGCACAAACATCCGCTGCAGGAAGCAAATCTTTCCAGTATTCGTAAAGTTTCATTACGTCTCCCTGGCTTGATAAATCGATTTTATTAATCAATACAACCACAGGTGCGTTTGACTTACGGATTTTCTCCAGGTATTCTTCGTTTTTATCCGGCTTTTCAATTACATCGGTCACGTATAAAATCACATCAGCATCAATCAGGGCTGTGTTTACAAATTTCATCATCGATTCCTGAAGCTTGTAATTCGGTTTTAAAATGCCGGGAGTGTCTGAATACACGATCTGGAAATCCTCTCCACTCACGATACCTTTAATTCGGTGACGGGTAGTTTGCATCTTCTTGGTAATGATAGACAAACGCTCACCAACCAAGGCATTCATAATGGTTGATTTCCCAACATTTGGGTTCCCAATGATATTTACAAAACCAGATTTGTGTGCCATGCTATTAAGTCATTTTATTATGCCGATTGATATAAGGATTCTGTTTTTCGCCAAAAACTTTTCAACTATCTTTTGTCATTCATGGTCAATGGTAGTCATTTATTTCATGTTAGACCTTATAATCACAACTAAGAATAACAACAAATGACAATCCCTGACAACTAAATGACTATTAGTTAGATACAAATCCTTAAATAGCTATCGACAACAAAAGCGGTGCAAAGATAATAATATCCCAGCCAACTGAAAACCAAAGTGTTTCTTTATAATAAAGAATTATTTTTTAAGAATAGTTTTTTACAAACAAACATTAAAATAGCATATCAAAGCAACATGTTCAATTCGCAAACGATCAAAAAAATGTTATTAAACATTGTTAGGAATAGTTCAGTCTATTTTTCCAATAATCAGCTATTTATGATTTTAATCCAAAATAATTATAAGTAGTGATCTTGATTTTATAAATACAAAGTAATAAATTTATGTTGTGTTTGTTTAAGAAAGTTTTTATAATTGCAATGAGCCGCCCTATTAATCTGTAAGTAAGAGGAATAGCAATAAGGATTGAATGTGTGGCTAAGAATAACAGGACTCATTTGATAATCATAGATAATATCAAGATTAATAATGAAGTTTGATTTTACATACAACCGTTTCGTGAAGTAGGCCGCACCGGGTTTTGTACACCCTGCCGGTCTGGAAAATCTGCCGGGTATGGCCTGCCGGTGCGGTCTGCCCTGTTTGAACAATTTAACGTTAAACAGGGACAAAGAGTTGGAGCTTTTCCATCTTTCAATGGACCAGCCTTACACGTATGTAATTTTATTGTACATGCCCATGTAAGGTTATATTTTTCCACAAAATTAAGTTTTTAACCGTTTAAAACGAATTATTATGAAAGAATTGAGTTTTGAAAAAATGGAAGAGGTACAAGGTGGTGGATGGTCTTGGTCGGGTTGTCTTGGAGGAGCGATAGGAGCAGGTTTGACTCCAGTTATCGCGACGATGTGGAATCCGTGGTTGGCTGCTGGTGTGTTAGCAATTGGTTGTGTTAGTGGAGGTATATATTAGTACCAATAGATAATTAAGAAGTACCTTTTCATACTTTGTATGGTACAAGGTACTTCACAATCTTTGAGATAATGCAAACTATATTAATAACTATTTCTATCTATGCATTGAATGATTTTTTATTCCTTTTGGGAGGATTATTTGCAATCATCTATGGTTTTATCGCTTTTTGCGGGTTTCTGTTAAATATAAGACATTTGGACAAATTATTTTACACAGGTTGGATAAAAAATCAAAAACCTTATGGGGTTGTGTTGTTATATTATGTTGTTTGTAGCATATTCCTTATTACTATAGGATGTATCCTGATATTCTGTGAAGTGGAAATCACTTCTCCGTTTATGTATTGATATAGTATTATGTAACAATGAAACAGAGTTAATTCCTTTTTCTATATTCTTAAGGATAGGGTAAAAAGTTGAATCCTTTCTTTAAACAAATCCATATAAACCCTATAATGAAAAATAAAATCGAAAAAAATCTGGAAAGGTTTCAATATAAATATGTAAAGAATGATAAGTCGATTATTATTGATCTTGGACTGAGACAAGAAGTAACAGTTACATTTACTAAAGATACTGAAATTAGCATAACTGATAAATTAAAATCCGGAAATATCCTTACAGGATTTTTAGAGATGAGCTTAAAAAAAGTGATCGTTTACCATTCAGTTCTTATAGCGGTGACCGTATTGTTTTTATTTTATCTATTTTATTATACGGGCTTGAATATTAATACCAACTTATCCATTATAATTATTATTTCTATTCTGGGGTTGGGGTATTTGTTATTTTGGTACAATTATTATCATATTAAGGCAGAGAGCTTCAAGCGGACATTAATGAGTTGGCTCAATGATTAAAAGCTTGCAAAGTTATAATGTCTGCTCATACTATTTTGTAATTGTTATTTTTCAGTTTTACCGGCATTTGCAGTCAGTTACCTTTTCATCTCCGATGATTTGTATTATCTGAGCCTTGGGGAACAACTGGCAACTGAGCGCATTACCAATATGTTGGATATAGCAAAAAAATGGCAATGGCTGGGTTACACCTTTATCCCGGTGATCGTTTTTTTACGTGTAAGTTTTACCTCGATATGTCTTTTTTCCGGGGTTTTTATTGCAAATGTCAAAACCTCGATTATGGGATTAATTTAGATTGTGCTTTAAAACATAACCAAT